>CAYTBC010000054.1:0-24889 GCA_964435765.1 uncultured Desulfosarcina sp.
TGTCCTATCTCGTTCTTGCACGCAAGTACCGCCCGCAAACTTTTGATCAGGTTGTCGAACAGACCCATATTACACGCACCCTGACCAATGCGATTTCAACGGGCCGCGTCGCCCATGCCATTTTGTTTTCCGGTCCCCGCGGCACAGGCAAGACAACGGTTGCCCGCATATTGGCCAAAGCCATGAATTGCAAGGACGGTCCGACGCCTATGCCCTGCAATGTCTGCCGATCCTGCGAGGAGATCACCGCGGGTCATGCCGTCGATGTCTTTGAGATCGACGGCGCCTCCAACAACAGCGTCGACCAGGTGCGGGAATTGCGGGAAAATATCAAGTATATGCCCGCTCACAGCGCCTTTAAAATTTACATCATCGATGAAGTTCACATGCTTAGTATGGCCGCCTTCAACGCCCTGTTGAAGACGCTGGAGGAACCACCCCCCCATGTCATGTTCATGTTTGCCACCACCGAACCCCACAAAATACCGATAACCATCCTTTCCCGCTGTCAGCGGCATGATTTCAGGCGCATCGCCCTGGACGCCATCGTCAGGCATATGGCCTGGATTTGCAGCCAGGAAGGCGTCGAGATGGCAGATCGAAGTCTGGGATTGATAGCCCGGGAAGCGGGTGGCAGCATGCGGGATGCCCTGAGTCTGCTTGATCAGATCATGACTTGCAGCCAGGGGCAGATGACCCACGAGCAGGTGCTGGACATCCTCGGGGTGGTCGACCGCAAGACGATTTATGACCTGGCGGGGGCCATCCTATCGGCCGATGTTCCGGCAATGCTCGATCTGCTGGATGATGTCTATGACCGCGGCCACGACATGAAAAGACTTTACGCGGACCTTCTTGAGCACTTCCGCAATCTGCTGGTTGCCGCCATCAGCAAGAAAGTCAAAAAGCTGGTCGATCTTCCCTCCGGCGAGATCGAACAGTTGATGGAACAGGCCCAGCGAACCTCCAAGGAGACATTGAATCAGATTTTTGATCTGCTCTACAGGGAAGAGGTGGCCGTGCGCCTGTCGCCCCATCCCAAATTAGCTCTGGAAATGGCCCTGATACGGCTGCTGCAGTCCGAGCCCGCCTTGCCCATCGACCTTCTAATCGACAAACTCGATGATCTAAGACAGGAAATACGCGGCGGAGAACCGCTGCCGGCCGTCGTCCCGGCGCAGGTAGCAAACACGGCCGCCGATCCTTTCGACCGATCTCAAAGACAACCTGTGGCTGATCAATCCCCGCCCGAGGCAGTGGCACCCGCCGCCGCAGCAGTTTCACCCACTGCCGATCCGGCTGAGCCGCCGGCTGCCGAATGGAGTCAAATTATTAATATCGTCGCTCGCCAAAACCCGTCTTTGGCGGCCAATCTGGCAAAATGCAAAATCAAAAAAAAGACGGGAGATTCTTTGGAGATCGAGTTGCCCGCCAACGGGTTTACATTAAAGATGATTCAGCGCGATAAAAACATGGCAGTCCTCAAACAGGTCTGCGCCGACCTGCTGGGCAGCCCGGTGGAGATTCAACTAACGACCCAAACCACGATGGAGGGAAATCATCGCAAAAAAAAAAAAGATCACCGACTGAAACAAAAGGCGCTGAGCCACCCGTTGGTGGCGGACGCCATTGAAATTTTTGACGGCAAGTTGATGGATGTGAAGATTCTATAAGGAGGTTTTTTTATGAAAGGGATGGCCAACATGATGAAGCAGGCCCAAAAGCTTCAATCTCAGATGTTGAAATTGCAGGAGGAACTGGCGGATAAAACTGTCGAGTCCAGCTCCGGCGGCGGTATGGTTAAAGTGATTGCCAACGGTCGGCAGCAGATTGTTTCCATTCAAATTGAAAAGGAGGTGGTCGATCCGGAGGATGTCGAGATGCTGCAGGACCTGGTTCTGGCGGCCGTAAACGATGCCCTGGCAAAAGCTCAGGAAATGGTCAGCTCTGAAATGGGTAAACTGACCGGCGGGCTGAATATTCCGGGGTTAGCGTGAGAAAGCACCACGCTTAAATTTTTAGGTGTTTTTTAATACCTGATTCAATCCCGCAGGCCAGAATGTAAGAACTGCAAATCCGAAATCCGAATACCGAAATTCGAAACAATATCAAATGACCCAAATTCAAATGACCAAAACCAACGAATCAAAAAAAATTATTCTCGGTTTAAGAAGTTTTGAACATTCGGATTTTGGATTTGTTTCGTATTTCGGGCTTCGTATTTCGAATTTTCCTTGCGAGCTAAAAAAAAATAGGTTTATAGCTTGATTGATTGTGATTCGTCGATCTTAAGCCTGCCTTGAGGGACTTATGAGTTATTATCCGGCTTCGGTTCAGAATTTGATTAAAAATATTGCCAAGCTTCCGGGCATCGGTGAAAAAACAGCCGAACGGCTGGCCATGCATATCCTTCGTGGTTCGCGCCAGGAAGCCGAACAGCTGGCACAGAGTATTTTAAATGTTAAAGACAAAGTGAAATTTTGCGTCCGGTGTTTTGCCTTGAGTGATGGTGAATTATGCCGCCTGTGCAGTGATCCTTCCAGAGACCCAGCGCTTCTGTGTGTGGTCGAACAGCCGGCCGACATGGTGGCCGTTGAAAAATCCGGCGCATTCGGCGGAATGTATCACATTCTCTCCGGTGCACTTTCACCTATGAACGGCATCGGGCCTGAGAATATCCGGATTCGGGAACTGATTGCCCGGGTGGAAAAGGATCAGGTTAAAGAAGTTGTGCTGGCTACGGGCACCAATGTGGAAGGTGAAGCCACCGCATCCTACATCGCCCGGATTCTGGAAAAGTATCCGATTAAAATCACCCGCATTGCCTCGGGCGTTCCCATGGGCGGGGATCTTAAGTACGTGGATCAGGTCACCCTTAAAAGGGCCCTGGAGACCCGGCATGCGCTCTGAAACCGTAAACCCCGAAAATTTATTCAAGTGCCGTCGATGCGGCGCGTGCTGCAAGGGGTACGGCGGCACCTATTTAACGGACCATGACATCGATACCATCTCCCGCCACATCGGCACGGATCCCCAACAATTTTTGGCCCACTATTGCACGCTTTCCGGAGCAAGGCCGCTGTTGGCGCAAAAAAAAGACGGCTACTGCATCTTTTGGGATCAGCTGTGCAGCATTCATCCGGTCAAACCGCTGATGTGCCGCAAGTGGCCCTTTATCGAAAGCATTATAGTTGATCCGATCAACTGGAAGATCATGGCCGATTCATGTCCAGGTATTCAGGCCGATGTTCCCGTGGACGTCCTGAAAAACTGTGTAAAGCAGATGCTTGGCGATGATGGAGATATTTGAATCAGAGGCCTCCGCGGCCTGACCGTTCGCAGCGCCTTCCGACACCCGCACTCGGCGTGGACGCAATTCTGAAGATAAATCAATGAACGAGGATGCAAAAAGCAAGGAACAGCTCATTAAAGAAATGGCCGCGCTGCGCCGGAGTATTACCCAGCTTGAATCCCGGCAGCGGCGCGACCATCAGGCGCTGCGGGAGAGCCAGCAGCAGCTTCAGCAAGCCCAGAAGATGGAAACACTCGGGACCTTGGTGGCCGGGATGGCCCACGAAATCAATAATCCGATCAACTTGATTATGTACAACATTCCTCTTTTGCAAAAGATCTGGTCGGATTTTCTGCCGATCCTGCTGGAGCGCGAGCGGTTGGAGCCCGGGCGCAAATTCGGCGGCTTTGACTTTAATTTTTTGGCGGACAACCTTAACCAGCTCATGGCCGACGTGGAATTGGCCGCCCGTCGGGTCGCCAAAACGGTATCTGATTTAAAAAATTTTTCACGGCAATCCAATGTTGCCGAAAAAGCCCCGCTGCAGGTAAACGCTGCTGTGAAAAACGCCATTCGACTGGCTAAAACCACTCTGCGCAAATCGGCTGTTCACATCAGCCTGGAATTAACCGACGACCTTCCTGACATTTTCGGCAATCAGCAAAGCATTGAACAAATCATATTAAATATCATCGTCAATGCAGTTCAAGCCATCGATCACCGGCAGGGAGAGATCGCCATTCGCACCGGTTTCCAGAATAATGACGGCCGGGTTTCGATCAACATCAAAGACAACGGCAGGGGCGTGTCACCATCGATTGCCGACAAGATCTTTCTTCCATTTATAACGGACAAGCAGTCCGAAGGGGGCACCGGTCTCGGACTTTCCGTCAGCTATTCTCTGGTCAAGGCCCATAAAGGTGAAATCAGTTTTGAAACCCGCGCGGGGGAAGGCACCGAATTTACGGTCTATCTACCCACTCTGTTAGAGTGCGAAATTCCCAAAATCCTGGTAGTCGATGATGACAACGCCATTCGCCAGATGCTCATGGAAGCCCTGACCATGGATCGTAAATACCTGGTGGAAGAAGCATCCAACGGGATTGAGGCTTCGATTAAGCTCGGCACTTATCGCCCGGATCTGCTGATACTGGACATCTTCATGCCAGAAATGGATGGGGTGGAGGTCTGCCGCAGTATTCGCAGTGAACCCGAGCTGGCAGACATGAAAGTGATCATTACGACCGGGTACCCGGGACACCCCAAGTTGGATGAGGTGCTCGAGTTGGGGTTTCACAATATTTTTGCCAAACCCTTCGATCTGATCAAATTTGTTCAGGATGTCGAGAAGGTTCTGGCCGAATCTGAAACTTTATGAAAAGGTCATTGGCGTTGATGGCGTTTCCGGTGATCTCACCGTTTACATAGGTCAGTTCTCCGGGCTGGCGCAAATCAAAATCACAAATATCAAATCACAAATCACAAACAAAATTCAATGACCCAAATGCAAAATTCCAGACGGAGCTGAATCTGTTTCGGTCATTGATTGTTGTGATTTGAAATTTATTTGTTATTTGGTGCTTGGAATGCGGAATTTATACTCTGCCGGCAGTGCTTTGTTTTTAGTCTGCGGTGTCATAAATCCGGTCGGTAGCAAATAATAGCTTATCGGTGGGCCTGTCTCTTGACTACCCTTCTTCAGAAACAAAGCTTGCTTTGAGAAATTCCCGGTTCAGGCGGGCAATGTTGACGATGGAGATTTCCTTGGGGCATTCGGCTTCGCATTCTCTTTCATTCGTGCAGTTGCCGAATCCCAGCGCGTCCATGGTGCGCAGCATTGCAATGGCGCGCAGAGCGGCTTCCGGCCGTCCCTGGGGCAGCAATGCCAGGTGCGAAATTTTAGCTCCGGTAAAAAGCATGGCCGCCGCATTCGGGCAGGCCGCAACACAGGCGCCGCATCCGATACAGGCGGCGGCGTCCATTGATTTGTCGGCCGCCTGCTGCGGGACCGGAATGGCATTGGCATCCGGCGTGCCGCCGGTGTTTACCGAAATAAATCCGCCGGCTTGAATGATCGTGTCGAAGGCCCGGCGATCGACCACGAGGTCCTTTATGATCGGAAAGGCTTTGGCCCGCCAGGGCTCGATGACGATGGTGTCGCCATCTGAAAAATGCCGCATATGCAACTGGCACAGGGTGGTCCCTTTTTCCGGGCCATGGGGGCGCCCGTTCACCACCGCACCGCACATTCCGCAGATGCCTTCACGGCAGTCATGATCGAAGGCAATGGGTTCTTGGCCCTCTAAAGTCAATTTTTCATTGATCAGGTCAAGCATTTCAAGAAACGATATGTCGGTTGAAATGTCTGCGGCCGCATAGGTTTCGAAGCGACCCTTGGCACCTGGAGCGCTTTGGCGCCATATTTTCAATGTTAAACTGATTGTCTTTGTCACTTGTAACTCCTTTGGGTCAGTTCGACGTTTTCAAAAACCAGGGGCTCGGTGTGAAGCCGGGGATCTTTCTCGTCGCCGGCAAATTCCCAGGCGGCGGCATGGCAGAAATTTTCGTCATCGCGCCGGGCTTCATTTTCATCGGTTTGGAAGGCTTCGTTAAAATGCCCACCGCAGGATTCCTGGCGCCCCAAGGCGTCGATGATCATCAATTCGGCAAATTCCAGAAAATCGGCCACCCGGCCGGCTCTTTCGAGGCTCTGGTTCAAATCCCGTGCGGTGCCCGGAACGATCACATTCTCCCAGAATTCGGCGCGCAGCTGCTGGATGAGCTTGCGGGCCTTGCCGAGCCCTTCATTATTGCGGGCCATTCCGCAGTACTCCCACATAATTGCCCCCAACTGCCGGTGAAAGTCGTCCACGGTGCGTTTGCCGTTGACGGCCAGCAGCCGGTCGAGACGGGATTTGGCCTCGTTTTCGGCGTCATTGAAAACAGGATGATCGGTGCCGACTTCCGGCAAGTCCGTGCCGGCGAGATAGCCGCCAACGGTGTAGGGGATGATAAAATAACCGTCGGCCAGGCCCTGCATCAGAGCACTGGCGCCGAGACGATTGGCGCCATGATCGGAGAAGTTGGCCTCTCCCATCACGAAAAGTCCTTTGATGGTACTCATCAGGTTGTAATCCACCCAAAGCCCCCCCATGGTGTAGTGAACCGCAGGGAAAATCATCATCGGCGTCTCGTAAGGATTCTCTCCGGTTATCTTTTCGTACATCTGGAAAAGGTTGCCGTATTTTTTGGCAATCACCGCTTGGGTGTCCCTTTGAATGGCATCTGCAAAATCGAGATAAACCGCCAGGCCCGTGCTGCCGACGCCCTTGCCACGGTCGCACTGCTCCTTGGCGTTGCGGGAGGCCACGTCGCGCGGCACCAGGTTGCCGAAGCTCGGGTACTTTTCCTCCAGAAAATAGCTTCTTTCCGATTCCGGTATCCGGGACGGGGATCTCTTGTCTGCCGGATCTTTCGGAACCCACACCCGGCCGTCATTGCGCAGACTTTCACTCATCAGCGTCAATTTGGACTGGGAGGAACCGTGCACCGGAATACAGGTGGGATGAATTTGAGTAAAGCATGGGTTTGCAAAATAGGCGCCCTTGCGGTAGGCCCGGAAAGCGGCGGTCACATTGGAAGCCATGGCATTGGTGGAAAGGAAGAAAACGTTGCTGTAGCCGCCGGTACAAAGCACCACGGCATGGGCATCATGGCGTTCGATTTCACCGCTGATCAGATTGCGGACCACGATTCCCCGGGCCTGGCCGTTGACAACGACAAGCTCCAGCATTTCGCGGCGTGCAAACATGTGAACTTTCCCGGCTGCAATCTGGCGCGAAAGGGCGCTGTAAGCACCCAGCAGAAGCTGTTGCCCGGTTTGCCCGCGGGCATAAAAGGTGCGCGAAACCTGGGCGCCACCAAATGACCGGTTGGCCAAAAGTCCGCCGTAATCCCGGGCAAAAGGGATGCCCTGGGCGACACACTGGTCGATAATCAGATTGCTGATCTGGGCCAGACGATACACATTGGCCTCTCTGGCTCTGAAATCCCCGCCTTTTACAGTGTCATAAAACAACCGCCAGATGCTGTCCCCATCGTTGGGATAATTTTTGGCGGCATTAATGCCTCCCTGGGCGGCAATGCTGTGGGCCCGGCGGGGGCTGTCCTGAAAGCAAAAGCTTTTGACATCATAGCCCAATTCCGCCAGGGCGGCGGACGCAGAACCGCCGGCCAAACCGGTGCCGACGACGATAATCTTATATTTGCGCTTGTTGGCCGGGTTGACCAATTTTAATTCAAAACAGTGTCGATCCCATTTTTGGGCCAGAGGGCCTCCGGGAATTTTGGCATCAAGGGGCATGACGATTCCTTTCTAACCCGCAAAAGAAATGTATATCGGAATCAGTCCGAAACCGAATCCGACAACCAGGCTGAAAATAATGCTGAATACCATAATAAACGGCATGTATTTCGGGTGGTTGGCGCCGATGGTCTGGAAGGCGCTCCAGAAACCGTGGCTGACATGCAGGGCAGCTGTGATCATGGCCGCAACATAGATGCCCAGCCAGAGTGGATTTTGAAAAGTCTGCGATACGAGTTGGGCGATGGTCGTCTCACCTTTGTCCACAAAGTGAAAGTTAAGCAGATGAATGATGACAAATGCCAGCAAAAGAACGCCGGTGTAAGGCATGGTGGCCGAGCCGATGGTCCTTCCGCCGCCTTTTTTGTTGACCGCGTATCGTCCGCCCCGGGCCTGGGTGTTTTGATAGAAAAGAGTGACCCCGGTGATAATGTGGATAATGGCGAAAAACGCGAGTCCCAGCTCCGCCGCAGTGATCAGCGGCCCTAGCGCGTGAAGATGTTCGGCATAGGCGTTGAAGGCATCTTTGCCGGCATAAATCGTCAGATTACCGGCAAGGTGTGCGGCCAGAAATATACAAAATGCCAGGCCGGTAACGGCCATCATCAGCTTTTTGCCGATGGAGGACCACAGGGCTTGCTTTAACCAGTTCATTGTTTCCTCCAGTATAAGCATGGGATAACCCGACAGGGCAGTAAAAAGATCAATGTTTATTGATTAAAAAACTTTCTGTCAATAGAATTGTTGCCGAGCAGCCCCCCGGGCCCGTTTCACGCTAAGCCCGAGCCGGCAAACGGCTTGCGATCAGGTCTCCGCATCGAGCCACCAGGCATCCCGGTCGGTCTCCATAATTGCACGGGCGATTTTCTTTCCGGTTTCAGTTTGAATCCGGCCGATCACATTGGCCACCCAGCTATGGGGCGGTTTATAGCCGATATCTATCAAATCCTTCAACTCCAGAACCAGGGCCAGTTGATCGGCGTCATGGGCCAGCTGAGCCTCGGGGCTGAGACCTTCGTTATATTCCGCCAGAAGATCCAACAGATTCCGGCCAAAAGCGAGTCCCCGGGCGGCATCCTCCATGGCGCGGGTCTCATCGGCGTTAACGTAATTTTTATGGACCGTGTTCAGATCTCCGACTCTGGCTTCGGGAAGATCGTGGATCAGACACATGCTGATGAGTTTCAGGGCATCGGTCCCCGGTTCCAGCTGCGACATTACGTAAGCAATGAAGCTTGTGCTATATGAGTGTTCCGCTACCGATTCTTTGCCGGCTCCCAGAAACTGGTATCCCGACCTTGGGACTTCTTTTAACATTTTAGCCTCAAACAGCAGATTGGCGATCTTTTTCATAAATATTCCTTTAGCTTGGATCGTTTAGATCGTAAATAGAGTTGATTCAACTGATCTTTGCATTCTAGGCTATGCCCTGTGCCTATCCTTTGCACCCCACACCAATTATATCGGTCATGTCGTCATTCCTTGAGCTTGCAGGTTTGAGCTGTGAGCTTGCACAAAAAATGCCGCCTCACACCTCGCACCCGAATCCCCCCAAAACCCGCACCCACCTCTTTAATTGCCGCTGCCGTCGAAGGCAAGCTAAAATTGCGCCGGCGGCCTTAAAATCCAAATATGTTGACACACTATCGTTTTTAAGATAACTAACACAAGTTAAAACAAAAAGTTATTATACTTGTATATTTTCAATTGATACTTATTTTTCTAAAAATAATAAAATCCGAATCTTTAAATAATTCAGGTAGAAAACGGAGAAACATATGGCGCTGGGCGAGATCGATTTGATCCATATGGTGACTAATGCCGGCCTTGTGGTTCAGTTAGTCCTTTTATTGCTGCTTTTTTTTTCGGTAACTTCGTGGGCTATAATTTTAATTAAATATCGCTACATTAAAAACGCATTCAAACAATCAGCTGAGTTTACGGAATTTTTCTGGAAAAGTCGTGACCTCTCCAATGCGTTTTCCAAAGCCAAACAGCTTCACGGGAGTCCGTTGGCCAGAATTTTTCGCATCGGCTATGTGGAGTTGAAAAAGACAAGCCAGTCCGGCGAACCGGCCAATCCAGGATCTTCTCCGGAAAGCGGCGAAAAATTGTCTTTCGGCACCAAGTTTACCGGCATCGACAATGTCAAGCGGGCATTGCGCCGTGCAATCAACACCGAGATGACCCGCATGACCCAAATGGTTCCCTTTCTGGCAACCACCGGCAACACCGCACCGTTTATCGGCTTATTCGGGACGGTTTGGGGAATAATGAATTCGTTTCATGGAATCGGACAGCGAGGCTCTGCCAGTCTGGCCGTTGTCGCACCCGGGATTTCCGAGGCTCTGGTAGCAACGGCAGCCGGGCTGGCTGCCGCCATACCGGCTGTCATTGCCTTTAATTTTTTTATGAATAAAATTCGCCTTGTCGAAACCGAATTGCACAGTTTTTCCGCTGATTTTCTCAACATCGTCGAGAGGGACATTTTGCGACTTGAGAGGCGAAGGGTATGACTTCCGGCGGCAAGCATACTGAGTTGATGTCTGAGATTAACGTGACGCCGCTGGTGGATGTCATGCTGGTCTTATTGATCATTTTCATGGTCACCGCACCGATGATGATCCAGGGATTAAACGTTGATTTGCCGGAAGCGACGGCAAAGCCGCTTGATTCCGAAAAAGAGCACCTGGTCATTACGATCAATAAGGGCCAGGAGGTTTACATCAACGATTTTCAGGTATCCGTTGAATCATTGCGCGATAAGTTGGAGAAAATTCTTCAGGGCCGCACCGACCGGGATGTCTATCTAAAGGCCGACAAGAGCATACCCTACGGAATCGTTGTGCAGGTGATGGCGGAGATAAAAAGCGCTGGAGTCGATCAGTTGGGTATGATCACCGACCCGACCATCATTGAAAAAATACGCGCTGCGCAAAAATCAAAAAGTTGATGAAAAAAAGTAACCATACCCATGCGTATACAATGGGTGCGGGTATTGATTCCCGCCTCATGGCGCTTTATTTTGGAATTTCACTGTTCATTCATCTGATTTTTATTGGATCTGCTGTTTTTATGCCTGAGTATAACCCCCGACCGCAATTGGGGCAGGGATCCATCAACGTCAGCTTGGTATCATTACCCGGACCTCCTGCAGCCGCGCCGGCACCGGCACCTGCGGCCGCTGCTGAACCGACTCCCGCACCGGCTGCCAAGACCGTTGCCTTGCCGAAAAAGGAGATCGAGAAGGCTGCGGAGGCGCCGGTGCCTGAAACGCCGCCGCCTGCGCGACCTGAACCCGCCAAAACGGTTTCACTGGCACCCGAACACCAGAAGCCTAAGGTTAAAAAATCTCTCAAGAAAGAAACTCAAAATCGGCAAAATATGATTGATCAGGCTCTATCCAAGGTCCAGAAAGACGTTGAAAAATCCCAATCGGATTCGGTTCGAAAAGCCATTGATCGTTTGAAAAAAAAGGTTGCCCAAGGCGGTGAGGGCGCGCCGCCGCTAAGTCAAACCGCCAAGGACGCAGGGGTTGCGGCGGGCCCCGGTGTGGCCGGTGGAGCCGGTTCCGGCGGCAAACGAACGCTGGAAATCACCGACTTGTATAAAATCGAAGTGGCTTTTCAGGTAGAAAGGAACTGGGCTTTCTCCCAGCAGGTGGTCGGAGACGGCCGGACCATGCAAGCCAGCCTGGTATTTAAAGTTCTGCCGAGCGGCGAAATAACGGATATCCAGTTCACGCAAAGATCGGGCAATTCCTATTTGGATGAATCGGCCTATAAAGCCATCGTCAAAGCCAATCCGGTCTCACCGCATCCCGAGGGCATCAGGCTGCCTTATGTGACAGTAGCGCTCAGGTTTACGCCTGAGGGGCTGAGGAAATAATCAAGTTTAAGAGGTTTTATATAAAACCAATACCCGTAAGGATATCGAATGATCGCACCGATCCGAAGAAGCATTGTTTTCATTACCCTTGGATTTATTTTATTTACGCCGATGTTGGGTCTGGCTCAAAGCAGCCCGGACCAATACGATTATATTGATATCAGCAATCCTTTTTTAAGGAAGATTCCCTTGGCCATTCCGTTGTTTAAAAATGTGAGCGGCAGCGGTTCGGAAGCCGGGTCGTCCAAAGCAGCGGCCGATTTACTGGTGTCCAGCCTTGAATTTACCGGCTATTTTAAAATACTTGAGCGGGGCGCCTTTCTGTTTGATCCGGCCAAAGACGGTGTTCTCGAACCCCAAATTAATTTCGCCAACTGGACCGTTGTCGGCGCCGAACTGCTGATCACAGGACTTTTCGAAGAACGCGATGGAAGAATAGCGGTGGAGCTTCGCCTTTTTGACACGTTCAAAGGCCAACGTATGCTGGGAAAAAAGTATGTCGGGCAGATAGCCGACCAGCGCAAAATCATCCATCGATTCTGCAGCGAAGTGGTTGAATATCTTACCGGTAACAAAGGCATGTTTGCCAGTAAAATTGCCTTTGTTTCCACCGGCACCGGCAATAAGGAGATTTACAGCTGCGAATTTGATGGTTATAATCCTCAACAGTTGACCCGCAACCATTCAATTTCACTGTTTCCGGCCTGGTCTTCAGACGGGAGATATCTGGCCTATACCTCATATAAGAAGGGCAAACCAGATCTTTTCATAAAAAACCTGGCTGAAATGCAGGAAGTTTCCGTCGCTGAAAATGGCATCAACATAACGCCGGCGTGGATTCCGGATAAATTTGAACTAGCTGCAACGCTCTCTTTTTCAGGGGATCAGGAAATTTATCTGTTGACTGGATCGGGGAAAATTATTAAAAGAATAACAGAGATGAGAGGCAGCGATGTCTCTCCTACCTGGTCACCGGACGGCAAGAAGATGGCTTATGTTTCGAACCGGTCGGGAACCCCCCAGATATACATCCAGGATCTGGCCACAGGAAAGGCCAGACGAATAACCTATGAGGGTAATTATAACACCCAGCCAAGCTGGTCTCCCCGCGGCGATAAAATCGTCTACTCCGCACAGGTGGGCGGTCACCATAATATCTTTGTCATTGATGTTGAGAGTTTGGAGCCGGTACAATTAACTTTTGAATCAGGCGACAACGAATCCCCGTCGTGGTCACCCGACGGCAGTCTGATTGTCTTCAGCTCAAATCGTGAAGGTCCTTATCGTTTATATGTGATGAATGCATTTGGAACCGATCAGCGGCGTTTGCTCATTATGAGCGGCGAGCAGACAAACCCCAAATGGTCTATGAACGTCTTCAATAACTGAGATTTTTCCCAACGTGAAAGGAGGAAGAAATGCAAAAGAAGAAATGGATTATTTTGGCCCTAATGTTTGTGATTCCAGGATTGTTGTTAACGGTTTCCTGCCAAAAGAAGGTGGTTGACGCAACCCCGCAGCCGATGGCTGAAGAAAAACCCATGGTCAAGGAAGAACCACCGCCACCCAAAGAGGAAGTTGTCGTTTCCAAGGTTTCGGACATGGTGATGCAGGAAGACATTTACTTCGAATTCGATAAATCCACCCTGACGCCCACTGCCCAGGACAACTTGCTGCGAAAAGCGGAATGGCTGCGCGAAAACCCCGATGCCACGATAACCATCGAAGGCAATTGTGATGATCGCGGCACCAATGAGTACAACCTGGCGTTGGGGGACCGGCGCGCTGAAAGTGCCAAAGCTTTTCTGGTTGACCTGGGAATTGATGCTGCCCGGATTTCGACCATCAGCTACGGCGAAGAAAGGCCTGTCGACCCTCGCAATAATGAAGAAGCCTGGGCCAAAAACCGGCGCGACCATTTTGTCGTAAACTAAGAAAAAGATCTTTGCCATTCGGCAGCACTGTCTTAGGTGATGCGGGTGGTATCAGGGTATCTGCCCGATGCATTGATAAGGCGGCAGGAGAGGGCCCGGCCTTTTCCTGCTGCCGATTCATTGCAGCCCGCAACGTTCGGGCGGATAATTTTTTGGTTAGCTGCTTAATCAGTAAATAAATAAAATAGATACCGTCATGGACATATCAGTTGTGAGATCAGCTGTTTTAGTAAGTGCGCTGAGTTTGTCGCTATTGTTCGGGTGTGTGAATCAGAACGAGATCACTTCCCTTGACACACGCCTGTCCGAATTGGAAATGCGCAATGCCGAATCCCGCAAAAAGAACGAAGCGTTGAAATCCGACATGGAAAGCCGAGCGGATGAAGAACAATCCCTGCGACAGCAAGGAGCATCTTTGCGCCAACAAATTGCGGCGCTCAATGAAGAAATCCGAACGGCAACCGGCCGGATCGAAGAGCTTGAATTCCAGCTGAATCGACAAAAACAAAAAGAGACCGAAGCTGTAGGCAGCAAGACGGAACAGCTGGATCAAGTGGCCGAATCTACAAGAGCAAATGATGAGCGCATCCGGCGTATTGAGCAGTATCTGAATTTTGAAACATCCACGCAAACGCCGGCACCGCAAAAAGAATCTGCAGCCAAAATTACACCTGCCGCTCCCATCAAAAAGATGTCCGACGAGGACGAGATTTACCGGCAGGCAAAACAGGCCTTCGATCAAGGCGACTCCGAGACTGCCCGCAAAAAATTCAGCGAACTCATCGAGCGTTATCCCAAATCGGAGCGCACCGATAATGCCCAGTTCTGGATCGGTGAAATATATTACCGTGAGAAATGGTATGAAAAGGCCATTCTTGAGTATCAGAAGGTGATAGAAAACTATCCAAAAGGCAATAAAGTTCCCGCTTCGCTTCTAAAGCAGGGTTTCGCATTTTTGAATTTGGGAGATAAGGCCAACGCCCGCATTATCTTGCAGGAGCTGATCAGAAAATATCCCCAAACCAATGAAGCCAAAATAGCCAAAGACAAACTGGACGAGTTAAAGTAATCAGATCACGGGATGATAACAATCATCGGGATAGATCCCGGCCTTGCGGCAACCGGTGTCGGAATCGTTCGAGGAAATGGATCCGCAATAGCAAGCTACTCCTTTGGCAGCATCAATACCTCCATTAGCAAATCTTTGCCAAACCGTCTCAATCATATCTTTTCAAAGCTTCTTCAATTTTTAAAAAATGAACAGCCCGACCTCATGGTCGTGGAGGATGTATTTTCGCTGTCAAAATACCCGAAGTCCGGCATCATGCTGGGACATGTGATCGGTGTGGTGATGCTGGCCGGATGTCAGGCGGGCGTTTCAGCGGTTGAAATTCCCGTGCGGGAGGCCAAACAGGTATTAACCGGCAATGGCAATGCCAGCAAAATGCAACTGGAAGAATCCGTGCGGCATCGATTAAGCCATCCATCACCCATACGGCCTTATCATGCCTCGGATGCCGTCGGACTTGCCCTTATTGGCTTTTATCGCTATTATGAGAGCCTGAATCGCAACGGGCGAGGGTAGGTCAGAGGCCAGAAGGCAGATGACAGAGGTCAGAAGACAGATTGTTGAAGGTGGCAGTCGGACCCGTCATCGTCCCAAGCGAACGGAACTATGCCGCGGCTATCGATGCGGAAGTGGGAATAATTAGGAAAAGGAAATTGAGCAGCGCTTAAAGGGCATATTTTAATTGTGACGCTGGGTATAATTTAATCATCTCGACGAACGACGGATATTGATTGTGATCGGTTATCTTGAAGGCAAGTTGTTAAAAAAGGAAGAGGATCGGGTGCTGCTGCTTGCGAACCAGATCGGCTATGAAGTGCTGCTTCCCGCCATCGTTATGAAATCTCTGCAAAGCAAAAGTGTGGGCGAACAAATTTCACTTTACATTTACTTTCAGCAAACCGAACGCCAGCCCAAACCTGTTTTGATTGGTTTCAACCTTGAGGTTGAAAAAGAATTTTTTCAATATTTTATTTCAGTCGAAGATATCGGGCCCTTGAAGGCCGTCAAAGCTCTGGACGTGCCGGTCCGGGAGATTGCCACGGCCATTGAATCCGGCGATATCGGCAAACTCACGCAATTAAAAGGCATCGGTCGCAGGACCGCTCAAAAGATTATTGCCACGCTGGAGGGCAAGATGGGCAAGTTCGCATTGATTCGATCGGCCGAAGACCGGGAACCCCGGCTTGTTGATGATTTTTCCAAGCAGGTGCTGGACGTCATGATAAAAGAACTCGGCCACAAGCCCGCCGATGCCCGCCAGATGATTACCAAGGCCATGAAGCGCAATCCCGCCATTACCAACGCGGAAGAACTCTTCGAGGAAGTGTACCGGGGGGAGCGGATGGAAGGAGTTTGAAAAATGATAATTGAAGATTAATTATTTAAGTAATTTGCTTCGCTCTGTCATTTGACTTTTAGTTTTAAATCGATAAGATGACTTAAATATTCAATTTTTTCACACCGTCACCGTATGGTTAAGATAGCAATTCTGCTAATCCCACCCTTTAATTATTAGAGAATGTTAGACCATGTCAGACGACATCATTTCATATTCTTCCGGCAGTCATGGCATCGTCTCCGGTGAGCCCACGCGGGAAGATCAGGAGCCGGAAATTTTATCCCTGCGCCCTGAATATCTATCCGAATATATCGGCCAGGCCGAAGTTGTGGAAACCTTGAAGATTGCCATTGAAGCATCCCTGCAGCGCCATGAACCCATTGACCATGTGCTTTTGCACGGCCCGCCCGGACTCGGCAAAACTACCCTGGCCCACATCATTGCCAATGAGATGGGGGGCGGCCTCACCGTTACTTCCGGCCCGGCCCTGGAAAAAGGCGGCGACCTGATCGGTCTGCTGACCCATCTCGATAGCGGTGATATCCTTTTTATCGATGAAATTCACCGCATGCCCAAAGTCGTGGAGGAATTTCTCTATCCCGCCATGGAAGACTTTGCCATTGATTTTGTTTTCGATAAAGGGGTTCATGCACGCAGCCACCGGTTTCAATTGAAGCGCTTTGCATTGGTGGGCGCGACGACCCGGGTTGGATTGCTTTCCGCGCCGCTGCGAGATCGCTTCGGCATCTTCCGGAGCCTGGATTTTTACACAGATCCCGATCTGGTGAAAATTACCAAACGCTCGTCGGCACTTCTCGGGGTAGCCATGGGTGAGGAAGGGGCGATCGAACTGGCCAAGCGTTCGCGGGGAACGCCGCGAATCGTAAACCGGTTGCTCAAACGGGTGAGGGATTACAGTCAGGTCAGGGCCGACGGCAAGATCACCAGAGAAACGGTTGCCGCTGCGCTGGAACTCGAAGGCGTGGATGATCAAGGCCTGACTGATCTGGATCGTCGCTACTTGAAAACCATTATCAAGTTTTACCACGGGGGGCCGGTGGGCATTGAAGCCATTGCCGCCACCTTACAGGAGGAGTCTGATACCCTGGTGGATATTATTGAACCTTATCTTTTAAAGATCGGTTTCATCACCAGAACCTCTTCCGGCCGGAAAGCATCTGAAGCAGCATTTCGACATCTGGGTTTCAAGGTTCAAACGAAGATGTTTTCGTAATCATGTCAATCATCACGCTTCTCACCGATTTTGGCACCGAGGACGAGTACGTTGGGCTGATGAAAGGGGTTATTTTATCGATAAACCCGTCCGCAGCCATCGTGGATATCACCCACCAGATCGCCCCTCAGGATATCGTCCAGGCCGCATTCAGCGTGCACGCCTCATACCTGTATTTTCCGGAAGGAAGCGTGCATCTGATTGTGGTGGATCCCGGTGTCGGCATGCGACGGGATCTGCTGATCCTCAAAATGAGAAAGCACCTGTTTGTTGCCCCTGATAACGGGGTGTTGACCCTTTTGTTGGGCGAAACCGACATTACGGCGCTTGTTCGTCTGACAAATTCGAACTTTTATTTAAACCCAGTGAGCCGGACTTTTCACGGAAGGGACATCATTGCCCCGGTGGGGGCTCATCTTTCCAAAGGCATTGACCTCAGAAATATGGGAGAGGAGGTGGATCCGAAGTATGCCGTCCGTCTGGAAGATCTTCGGGCCCGGACGCTCGAAAACGGCGGGATCATCGGAAAAATTGTGGCCATCGATCATTTCGGCAACCTGATATCAAATATTGAATCACAGAAACTGGCCGCTGTTGACGTCGGCGGGCGGAAAAAGAGGATCACAATAAAAATCGGCTCCCACCTTATCTGCGGATTGTCTGAGACTTACGGCAGTGTGGCGCCCCAAGCCCCCCTGGCCCTTATCGGGAGTCGCGGGTATCTGGAGATCGCGTTGAATCAGGGCAGCGCCGGTCAATTTTTTAATGCCCGACCGGGCGACACCGTGCAGGTCATTATTTGACAAGTCGGAGACAACGTGTTTCAATATAATTTGAAAAATGGAAATTCAAAGCAAAAACCCAATAAATAGCGGCCGAACCCCGAAACCCGCGAACCGGCTCGCACCCAACAACAAACGCTGGACCCTTTTGTACATCGGCAATCATGGCCGCACCATCACCCTCAAGCGGTTTAAGGGGATGGTGCTGCTGACTTTTCTGGTGCTGGGGACTGCTATTGCCGTTGCCGCCGCTTTGCTGTATTTCAGCTTCGACATCCGCCGGGACAAGATTCAACTCCAATCCGATCTGAAAGCGTTAAAAAATCAGGTCAAAACCTTGCGTTATGAAAAAGATGTTCTCATGACCAAACTCGTCCTGGCTGAATCGCGTCTGCAGGAAAGTCCGGCCCAAAGACCGCAAAAATCGGCGGTGGCAGTGCCCGCGCCCGCAGATGTTCCGGCACCCACACCGGCACCCGCGCTGGCGCCCGTACCGGATGATGATAAGGACGATAATGGAGAAGCGAAGCGGGGAACTGCAGGGTCCGTCGAAGAAGATGCGGTTTCGAATCAAGATCAAAATGAATTGCAGCTGCAGAACAATCCCTCAGAGTCGGGATTAAGTGTGGCCATCGAAAACTTTATAGTATCCCCTGAGCGCACAGAAAATTTGCTGAGGGTTCAATTCAAAATTAAAAACACCAGCCCCAATTCTCAGCGGGTTTCCGGCCATGCGATTGTGGTAGTCAAAGGCGGAAATATTCTGCCGGAACACTGGGTGACCATTCCCACTATGCGACTGGTTGACGGAAAGCCTTCCGGACGGCAACCGGGATATGCCTTCGCCATTAATTATTTCAAGACCATGCGATTTAAAACGGCCCTTCCGAAATTTCCGGAGGAGTATCAGAGCGCAACCGTCTATGTGTATACCACCCGGGGGAAATTGCTCCTCGAACAGGATTTTGCGGTCGAACTGCCTGCCGCTGCCCGCAACGCTTCAGCGCCATCTCAACAGCAGCCTTCAACCTCCACCGGCACCCAAGCGGCAGCACCGGCCACTGGCCCACCTTCCACCGATGAAGTCATGAATCCACTGAACAACCCTGCTTCGGAATAGAGGGTTATCCGCCACCTGCCGCCAGCAGCGTCAGATATTTTGTTAGGTCCGGCTTTACGTTTTTGAAATTGTCGAAGGTTACATCTGAAAATTTAAGCAATAATTTTTTTTGCAGAATTTCAAAAATTTGAAGATAATTCAGAAGAATTCTTTGACCCCACTGCAAATCCAGTTTGACGCCGAAGTCTTTGATGTCTTTTCCAGTCCCCTCGATTTCAAGGAACTGTCCGAAAGGCAGGCTGTCCAGACAAAAATGAGTTTGTTTCAACACCAGCGTTTCACGCCATTTTTCATAAATTTGTTGGTGATGAAACCCCAGCGCATGCAGAATGTGATGTGTGGTGTCAAAATCACTGACCTCAACTTCCAATTCCTTCATTACCTTAAACTGGGTATTTATTTCAGGGGGCGTCTGCTTGAACGTGAGGGTGATTTTCTGATCCCGGCGCAGCCGCAAAAGCGATTTTTTTTGTTTTAAGGTTTTTTGGGCATCTTCAAACCGAACGTTGCTTTCAAAAAAACGGCCGCAGGATTTGGCACCCAGATTCAGGATGCGTCGTCGAGTCGATTGGATGTCGCTGAGATAAAATTTAACTTCGGTTTCTAATTGTTCCATGACCGGCTGCAATTGATCAGTTGATAATAATTCTTAAAAACTTTAGTCTCTTATCAGATTTTTCTTGCAACGGAGGTGTATCTGATTATATTACTACTTCATTATTTTTTCCCTGTAAAGGGATGGCAGCGTTTTTTTGGAGTTGCCATCGTATTATTTTTCTTGACATGATCCGAATAATTGTTTAGATTTCCGGATTCATTAAAAGTAGGAGCTTGGAAACGTGAAGAAATACACATACAGTGCAAAAAATTCGGATAATGAGGGCAGGTGGTGTGTTGTTGATGCCAAGGGTGCAATTCTCGGACGATTGGCGTCAGTGGTTGCCGCCCGCCTGCAAGGCAAACAAAACCCCTTGTACACTCCACACGCGGATACCGGTGACTGGATTATCGTGATCAATGCGGATAAGGTGATGCTGACGGGGAAAAAACTGGATCAAAAAAAGTATTACCGCCACAGCGGCTATATCGGAGGCCTTACGACGACCACGGCCAGGGAACTCAAAGAAAAGCGACCTGAAGATATGGTTCGCTTTGCCGTCAAAGGAATGTTGCCCAAAAACCGGCTGGGTCGCAAACAGTTCAAGAAATTAAAAGTTTATGCAGGCGACCAGCATCCGCATCAGGCTCAGAATCCCGAAGTGCTGGACATATAACATTTTTTTTAGGGGAATCCAATGCAGCAAGAAAACGTTTTCTACGCAACCGGTAGACGCAAGACAGCCATTGCCAGGACATGGATCAAACCAGGCAGCGGTGAAATTACCATTAACAATCAGCCCGTGGAAAAATATTTTCCGATTGAAACCACACGCATCGAGATGTCCGAACCGTTCAAACTTACCGATACGCTGGGCGCCTACGATGTCAAGGTGACGGTGGTCGGCGGCGGCATCATCGGCCAGGCCGGAGCCATTCGACACGGGATCACCCGGGCCCTTGTTCTGGCCAACCCTGATTTCAGACAGACCCTCAAACGGGCCGGTTTTATCAAACGTGATCCCAGGGTCAAAGAAAGAAAAAAATACGGGCAGAGGGGCGCCAGGGCCCGGTTTCAATTTTCCAAACGTTAAAATATTTTTTGCAGATGTCATTAAGGGAATAGGCTGTTGCCTGTTCCCTTTTTTTTTATTATGCTGCAATGAAACTTGTGGTCTTGGCTTTTAAATGCAAATGCAAAAATCTTCTTCGAGCGATGGCTTTGTTTGCAACAGACAACAAGCAACTGACAAATTCTTGCTGGAGGTGAATAATGCCGATGAATAAAATCGACCTGAACTCCGATGTGGGAGAAAGTTTTGGCAATTATAAACTCGGATTGGACGAGGAGATTATTCCCCTGATCAGCTCGGCCAATATTGCCTGCGGATTTCACGCCGGTGATCCCACCGTCATGCGGCGCACCATCACCCTTGCCAAGGAAAACGGCGTTGCCCTCGGGGCCCATCCGGGATTTCCGGACCTGATCGGCTTTGGCCGGCGCAATTTGGATGCAACCCTGGATGAAATCAGGGACTATGTGACCTACCAGATTGGGGCCCTGCAGGCATTTGCAACCGCCCAGGGCATGCGGCTGCAGCATGTCAAACCCCACGGAGCGCTCTACAACATGGCTGTCCGGAACACGGATATCTGGGATGCGGTTGCCGGGGCGATCGCGGCCGTGGATACCCGCCTGATATTGTTTGTTCTGGCCGGTGCCAACCGCCGGGATCTGGAAGCCATCGGCGCTCGACACGGAACTCGAATCGCCTTCGAGTTTTTTGGTGACCGGGCCTACAATCCGGACGGTTCCCTGGTTTCACGCCAAGAACCCGGCGCCGTGATTCACGATCACACCGCCGTGGCCGCCAAAGTTCTGAAAATGGTACAAGAAGGCAGGGTGGTGTGCAAAGACGGCTCGGAAATCGAAATGACGGCCGACACGATCTGCGTGCACGGCGACAATCCGTCGGCCCTGGCTTTGGTTAAAAACATCAGAGAGAGCCTGCAGTCGGCAGGGGTCGAGATTGGTGCACCGGCAACGTTTCTCTAAAAATGCGAATTTGGTTCTTTTGGCTCCCGAGATCCGGATTTTAAAATTGTGATGCCCCGGTAACCTGATTGAACCGTGAATTCAAATTCGCATGTATTGCGCCTCCGGCGAAACGCCTGGCTATCTGCGCGGACGAAGCTGCTACATCGCGGCGAAGGCCCGAAATCCGACACCTGGCACTTGAAACCATTTTTTTTCATTAAATACCATGCTCTACGATAAGCCGAAATTCCGTCTCATGGGCGACCGTGCTTTCCTGGTTGAGCTGGGCGACGCCATCAGCCCGGAGGTCAACCAGCGCGTCCAGGAATTGTTTGTCGGCCTGGATCTGCAACGGCCCACAGGGGTTATTGAACTGGTCCCCAGTTATTGCTCGCTGCTGGTGATCTACGATCCTTTGCGGATTTCACCGGAACATCTCGAAACAACCGTCCGGGAGATACATGCAAACTTGGATCGATCCCGGCTGCCGGAACCCAGAAGCATTAAGATCCCGGTGGTCTACGGCGGTGAGCGCGGGCCCGACCTGACATGGGTGGCCGATTATCATCACCTCAGCGCCGAGGATGTCATCGGGTGGCATACCCGACCGACTTACCGGGTGTACATGATCGGATTCACGCCGGGGTATCCCTATCTGGGTGAGCTCCCGGATGCCCTTGCCACCCCGCGCCGCACAACGCCACGAACTCGTGTTCCTAAAGGTTCGGTGGGGATTGCCCAGAAGCAAACCGGAATTTATTCGGTTGACAGCCCCGGCGGCTGGCAGATCATCGGATGGACCCCGATTCAGCTCTTCGATCCGCGAAGAAATCCACCGAGTTTACTGGTCATGGGGGATCGAGTTCAATTTAATTCAATCACCGCCGCGGAGGCCGATCAATGGCAGCCCGACCCATTCTAAAAATAATGCTGCCGGGCGCACTGACCGCCATACAGGATCTGGGCCGCTACGGACACGGCCGCTACGGCGTTGCGCCCAGCGGGGCGTTGGATACTTTGGCCCTGCGCATCGCCAACCTGCTGGTGGGAAACCGTGAGGATCAGGCCTGCCTGGAGATCATGTTGCTGGGACCCCGAATGCGGGCCTTGACCGATATCGTTGTGGCCGTTGGCGGCGGCAATCTGGCGCCCTGCCGCAACGGGCAGCCCGTCGCCATGTGGCAGTCGTTTGTGCTGAACAAGGATGATATCCTGGCGTTCAAGTCACCGGTCAGCGGATTCAGGGCTTATATCGCTGTGGGGGGCGGTATCGGCGTGCCTTCGGTGATGGGCAGCAAGTCGACCAACCTGCCCTCCGGCTTCGGCGGACATCGGGGCCGGCCATTAAAGCAAGACGACATTCTGGTATCCGATTTGTCCGTCGGCGACCTGCGTTCCGCCGGCTGCAGCTTTGATCCGGCACGGATTCCGGCCTACACGAATAAGTGGACCCTGCGAGTGATCTGGGGGCCCCAGGATGATCATTTTTCGGAGGGAGCGCGTGAAAAATTTTTGAACGTCGCCTATATAATGTCGCCGGAGTCCGATCGCACGGGGATTCGACTGCAGGGCCCAAAGATTCAATGCAAACCCGATGTCGAGGCGTCGATCATTTCAGAGGGCGTGGTTGCGGGTGCCATTCAGATTCCCGGCGACGGCAAGCCCATTATAATTTTAGGGGAGACGGTCACCGGCGGTTACCGCAAAATTGCCACGGTCATTGCAGCGGACCTGCCCCGGCTGGGTCAGATCAAACCGGGCGACGAAGTCCGGTTTACGGACGTCGGCCTGGACGCGGCCCATCGGGCGTTGCAGGACGTGGAAGATCTGATCGACACCTTTAAGCGCAGCCTCACTTCCTAATTTAAAAGGGGTAGACGCAAGACCATCGCCTATACGAGGGCGACGCTGGCCTGCCGCAAAGCGTTGATAACGCGATAGCGGGGATGCTAGATATTTAATGCCGGATATTCAGGATTGCACCGGGAATGAAATATGGATTTAAAAGCAGGAGATGATCTCCGCGAATCAGCGCTCACCACGCTGATCTGATATGGCGTTGGCCTGGAAAAGCACCCCGGCAACACTCAATAGTATAAACAAAGCGATTTCAATCCAGGCTTTGAAGGTCAGCATTTGGACACATATGGCGGCGCCGGTCAAGGCCGACAGTAAAATCAAGGCCCAGTCAAAAACAGCGTACAGAATGACGGCGCCGATGACGCCGCCGATGATATACGGCAGCCAGGCCATCTGGACCGCGAATCCGGTAAATTGATCGATCAGCATCATGGCGATATAGCCGCCGGCTGCAAATCCGGCGACCACGATCGCCGCTTTTTGAAAAAAGATGGCGATGACCGCGCCAAATGCGCCGAGGACAATTGCCAAGATCAGGACTGGGACCGGAGAATGAATGGGCCATATGTTCTGGGCAAAATGAACCCCACTGGCAAAACCAACACAGGCTACAAACAGCCAAAAAAGTTTGCGGCCGGCAAAGACTAGAACCAGACCGATCAGCATGTTGATCCAAATCATGGGGCTTTCCTCCTTTAATTTCAGATTTAAATTCCCAGAAATGCCTTTCTGAACATATCGCTTTGCAGCAGCTCTTGACCGGAGCCTTCACCGACGATGCGGCCGGTTTGCAGTACGTAGCCACGGTCGGCTAGATCCAGAGCTTCGCGAACATTCTGCTCCACCAGCAAGATGGTGATGCCTTCTGCTTTGAGCCGGCGGACCGTATCGAGAACTTCATCCACCAGAATCGGAGCCAGGCCCAGAGAAGGCTCATCCAGCATGAGAATCTGGGGATTCGACATCAAACCGCGACCGATGGCCACCATCTGCTGTTCACCGCCGGAAAGCGTTGAAGCGGGTTGAATGCGGCGCTCTTTTAGTTTGGGGAAGAGATTGAAGACGAAATTCAAATTTTCTTTGATCTGGTTTTTGTCCTCCAGAACATAAGCTCCCAGGTAAAGGTTTTCCTCCACCGACAACGGGCTGAAAAGCATTTTTTCCTCCGGCACATAAACGATTCCCAGGCGAACGATAGCCTCCGTGCGCAGTGTTTGAATCTCCTCGCCTTTAAAACGGATTCGGCCTTCGAAGGCGTGCTGGGTTCCCATGACGGCCCGCAGCAGGGTTGATTTGCCCGCACCGTTGGAACCCAGCACACAAACGGTTTCGGCCTGATTCACCTGAAGCGAGATGCCCTGCAGAACCGGCAG
>CAYTBC010000055.1:0-24856 GCA_964435765.1 uncultured Desulfosarcina sp.
AGGACTCTCAACGAAGGGTCTCCTTTCTTGAATCCGGGATCATCTTTTTCAGTACATAGGTCCGTGAGATACTCTATTTCTCGATTAGGGTCAACAGTGGACACCGGGCCGCTCGTTATCTACGGCATGCTTTTGTGATTGTATGCCCCAGCAAGCCGTTTTGCTGGATACAATTCGTATATCTCACAGTTTTATAGGGTGTCAAATAGTCATATAGACGGTATCACAACAACAATAGAAGCTGCGATATGTTGATCAAAAACACAGCAGCGCCTTCTGTCAACACCTTGGATTCACGAAAGAACCATGCCGCCAAGGAATTTAAAAGTTAGTTGGTGTAATCCCAAAGATCTAATCAAATCAGATCCCTGCACTTCCCATTCTCACAAGTGGACTCAGATTTTCAACATCCGGCTAAACATGCCCGTAATAATCACGATGTGCGGTAATTGAATATGCAAAATCCATAAGTGTACCCCAACTCAAGACCGGAATGCCAATTTCCCGCTGCAAGGCCCGTGCAAAAGGCGGGAAACCCGTGCACTCCAGAACCATGGCTCCCATGTTCGGGTGGTCTTTGAAAAAACGGGTACCTATACGCACAAAATCCTTTTCCGCTTGTTGATAATCCGCTTGGGGGACTGCCGGTCGGATCCCCTCGGTCCATAGGTTGTCGAACTCAGGGCATTCCCCCTGATCCATGGCACCACCGATCACATAATTGCTGCCAAGTTTTACCCCGACATCTGTCAAGTGTTTGTCCAGAAGCATCTCCTTCGCGGACATGAGGATTCCCACAACCCTTTCGGGGCCAATCAATGATTGCGCCCATGGGACTTGCAGCAGGCTGGACATAAATACCGGTACTTCCATCCGGGCTGCAATCTCTTTCTGGAAATAAGCAAAATAGCCGCATTCGGCGAGAATGGCCCGGCAACCCATTTTTTCAAGCTTTCCAGCCGCTTTCAGAATCGTTTCAAGATGCTGATTTTTATCCTTGTCCAAAACGAGTTTTTTGATATCGAGACCTTCGGCCACTTCGTACTGTATGGGATAGGGAAAAGCACTGGGATTTCGCACATCTCCCGGAAATCCGGGATAGGTCTCATCCAAAAGCACAATTCCCAAGCCGGTCCCGTAACAATATTTTTTTCTGCTCTTGATCCGGCCAATCCCGCTGTCTCTGGGAAGGTACATAATTTAGCCCTCCATCTTTCAGTCTAAAGTCGTTGTATACCGAATTACGCGGTGTGGCTGGCCCTCATGACTGCCGCTAAAACACTCTCCGGCACCCCTTGGGTGATCATATATAAATCGATCCGTTTAAGGACTTCATCAGGCAGATATGGACACCGATACTGTTTCTCCAGCTCTGCCAAGGCATTAACGATGTTTTCCTTCAGCTTGTTTTTATAGTCTTGCGGGTCGACATTTGTGAGCGGAGACAGTCCCGAAAGAAATGGAACTGTGCGACAGTGCGCCAAGGTATGCTTTTTAGTCAGGTATTGTCCACCTGGCCCCGTTTCCCGAATTACATCCAAAGCGAAATCCTCATCAGTAAACGCAGCGGCTTCGATACTTCTGATAACCATGCGGATCATTTCCAAGTCGATGATGAACTGTTCATAGCTGAAGGCGGCAAAGCTGGCCAAGACACCCGCTGCATGTATGGATAGGCTCGTTCGCCTTTTGTAGTCATTTATCAGAGTGAACATCGCTTCATATCCGCTTTGGATGGATACCTGCCCCGCATCGGTCACTGCCCCAATGCCGCGGTTGGGCAGACGGTATCTTTCGGCCAAGCCGGCAGCCAAATCGGCAAAGGTAAACCGGCCTGGAGATGCGAGAGAAAGACCGCCGGTGCGCATATCCGCGGGAGCCCCCAGACAACCGAAAACGACCGGCAGGCCTGGCGACAGAAACTGGGCCGCACAGAATGCGGCCAGGAATTCAGAATTGGCTTGAATCACGCTTCCAACCGTGGTTATGGGTGAGGTTGTGCCGAACATGACACCGGGGGTGATCAGCAGCGCCTGATTATACTCCGCACAGACCTTCAGCGTGGCCAATGCCTGGGCATCAATTTGCAGGGGGCTCAACGTATTGATCAGGAAGAGGAAGTGTGGTGATCTTTTGAACGTTTTTTCATCGCCAAATAAAATACTGCCGAGTTCCATAACACGACGAACCTGGATCTCGCCGTCCTGAACACCAATTAACGGCTTGTCGCTAAGACACATGGCGCTGTAAAGCATCACCAGGCTGGACAGTTGTCCGCTCACATCCTCGGGCTGAACCAACACCCCGCCGTTGAGAGTGAGCAAAGGTGTACTATGAACCAGTTTGGCGATGCGAAGATAGTCAGCCAGCGTGGCATTGCGCCGACGATTGTCCTGAGTAACTACCAGCGATGCTCCGTAGGCTGGGGCCAGGCATTTACTGTCGCCACCGATACGCATATCCTTTTCCGGGTTGCGCGCTTTGAGCGTGAAGGCTTCCGGAGCCATTGACAGGCAATCCATCACCTGCGCTTCGCTGAACCTGACGAGGTCACCCGCCACACCAACCCCCATCATCGCCAACCGTTCCAGAATTTCAGGGCAATGAAAACGGACACCGATTGAAGCGAGCAGCTCTAAAGATGAACAGTGGATTCGATCCAGGAGGGTTTCCATTGACGATTCTCCATCGAATTATTCCGCGTACGGTAAGACCGGCAGGGGTGTCATTATACACAGCGTCATAATAATTAGCGCCTTATCCTTATTAGTCATCGATATGAAAAACCGCCATATCCGGGCTTGTTTACATTACGCTGTGTATAGATGCGCAATGACTTATGTCGTTCTGTATAAATGCCATGTTTCAGCATCATATCTTCATCGCAGTACCTTTGATCTGAAGAGAAAAACATCCAGCCCATTCAATTTATGGTACTCTTCTCCAAATAGCCGGTGTTTTAGCGTCTGATACTATGCGGCTCAAGGCAAATGAGTCTCCTTTGAATACTATGGTGCCACCGGTTAGAGTAGGATCCCCTGTATTCCAAATGATAAGTTCATGTTTGCTTGTCAATATTTCAACTCTCTGAAATTGCTATATATAAGACATATATCTCAGGGTATTTGAGAATGCAACAATTTCATTTCATCTGACTTTTTATGAATTTAACAATTTTGCTAAAACAAAATTGTATGGATGGTTTTCGCGTTTAAAATTCAGGTTTTAAGTTTTTTAGATTATTGCCGATACTTATATCGTTGATTTCCGGGTCTACGGTCACTCCTCTAACGGGTGCATTTATTCCCGTTAACCGCAATAAAACAGGACGATATGTTGGACACAAACATCGCTTTAGCATCCGCCGGCTCATTATCCGTGGCCGTCATTGCCATTTTTTTCTTTGTTTTTCAGGGCTGGATCTACCTGAAAGGCCCGGCCTTTTCGTGGAGTAAATGGGGTGCCGTGCTGGCGCTGGCAACTGCCATTTATTCGGCGTCCGTCTTTATCCAGTTCAATTCGGGGCCCGGTCCAATCAACCATCTGGCCGAGCTGTTTCAATATACCACGTTTATCATCCTGCTTCACGGGGTCTATGGATTTACCTTTGCCTACCTCGCGATCAAACCACCGCGCTATCGTCATTTCGTTACCGCCTTTCATGCGGTTCTCCTGATCCTTCTGTGGACCACTCACCTTGTCATCACGGATGATTTTGTCTACCGCAGCTTCAAGTTGCTGCAGGCCCCCTATATCGAACCCAAGCTGGGTGTACTGGGACCTTTCTTTTTGGCGTATTCCGCGCTGGGGGCAACTCTGTGTCTGGCTTATTGGCTCAAAAAGGAATGCCGGCAAAAAATCGGGGCCTCAACATTCATTTTTGGATTTTTTCTTTGGGTGGCATTGGGTATTCACGACGCTCTGGCCACATTAGGCCTGGGGACGATTCAATTTTTAATGGAGTACGGGTTTCTGGGTTTTTCAGCTTCGCTCATGTCGATCACATTAAAAAAGTACATCGAGCTGTTTAAAATTGCTGAAAGCCGCAAACTGGCCCTTGAAAAGGCCAACCAGGAGCTGGAATTGCGCGTCAATGAACGGACAGCCGAATTAAAACAATCCAATGACGAATTGGTGGCCGAAGTCGAACAGCGAAAATGGGCCAATAATGCCTTGCGGGAAAGCGAACAGCGATTTCGCACCGTTTTTCACACCAGCCCGGATGCGGTCAATATCAATAAGTTAAAGGGGGAGTTTGTCGAAATCAATGAAGGGTTTACAACGTTGACCGGATATGAAAGGTCCGATGTCATCGGTAAATCCTCAGAAGAAATTAAAATCTGGGACAACGCTGAGGATCGCAAAAAAATCATATCGGAACTGAACAAATACGGCGTTGCCGATAATATCGAATCCCAGTTTTGCTGTAAAAACGGGGACGTCAAACCGGGCCTGATTTCAGCCCGCATTATCGATTTAAACGGTGATAACCATGTGCTGACGATCACTCGTGACATCAGCAAGTGGAAAAAAGTCGAGGAGGACAAGAAAAAACTGGAATCCCAGCTGCAGCGGGCTCAAAAAATGGAGGCTATCGGCACCCTGGCTGGAGGGGTCGCCCACGACCTCAATAACATTTTATCCGGTATTGTCAGCTATCCGGATCTTCTATTAATGGACATAGCCGCAGATAGCCCTTTCAAAGAGCCTTTAAAAATCATTCAACAATCCGGGGTCAAGGCGGCGGCCATTGTCCAGGACCTGCTGACCCTGGCCAGACGCGGCGTGTCGATCTCGGAAGTGGTCAACTTAAACCATGTTATCAGCGAGTATCTGGCAAGCCCGGAATTTGAAAAAATTAAAAAATTTCACCCCGGCTTTATCGTCGAAACTGAACTTGAACCGGGGCTTTTGAGTATTTCCGGATCGCCGGTACACCTTTCCAAAACCGTTATGAATCTGGTCTCCAATGCAGCTGAAGCCATGCCCGACGGCGGTACAATTTTCATTTCAACCCGGAACCGTTATCTGGACAAGCCGATTGACGGCTATGATGAAATTGAAGAGGGCGATTATGTGCTTTTGAAGGTATCCGACACCGGTATCGGGATCAGGCCTGAAGACAAGGAACGAATCTTTGAACCCTTTTACACCAAAAAAGTAATGGGCCGCAGCGGCACCGGCCTGGGGATGGCGGTAGTGTGGGGCACCGTCAAAGACCATAAAGGCTACATTGATCTCAAGAGTACTGAGGGAAAGGGAACGACGTTTACGCTGTATTACCCCGTCACCCGGGAATCACTGCAGGTGGGTGAATCAAGCGTCGTCGTCGCTGAGCACAACGGCAAGGGCGAAACCATTTTAGTCGTAGACGATGTCGCGCAGCAGCGGCAAATCGCCTCCCTGATGCTGGGCAAGTTGGGCTTCTTGGTCAATTCGGTGCCCAGCGGCGAAGAAGCCGTCGAATACATAAAAAACAAGTCCGTCGATCTGATTGTCCTGGATATGATCATGGATCCCGGCATCGACGGGCTCGAAACCTACAAAAGGATTCTAAAGCACCAGCCCAATCAAAAAGCCATCATTGCCAGCGGGTTTTCGGAAACCTGGCGGGTCAAAGAGGCGCAGCGCCTGGGCGCCGGCGCGTATGTCAAAAAACCCTACACGATCGAGAAAATCGGCCAGGCGGTGGTCGCTGAACTGGGACGGTGACCCCTTTAATCCCTTCCAACCCCTGCCGTTATTGTGGCAGGAAATTCCAATGGATTTTCCCACAATTGGAATATTACCATTAGTCAATAGGGTAGATTTTCCTTTATTTGAGCGCTTATTGGGTTTATGCCGGACCGCAAGGTCTTGAATTGTGCACGAATGAAACAAAACCGGCGCAGGCTGGTCCCCGCGCCGGTTTATAAAATTTGGATTGCGAAAAAAAAGCTTGAGCGGATATTAGACACCGGCCATTAAATCGCCAACCAATTTTGAGAACCTGGACGGATCGTTTAGTTTTCCGCCTTCTCCGATAACGGCCAAATCCAACAGCAGATGGATGTAATCGTTCAGTTTGGGGTCGTCTTTGTTGGCTTCAAACATGCCGTGTATTTTTTCCAGGACCGGATGATCCATGTTGAGTTCCAGCACCCGTTTGTTTTCCGCCGGCTGCTGGCCGGCCGACTTGAGTATCTTCTGCATGTAGCCGCTCATGTCATAGTTGTTGCCGGACAGGCAGGCCACGGAGTTGGTCAGACGGGTGGAAGGGCGAACCTCTTTGATAGTATCTTCCAGCTTCACCCGGATATGCTTGAACAGGGTTTCATATCGGCCCTTTTTGTCTTCGTCGACCTTGTCGAGCTCAAGGTCACCTTTTTCGGCACTCTTCAGTTTTTTGCCGTCATATTCCATCAGTGCTTGCGTGACCCATTCGTCGATCGGATCGGTCATCAGCAGGACTTCGAAATTTTTGGATTTTAGCTGCTCCAGCAGCGGGCTGTTGATTAGAGCCGACAGATTCTCACCGGTGATATAGTAGATTTCCTTCTGATCCGGCGCCATGTCCGCAACGTATTGCTGCAGTGATTTCCACTTGCCGTCAGACTTGGTGGTTTTATAGCGCAGCAGGTCTGCGATCTTGTTTTTGTTCTCGATATCGGTATGCACCCCGACCTTGAGCACCGGGCCGAATTCCTGCCAGAAGGTTTCGTACTTTTCCGGCGCCATTTCTGTCAAAAGGTCGAATAGCTTTTTGACCAGGTTGCGCCGGATGTTGCGCACCAGGCGGTCCTGCTGCAGGATTTCCCGGCTGACGTTGAGATTGAGGTCCGGGGCGTCCACCACCCCTTTCACAAAGCGGAAGTATTCCGGCATCAGCTCTTTGCAATCGTCCATGATGAAGACCCGCTTGCAGTAAAGCTGCACACCGTGTTTAAATTCCGGGTTAAACAGGTCGAAGGGAGCCTGGGACGGAATGTAAAGCAGCGCCGTGTATTCCGTGGTGCCTTCCAGTTTCAGGTGCAGCTTCTCCAGCGGGGGATTCCAGTCGTGGCTGATATGCCGGTAGAACTCTTCATAGTCCAGATCAGTGACATCATTTTTATTCCTGGACCAGATGGCCTTCATGGAGTTGAGCGTTTCCTCCTTGACCACGTTGCGGGTGGTTTTGCCGATGGGTTTGCCCTGTTTGTCCTTGATTTGTTCATCTTCCGGAATCGGCTCTTCTTTTTCCACGTCCATGACGATCGGATAAGCCACAAAATCAGAATGTTGTTTGACAATCTCGCGAATTGTCCATTCGTCGGTGAAATCCGGATCGCCCTCTTCCTTTTTTTTCAGTTCCAGTGTAACTATGGTGCCCCAGCCGTCCTTTTGGGCCTCTGTGATCGTGAATTCGCCGTCACCATGGGATTCCCAGCGCACGGCCTTGTCCTCACCGACCGCTCTGGTCAGCAACGCCACTTTTTCAGCCACGATAAACGAACTGTAAAAACCGACCCCGAACTGTCCGATCAGCTCCGGGGTAAGCGTATCTTCCTTGTTGAGCTGACGCATGGCTTCAAGGAAGCTGTTGGTTCCGCTTTTGGCAATGGTTCCGATATTATCCAGCACCTCGTCATAGGTCATGCCGATGCCGTTGTCTTCGATCGTCAGCGTGTTTTTGATGGCATCCCGTTTGATGATAATTTTAAATTCCGTGTCGTCGCCCAGGATACCCTCCTCCGTCTGGGCCTTGAACCGCAGCTTGTCGATGGCATCCGATGCGTTGGAAATTAGTTCCCGCAGAAAAATTTCCTTGTTGGAATAGAGGGAATTAATGATCAGGTTCAAAAGTTGTTTGACTTCGGTTTTGAATTCGTGGGTCTCGGTTCTATCCGCCATTTTACCGTGTGCCTCCTGTTATACATAGCGTCATAATTAATTCCGCATTCGCCTTTTTAGGGTTGATTTTTAATCTACCGAGTAGTGTCAAATGAGAACAACGCTGTGTATGTAAGAATGATTTATGTCGCTGTGCCTAACTGGATAAGATTTTTTAGCATATAATTAGTGCAAAAACAAAATTGTCAAGACGGTAAAATATCAGTTTTCGTTCATATATCCGTTGACTTCGACATTAAAAAAACGACGTTTACATTTGAGCTAAAAGACGATAGAAATATTCCAACCTGGACGAGCCGGAATTGAAAATTGAATATTTGAGGAATGGATTCTAATTGTAAAAAAATATTGGACAGGATTTACAGGATCGTTTGAAAAGGAGCACTCAAGCAGCCAACCATGCGTAAAGAGCTGACAGACCAGGAACTGGAAACGTACTCGCGGCAGATCGTTCTGGCCGACATCGGCTACGACGGACAGTTGAAGCTGCGCAATTCAAAAGTGTGCCTCATCGGGGTGGGCGGACTGGGTTCGCCGATCGCGTTGAAGCTTGTCGGCATGGGCGTCGGATACCTGCGCTTCGTTGATCGGGACATTGTCTCCCGATCTGACCTGCACCGACAGCACCTTTATGATGTCGACTCCCTCGGCAGGCCGAAAGTTGAAGTGGCCTATAACAAATTAAGCCGTTTGAACCCTGATGTAACCCTGGATCCCGTGCCGGAAACCTTAAATTCAATGAACGCCGAGGAATTGATTTCCGGTATGGATATCGTCATGGACGGCCTGGATCGGCCCGAACCGCGCTACATCGTGAATCGCGTTTGCAACAAACTGAAAATCCCCTATGTTTTTGGCGCCGCCATCGAGGCCTTCGGCAACGTATCCACCATACTGCCCGGCCAAACCTTCTGCCTGGAGTGTTTTATGCCCGGGCTTAAAGATGAGGACCTACCGGTCTGCGGTCTGGTCGGTGTTCACCCGGCGGCGATCGGTGTTGTCTCCTCCGTACAGGTGTCCGAAGCCGTCAGGGTACTGATCGGACAGAAACCCAAGCTTTTTAACAAACTGCTTTATGTTGACCTCCGGGAACTAGAGTTTAATATTGTGGACATCCCTTCGCTGGAATCCTGCAAAGTGTGCGGCTCAAACCCGGAGGGTGCTCCGCTGGCGGTTGCCGACCGTTTTTTCGAAGAAACCTGCGCCCGGGACGGCCGCCGCAATTTTGTGGCGTCGCCCGTAAAACGAATTAACCTCAACATGGAACAGCTTAGCGCAGTCTTAAAGGATAGGGGCCTGCAAATAGAATCATCCGGGTCATTGGGCATCACTTTTAAAAAATCCAAGCAGCTAAAAGCCTGCATTCTTAAAAGCGGCATCATGATTGCCCAGACGCCCCCGCAGATGGAAAGCAGTTTTAAAGACGAGGTCATTGAAACCTATCGATCCATTCTGGTGGAAGGGATGGGCTTGTCGGAAGATATTTTGCCGCAGACGGTTTAACCAAAACTCCGTAAATAATAAAAGAACGGTAAATTTCCAAATAAATCCAAATATTATTTAAGCGATTACGACAGCTTCGGATACGTTTTTATCCAGTGCCTTTTCCCGGGGGCAGACGGACGTCTGACGCTGTTGACCCGGGCGCCGGATCTGGTGGTGAAGTAACGGAAGACCGAATAAGGAGTATAGAAGATTAATCCGGAATCGTAAGAAATTGACGCAATGATAAAATGCCCGAGATGCAACCTGCAACAGGAAGAATCACCCGAATGCGAGTATTGCGGACTTAATTTCAAAGAATTTTTGGAGTCTGCCCGGAGGTCAAAAACTGCCGGCCCCAAACGGACTGCGTTGATCGTCCTCATTTTGGCAGCAGTCGGTGTATTGCTTGCCTCTTATGGGCTTATTTCTTCCCGGCCCAAACCCAGCGACAAATCGACAATTGCTGAAAGTTCAAAAGTCAGTGCGCCAAGAACTAAGGATGATGACCTGCGGGCAACGGCCAAAGAGCTATCCGGTGATCTCGGTATTATAAACCGCCTTACGGGGGGAGCAACAAAGGGAAGTATTATCGCGATGGCCGTTTTCAGCGTCATCGGGATTGGCTATTTTACCTATGGCAAAAAGAGCCAACAACTCCTAATGGTTATCTGTGGCATTGCGCTCATGGGATATTCCTATTTCGTGGGCGGCACCGTCCAAATTATTGTGATCGGGATCGGTCTGAGTGCTCTGCCCATTATTCTCGGCAGAAAATAGAAACCATTTGATCTTTCGGCTTTGGCCCATCAGCTCCCCTGGAAATGCAGCCGTCTGCAACCCACTCTTTGCTTTTTGCGCTATGCCCAATGTCTATCCCTCGCAACCCGCAACAATAAATCGATCTTATCCAAATACTTTGAGCTTTCAGCTTTGAGCTATGAGCTGGCACTGAAAGTGCCTCCCGCAACCCATTTTCATCTCAAGTATTTTCGCAACCATACCGATAATCTGTCAGTGGTGTATTAAACCCTAACCCGGACAAGCCGGAACAGAATGGCGACAATGGCAACCAATAAAAAAACAAATGTCTGCAGCCAGATAAGTATCGCGGCCCAAATTATTGACGGCTCGATTAAAATCAATTCCAGGGCGGAGTTCGAAAACGTTCTCAAACTTTTTCCGAATGATCCCGCCCTGCTTAGATCGTATGCGGATTTGCTGGCCGCCAAAAATACACCCCAGACCGCAGCCGACTCTTATGGGGAGGCCGCCGACCTTTTCATTGAGTCCGGCATGGTCCTCCAAGCGATTGTAGCCAAAAGTCTGGCCTGGAAAATACACCCGCCTTCAGATCCCGGGCAAATCAGTCATTTTTTCACCGCCAAAACGAAAAACGGCCATCCCGGAAAGCCTGTGAACAATTTTTTAAGCCGTCTGCCGTATTCTGCGATGATGGCCATTGTTTATCCCCTGGCAAAAATCCGGCTGCCGGCCGGCCGAATGGTGAAAAAAGTTGGTGACGAAGAAAGATATATGTATTTGATTGTCTCCGGCGCCCTGCGGGCGGCCACCTTTCAGCCCATGAACGACGGCCATCAGGTCGTCTACCAGAAATCTTCTTATCATTTGTCGGAAAATGATTTCTTCGGCGACATTTTCCCCTTTGAGGAAAAAAAACTTTCCAAATCATATGTTGAAACGATAACGGAGGTCGAACTGATTAAATTGTCGAAAATAAATCTGATGAAAGTGTGTGTAAGGCATCCGGAGGTGGAGCGGGCGCTGGAAGATTTGTTTGCATCCCAATCGGGCATCGAGGAAAAAAAGAATTCAATCAAGGATCGGGTTGGCTTCCGGCATCAGGTTCCGGTGAGAGTTCAACTGCAGATCCAGTCAAGGTCGAACGGCAATCCGCCTTTAAACGTGGCGGGGCGCTCAAGGGATATCTCAATCGGGGGCATTTGTGTCGTGCTGGATGCGGAATATCGGGACCATCCTGCCTTGAGCGACAGCATTAAAGACGCCCGAGTCCAAATTAGTTTTCCCGGCGAAGATTTTACCGTCAGCGTTCCGGGCGACGTCATCTGGAGCCGGCTGATCGATATCGAGCAGGATAGGGCCATGGCCCTGGGCATCAAATTTCAGGAAATGTCTCCCAAATCAAGGGGCATGCTGCTCGGATTCGCCAACAGCTTGAGACCTGAGGCAGGTCCTACTGATTCTGCAGTTCAAGTACCCACCCTGAACACGTAAGGAATAATCCTTCCAGCCGCATTTTTGTTATCATTAGTTTCCCATCAAATCCAAGCGCTGCTCGAGCGGCTGCCTAAGCCATTGCGGCAGTTCCATTTTCTGAAAACGATCCATGTCCAGGCAGACGGTCACATTGTGGCCGACGATGCGGGGAACGCCATCCCCTTCTTTGAAGGCGCGGTAGCCGAAAGTTATGGAGGTACCGCCGACTTTGAGCACCCGAACTTCCACCTCGATGTTGTCGCCGTAGCTGAAGGGGCGGCTGAAATCCGATTCCAGGTGAACCGTAGGCAGGCCGATGCGGTGGGTATCAATCAGGGTATGGTATTCAACTCCCAGCTCAGCGGCAAAAAACTCCTCCAACGCCACGTGAAAGTAATGCAGAAACCGGGGATAGTAGACAATGCCGGCCCGGTCGATATCGCCGAAACGAATTTTAAGCTTTGAACGAAACGCCATATGATTTTTCCCCATGATTTTTTACTTTGCATCGCGCGTAATCCATATCTGCCGGATTACCGGTACAGGCCCCACTATCCAAAAAGGCGGGTGAAAAAATCATATATTTTTTTTGGGTTTTAGTTGATTGGTTATTTTGCTGACTATGTAAGTAGGGTCAGTCTCGACTCGACTGAGCTCGTCGTAGGCCATGCTGACCGCAGTATTCCGGGGCGCTAAAAAAGTTTCTGCCTTCCAACATCTCTCATTCGCCCTGCATTCTTCCTTCCGAATTCACGTTTCCGACTTCCGCATTCCGAATTCCCACTTCCAAATAATTGCTCTCGATGGCCTTCACCATGTCGGTCATGGCCACGTAAAATGGGGTTGCAATGCCTTTCTGGCGGGCATATGCGACAATTTTGGCCCCTAAAAAATCAATTTCGGTCGGCGCTTTATTGTCGATGTCAAAGCACATGGAATCCCGGTGGACGCCTACCTTTTCCAGGTATCCCAGGGCCTGTTTGAGATAGTCGTCTCCGAACTCGTACCCCATGGCGCGGGCAACCGCGATCGCCTCCTGAAAGCAGGCATCGGCGACTTCGCGCGTGGGTGGAAATTCCAGGGCATCCTTGATGGTCTTATTGGTAACCGCGCAAATGGAGGCCATGGTACATTTCATTATCATTTTTTTCCACACGGACAGTTTTATATCGTCGACATAATCGGTGTTCAAACCACAATCCGTGAGCATTTGTGCGATCTGCAATCCGAGTTGCCGATTTTCCTGCATGAATCCGCCAAGATGATTCGGGGGATTGAAAAAGGCGACCGCTACCTGCCCGGGGCCTTGCATGGCCGCACCGAAATTAAGCGACATGCGAAATACGGTCGCCAAACCCAAATAATCGCCCACAAAATCCTCCACTCCCAGCCCGTTTTGGGTGGCGACGATTTTTGCGCCGGGTTCACAGATCTTCTTCAGTTCAAGCAGGACGTCTCCGAGGTGAAAGGTTTTGGTGGCGAGGAAAATCAGGGTCGGATGAAAGTCCTTGAGCGCTGAGATTTGGGTAATGTAGTTTTTGACCGCAATCTGATAGGTGAGCGCACCGGAAATGCGAAGGCCTTTGTTGCCAAGCACATCGCCCGTCTCCAGTTTGCGGCCGACGATAACGGTTTCAGGGTATTTGCTGAGCAGGGCAGCCGCCAGAACTGAGCCGGTGGCCCCTGCCCCGATAAGTGCTATTCTGGGTGCTTTCATCATTTCCCTCCCCTTGAATGAATCGTAAGGTAATTCTTTTTCCGCTCAAGGGCTTATACGCCTGTCGGGTGCGGAATCGATCGGATTTTCCGGAGGTGACCTTTCTATCTAATAATAGCCCCCCGCAGGCGTCAATAGATTTTTTGCCGCCCGATGATACTGTCCGGTCTCAATGGCGGTCTCAGAAATCTCGACCCCCCTGGAAAACACTTACTGTTGAATAGGTTTTATCTATTTTTTTTTGGATTGAAATTTATCTTTCATCCAAGTTATTTTATAACAACCTTAAATTATTATAAATTTTTATATTATTTTTACAATGTTACAGTTTTTGAATTATAATCATTTTTTTGTTGACATTCAACAATGTATAAAATACTAGGGACCGCTAAGCGTATTGTATGATTAGTTACAGTCATATTCCAGCCGAATATCCCAATCACTGTAACGTAACCGGTAGATGTATTAATCCTATCCACAACATCAGCCTTTTGAAGTTCTGTTAACATTCCAAACAAGGAGGGTGAAAATGAAAAAGTCGTTGCTTTTTTTGACGTTGATCACAGCCTCTTTCTTTTTCCTGGCTGCCTTTATCAACCCTGCATTTTCAGTATCGAAGCCGCCCGTCGTTATTGGATTTATCGGCTCTTTTAACAGCGACGCCGGCAAAAGTACTCTGCGCGGAGCAGAAATCGCGATTGAGGAAATTAATGCGGCCGGCGGAATGCTCGGTGGTCGTATGATTGAACTCGTCAAAGCCGATACGGGCGAAGACGTCACCGAAGGCATCAAAGCCTATGAGTACCTGAACGAAGAGAAAAAAGTCGACTTTATTATTTCGGGCAGCATCGACGATGTCTCCCTGGGCTGGATGCCAAGAATGGCCGAATACCGGACGCCGACCTTGGACACCTGGACCTCGGCCTATTCCGCCATTGAAAAGGTCAGCAAAGAGTACGAAAAATATAAGATGTATTTCATGAATTGCCCGACCGATTATGCGCTGGGCACCCAGTACGTCGATTTCGGCAAGGACGTTCTGGCCAAAAAGATGGGCTGGAAAACCACCGTTATCATGCAGGAAGACACCGCCTATGGGGCTGGAACTTTTGAGTTTATCAAAGGCGACATCTTGCCCACGGCTGGTATTCAAATGTTGGATCATGTGGTCTATGATGTCAACACCGTGGATTTCAGCCCGATTTACAACAAGATCATCCAGACGAATCCCGATTTTATCTACCTCATCTCCTCGGTCAAATGTGTTGTACCAACCTCCCAGTACGTAAAAATGCAGGTTCCGATTCCCATCACCGGCATCAACGTGGCGGCCGTCGGCCGCGAATTTTGGAAAGACACCGGAGGCATGGGAGGTGGCATGTCCACCTTAATGCCGCCGCCCACTCTGGGAATGGATATGGACCCCCGCACTGAAAAGTTTGTCCAGAAGTACCAGGCCAAATATAAGAGCCGTCCGGTCTATCCCCATTTTAACGGATTTAATGCCTATTACGGCATCTACAATGCGGTGGGGGCTGCCGAACGCGCCGGGGGTTTTAAACCTCTGGATGCATGGGTCAAAGAGATGGAAAACGAAGATCTCAAACTCTATAAAGATGGGCAACTCTGGCTTCGCTATGCCTACTGGAAGCCGGGTGAAGTCGAGCCGCGCACCGGTGTGGCCTTTACGCACAATGTCAAGTCCGACATCTCTCCGCCGCTCGATGACGGCCATCCTTCACTGATCGTTATCCAATGGTACACGGACGGGTCGGTAAAATGCGTCTATCCTCCCAAGTATGCCAATGGGGAGTTTACCGTTCCGCCATGGGTAAAAAAGTAAAGAATCCTGGCCCAGAGGGCCAGGCATTGACTTCACCCCAGAGGGATGGTGTTTGGAGTCAAATAACCCATGGAATATTGGAATAGTGGAAAAATGGAATATTGGGCGTGAAAAGCGGATGATGGTCTGATTTTAAATTTCTGATCCGTGTCATACATATAAAACAGATCTCATTCCGCCAAACGCGGGTCTTCAGCATTCCAACATTCCATTATTCCAATACCCCGCGGCATTCATTTACGGCAAAGCCTATTATCTGTGACCCGGCCCAAAGGACCAGGTTTTCAATGTTGGAATAAAAAAATGAGCGCAATCATCATCCAGGGATTTCTTATCAGCGGTCTGTACGCGCTGATTGCGGTGGGCTTCACCATGATATTCAGCGTCGGCCGGGTACTGAATCTGGCCTACGGAATCTACATCATGCTCGGAGGTTATGCCTATTTTACTTTGGCCCAGGTGCTGGAATATTCTAAAGCCATCAGTTTGCTGGGCGCGATCGCAGTTGGGATAATTTTCGGCGTCCTGACCTATTTCGGTATTGTCAAACGTCTGCTAAACAATCCCATTGCCGTGGAAATTTCAACCCTCATTTTGGCCGTGGTCATGCAGGCGGTCGTCATTTTACTTTATTCACCGGCGCCCAGAGCTATCTGGCCCATCGTGCCCGGCATTTCACGAATCCATGATGTTACCATATCATGGAACATATTCTTTGCGATGATTACCAGCTGGGCCGTATTGGCAGCTTTGTTGATTTTTGTCAGAAAAACCCGAGCCGGCAGAGCGATCCTGGCAGTCTCCATGGACAGGAAGGGCGCATTGTTGTCGGGTATCGACCCCGAGCGCATCAATATTCTGACCTGGGCATTGTCCGGCGCATTGGGGGCTCTTGCCGGCGTTTTTTTCGCGACCTATACCCAACTCGACCCCTCCATGTGGGTCTCCCCCCTGATAACCGCCGTTGCCGTTGTCATCATCGGCGGTATCGGCAGCATCATGGGCAGTCTGGTGGCCGCTCACATCGTCGGTTTCATGGAGACCATCACCACGACGGTGATTGCGCCTGAGTTAAGGGGGGTTTTCACCCTGCTGCTGATTATCATCATCCTGGTAATTCTTCCCAAAGGGTTGCTCGGCCAAGAGGAAGCTTAAAAATTGGAGGCGTTTTGAAAAAATCCTTGTCCTGGTGGCTGTTGTTTACCGTCCTTATGAGTTCATTACCGCTGCTGATCTCTACCAGATCCCTTCGGATTTTTATTTTCGCCAATTTCATCGCCATATTTGCGATGAGCTGGGATATCCTGTCCGGATATACCGGCTATATTAGTTTCGGCCATCCGTTTTTAATCGGGGTCGCCGGCTATACGAGCGCCATATTAACCCATAATTACGCGATACCAATGTATATCAGCATGCCCCTGGGAATTCTTACAACCATGGCCGCCGGCTCGCTTTTCTTCTTTCCGGCCTTGCGAACCCGGGGGACTTACTTTGCATTGGTAACGCTGGCCTTTATGGAGATGACTTACCACATCGTACAGGTTGTCAGGCCGAATGTGACGGGAGGAAGCAGAGGGTTGACGGGTTTGCCGTTGTTGGCCACCGGAGCCGTACAGAATTATTACATATCGCTTTTTACCATGCTTTTGATCGGAATGGGACTCTGGGCGCTGACCCGAACCGGTATGGGCACGGTGCTCAGTGCCATCCGCATGGATGAGGATGCCGTCAAAAGCGCCGGCTTGAACACTTCCAAATTCAAGTTGTTTGCCTTTACCCTAAGTGCGCTGGTAGCGGGTATCGGAGGGGTATTGTACACCCATTATCTGGGATCCATATCTCCCCGGGGCATGTTCGACATTAATTTTCTGTTTACCATATTGATCGCGGCCCTGATCGGAGGTGAGCATACTATCGTGGGTCCCATATTGGGCGCATACTTTTTGACCTTTCTGCTGGAGTTTTCGCGGCCGTATATTCCCGGCGCCTGGCGCTATCTCTGCTACGGTATGATCGCATTAATTGTCTATATCTACATACCCAATGGGCTTTTTACGATTATCAATGCGATCGATAACAGGATCAATGGAAAAAATCTGAAGGGTGAAGAATATGACAGCCAAACTGCTTGAATTGAATGCGCTTACCAAAAGGTTCGGCGGCATCTTTGCTGTTTATGATTTGAGTTTCCACGTATACGCGGGCGAGTCCCTGGGGCTGATCGGTCCCAATGGGTCTGGGAAAACCACGACCTTTAACCTGATTATGAGTGAGCTCAAGCAGGATGAAGGGCAAATCTTTTTTGAAGGCCATGAAATTTCCCGCTATCCAACCCATGAACGGGTAAAAATGGGTATTTCCCGAACCTACCAAATACCACGACCCTTTGGTGAGATGAGTGTCGCCAAGAATATCCGCATCGGGATAATGCCTGACGAAATCTGGGGCGTTATGCGCATGAATTCCACCAGCAAAAAGGAAAGGGATATCGGCAACAGTGTCGGCTTTAAAGCGCACCACCTCAAGGCCCTTCCCAATGAGCTGTCCATGGGAGATCTGCGCCGGTTAGAACTGGCAAGAACCATAGCAACCAATCCCAAACTGCTTCTGCTGGACGAGGTTTTCGCCGGACTGACGGCCGGTGAAATCGCCGAAATATCCGAGCTTCTCAAACAGAAAAAAAAAGAAGGCCTGACCTTTATCATCGTCAGTCATGATTTAAAATCTTTGGGCCCTCTGGTTGACCGGGTGGTAGTCGTCTCCTTTGGTCAACGCATCGCTGAAGGATCATTTGAACACGTAATTGCCGATAAAAAGGTCAAAGAAGCCTACCTTGGGAAATAGCAGCGGCAGCCCGCCGTTCCCGCGGTGAATTGATTGTGCTGAGACAACCATGGCGTTTTTGGAAGTTAAAAATCTTGAAGCTTTCTACGGCAAGGCCTGTTCCCTGAACAACGTCTCGCTTTCCGTTGAAAGAGGATCCGTGATCGGAATTATCGGTCCCAACGGCGCCGGCAAATCAACCTTGCTGGATTCCATTGTCGGGCTGACCACCTGCCGCGGTCAAATCTTTTTTGACGGCACCGACCTGCGAAATTTATCACCGACTGATATTGTACGCCGTGGAATTGCCTATGCCACGGAGGCGCGCAACCTTTTCCCCTATCTAGCCGTAAAAGAGAACCTGCTGGTCGGAGCCTACCGCGCTAAAAAGGATATCGCTAAAAACCTGCAATCGGTTTACGAACTTTTTCCCATTCTCGAAAAACGGCGTGACCAAAAAGCCAAAACTCTGAGCGGTGGCGAACAGCAGATGCTGTCACTCGGGCGGGCGCTGATGTCCAATCCGCGGCTCTTGCTGGTGGATGAACCCACCATCGGCCTCGCCCCCCTGGTATGCAAAGAAATAGCCGAAGTTTTGCAACGTTTAAAAAAACAGCAGGGAATTACCATCGTAATCACCGAACAGAACGTAAATTTTGCGCTGACGCTTTCCGAGGAAATCTACCTGCTGGAGACCGGCAGGATGAAAATGAAAGGACGACCGGATGAATTGAAGCAGGAAGCTTATATCCAGGAAACTTACTTTGGTGCCTGATGATACAGCTCAATATATCATTCAAAAAAAATTGCGCTCAACACTTTCTTTTATCTTGACAAACTTGTGTATTATTTATTACAACCTTAAATCAATTATGTAATATAATTTACATGATTGGCCTTTTGGGGAGGAAGAAATCTATGGACCTGAAGGAGATTCAAGAAATAGTTAAGGCGAAAAACATCGACTCGTTGCGGGTCGAGTATTCGGACCTTTATGGAGTTTGTCGCCACAAAATGATGCCGATTAAACACCTGGAAGCGGTGGTGGAGGAAGGCCTTGCTTTCGCCCAGGCAATTTATGCCATCCACTTATCCAACGATGTCGCTCCTGAAACCGGATGCGGTTACGAAATCGAGTGGAAAGACATGACCATCTTCCCGGACTTGGAAACATTCGCGGTCCTGCCCTACCTCGACGGTACGGCACGACTGATCGGCAGTGCCTTCAGGAATGGCCAACCGATCCCGGTCGATCCCCGGTTTGCCCTGCAACGAATTCTAAAAAAATACGAAGAAAAAAATCTGCGGGCCGTTTGCGCTTCCGAGTTGGAATTTTTCCTCTTCGATCCGGCCGCCGGCGGACCCTCGGAATTATACAATCCCAATCTAAGCAATGTTTACCAGCTTACGCCCACCTGCGATAAGTTAGGAATTTTAAGAACTCTTCAGAACACGCTATTGCAGCTGGGTCTCGATGTCCTCTACATGAATCATGAATTTTTCCCAAGTCAGTATGAGATTAATTGGAAGTATGATCAGGCTTTGAAAATAGCTGATCAGACCTTTACCTTTAAGTATGTCTGCAAGGAGATCGCTGCTCAGAACAATTTGCACCTGACCTTCATGGGGCGGCCCACCACCGATAGCGGCGGCAGCGGCTACCACATCCACCTTTCACTGAGCGATCCCAAGACCCACAAAAACCTTTTTGACGATCCCAACGGTCAGTATGGAATTTCGGATTTGATGCGCTGGTTTATCGGCGGTCAGATGGCCCATGCCAAAGGAATGTCGGCCCTGTTTGCACCGACCATCAATTCTTACAAACGCTATGTCCCCAACTCTTTCGCTCCCTATTACCTGGCGTGGGGACTTGACAACCGCACGGTCTACTGCCGCGTTCCTTCGGAGAGGGGGTCGGCCACCCGGGTGGAGAACCGTGCTCCCTGTGCATCGGCCAACCCTTACCTGACGTTTGCAGCCGCATTTGCCGCTGGACTCGATGGTATTGAGAACAAAATCGACCCGGGTGAGCACGCCACGGGAGATATTTACGGCGCTGCACCAGGGACCTATGACACCGTCCCCTTTTATCTCCGTGATGCCCTGGCAGAACTCAAGGCAGACAAGGTGCTGTGTGAGGCGATGGGCCCGGAATTGATTAAAGCCTTCATCGCGCTTAAAGAAGATGAATTGGAACGTTTTCGCAAACATGTAACGGATTGGGAGTTTAGAGAATACTCCTTCCAATTGTAGGGGGTAAATGTGCTTAAATTGCTTAAAGTGCAAGGTGCCGCAAATTATACCTGCCCTCCGGCGCAAGCTCAGGCGGGACACACTGTGCACTTAGGCTGCTTTTAAAGTTCTTAGGGAGGTTCGCCATGTGCGGAATAGCAGGGTTAATTGTTAGACAAAGTGAGAGTCTCGAATCCGACCTAGTCAATATGCTCAAAGAGCTGGTCCACCGCGGCCGGGATGCCACCGGAGTGGCGCTTTATGAGATACGGGATGATATTCAGGCCCGGGTGACCATGCCGGACCCGGCCTATGAAAAAGATCTGCTGGAGGTCATCCGAAAATACGGTCACGTGACAAACTCAAATACCTACAAGGGAAGAGGAATATTCACCTTCTTTGAAGGATCGGTTGATATGAACCCCGGCCAGGTAGCCAATCTGCACTGGGATATCGACTCCAATCCGAATCTGTGTGTGCACTCCCTCGGCAAGCAGCTCAAAGTCTATAAAGACCAGGGCTCGGCGGAGGACCTGGCGGCCGTCCACGACATCAAGGTCGGCCGATGCACGCACGGCATCGGCCATGTGCGTCTGGCCACCGAAAGTGTTGAAAACATCAATTTCGCCCACCCGTTTGTCTCTTATCTTTATCCGGAACTGTCATTGGTTCACAACGGTCAATTTACAAACTACTTCAACATGCGGCGCAAGCTTGAAAATTTGGGCATCCGTTTCAAAACGGCCAACGATACTGAAATGGCTGTTCATTTTATTGCCTATCGAATGAAAGAAAAGGGCGAGGATCTGGAAGCTGCGCTGCACGCCGCTTTAGATGCCTTCGACGGTATTTTCACGATCCTGGTCGCTACCAGCAATCAGGTCGGCGCCTTCCGCGACCGGCTGGCATTTAAACCGGTGGTCATTTACGAAGACGATGCGGGCACCGTTCTGTTCGGATCAGAGCAGATAGCATTAACCCCTATCATCTCCGATGTCTATGCCACGGAGATGGAACCAGGAGGTGTAAAGGTATGGTCCGTTTAGATATAAAAGGGATGAGCACCCGGGAAGTCAATCGCAGACTGAAGGAGCTGATCCTGCAAAATGATGAAATCTTCGTGGACAATCCTCATTCTGTCCATAATTTTGCAACCGCCCTGAAAGGCAAAGGAACCGTTGTCGTGGAAGGCAGCACCGGATTTTATACCGGTGGTTTTTTGCAAGGCCCGACGACGGTTATCAAGGGCAACACCGGCTTATACACGGGTGATAATATGAGTGCCGGTGAAATTATCGTGGAAATGAACGCCGGCAGCAATTGTGCACCCTCGATGGTCGGCGGCACGATCGTGATCAAAGGCCACAGCGGCAGTCGGACCGGCTGGGGCATGAAGGGCGGCAACCTGATTGTCTGCGGGAATGTGGGCATGTGGAGCGGAAAAATGGCTTTGGGCGGCCGTATGATTGTCCTGGGCTCGGTGGGCCAGGGCGTCGGCGAATCCATGTACGACGGTGTCATCCATGTCCGGGACCCAAAAGCCGGAGACAAACTGGGGGGTAACGTCATGCTGGTGGCGATTACGGACAAGGAAAAAAAGCAAGTCGCAGCGCTTTTTGAAAAATACGGCATCGAACAGGACGTGGATGAATTCAGAAGCATCGTGCCGAAAGTCTACGGCCGGCATGACTATGTCTTGTTTAAACCAACCCATAAACGCACAGGGAAACCATCATGACAGAAAAGACCAAAAAGATAAAAACCAAAGATGTTCAGCGCGGTGTCTGGAATGCCGAGACCATCGCCGAAGTGAAGTATAAAGCTGAGTTGGGCAAGCACCGCATCCGCGGTTGCGGGTCCACCAAACGCTATCCTTCCTTTGACGATCTACTGGTCTTGCCTTCCCAGCTTTCCAGATTGTCCATTGACACGTATCGTGAAGACTGCCGCACCCAGACGGTCCTGGGATCCAGGTTCGCCAAGAAGCCGCTGATCATCGAAACCCCCATTATGATATCCGGCATGTCCTACGGTGCCTTGAGCAAGGAGGCCAAAACCGCTCTGGCCAAGTCCACCCAGATTGTCGGCACGTCCATCAACAACGGCGAGGGCGGTCTGCTGCCAGAGGAAAGAGACAATTCTTACAAACAGGTGGTCCAGATTACACCCAGCCGGTTTGGCTTTTCACTTAAAAACATAGAGGCCGCGGATGCCATTGAAATTATCTGCGGTATCGGCGCCAAACCCGGTTTGGCCGGCCATCTGATGGGAAATAAGATCACCAAAGAAATTGCCGCATTTCGTCAACTTCCGGAAGGCATCGACCTGCACAGCCATCCGCGTCATGGGGATATTTTTGGAGCCGATGACATGGTCTTGAAGATCCAGGAACTCAGGGATGTTACCGATTGGCAAATTCCTATCTTTGTTAAGATTGCTGCGGGCCGTGTTAAAGATGACGTCAAAATCGCAGCCAAAACCGGTGCGGATGGCATTGTCATTGACGGCTCGGAAGCCGGCACCGGTGCGGCACCGGTGGTGGCATCGACCCACCTTGGCATTCCGACCCTGCCTGCGGTGGTTCAGGCTGTGCGTGCCCTGGAAGAAATGGGAGTTAAGGATGAGGTCAGCCTGGTGGTATCCGGCGGCATCAAAGATGGCGCCGATGTGGCCAAAGCGCTGGCTTTAGGTGCGGATGCGGTCGCCATCGGGACCGGCGCCATGATCGCGATGGGGTGTGTGGTTTGTCTGCGGTGCCACGAAGGCAAATGCGCTTTTGGTATCGGCACCCAGGACCCCGAATTGCGTAAGCGACTTGATATCGACGAAGCCGCCCAGAGGGTGGCTAATTATATCCAGGGAATGACCATCGAAGCCACAATTTTAGCCAAAGCCGCCGGCAAAACTGCTTTGGCCAACTTGGAACGCGAGGACCTGCGGGCCCTGACGCTGGAGGCCTGCGCCATGACCGGGATACCGCTGGTGGGCACAAATTTCACGTTTACCGAAGCGTTCGGCTTTTTTTAGCCGCCGCCAAAGCCCCCTCGAGATACCTTTCACGGTTTAAAGCAGGCTTCTTTTTTTGTTCAGGGAGAGTCGTTGAAAATGCGCATAAAAGAGCACCCCATTCTGGGAACCTTTGAAAAAGGCAACCCGGTCCAATTCACATTTGACGGGCGAACCATGGAAGGATTTGAGGGCGAACCGATTGCCATCGCCCTGCGCAGCAACGGTGTGCTGATTCACCGCTACACATCGCGCCGCAATGAACCCCGGGGCATGTTTTGCGCCATCGGCCGCTGCACGGATTGTATCATGGTCGTCAACGGTCAACCGAACATCCGCACCTGTGTGGAACCTCTGAAGGCTGGTATGGTCGTCGAAACCCAAAAGGGTAACGGGTAACCAAAGAGCCGGGAAGATTATTCGGGTCAGTTTATAGGGAATCTTTGTGGATCATGCTGCAGGAGTATTGGAGTGTTGGAGTAATGAAAGAAAAAAGACGGAGTAATTCATGCGCAGATATGAAATGATTTGTGTGGGAGCCGGACCTGCCGGTCTGGCGGCAGCTATTGAAGCCGCCAAAAACGGGGTGCAGGTGGTCGTCTATGATGAAAACGACCGCGCCGGCGGCCAGCTGTTCAAACAGATTCACAAATTTTTCGGCTCCCAGGAACACCGCGCCAAGGAGCGCGGATTCAATATCGGCAAAAGCTTTCTGGATGAAGCGCGCGAACTCGGTGTCGAAGTTTCCTTGAATTCAGTGGTCCTGGGAATTTATGAGAATGGAACTCTGAATGTAATGATCGCCGACCGAATCGAACAGGTCAAGGCCCAAAAAACCCTGGTGGCCACCGGCGCTTCCGAGAATATGATACCGTTTCCTGGCTGGACCCTGCCCGGCGTCATCGGGGCCGGCGCGGCGCAGACCATGGCCAACATACACGGAATCCGGCCGGGCAATGACATTCTCATGGTCGGCTCCGGCAACGTGGGAGTTATTGTCAGCTACCAGATGATGCAGGCCGGCTGCCGCGTGGCGGCGCTGATCGACGCCGCTCCCAAAATCGGCGGTTATGCCGTGCATGCCGCCAAAATTGCACGCGTCGGGGTACCGTTCATGATGTCGCACACCATCAAAGAAGCCCATGGCAAAGATCGGGTGGAAGGCGCCACCGTCATCCGGGTTGACGAATCCTGGAAGCCGATTGCGGGAACCGAGAAGCGGTTTGAGGTGGACACCATCTGCATCGCCGTCGGCCTCAATCCCATGACCCAACTGCTGCGCATGGCCGGCTGCAAGACGGCTTTCGTGCCGGCTTTGGGCGGCAGAATACCCGCCCACGATGAGAACCAGGAAACATCCGTTAAGGGCCTTTACGTGGCCGGTGATGTGTCGGGTATCGAAGAAGCCAGCACTTCCGTAATCGAAGGTCGGATTGCAGGACTGGCAATTGCCCACAGTCTGGGCTATCTGGATGAGGCATCGTTTCTCGAGCAGCGCACGCAGCAATTTGCCAGCATGAAAGGCCTGCGCAGCGGAAGCCACGGTGAGCGGCGCGGCAAAGCCAAGGAATATTTGAACGCAGTGATGAAAGGAACGATGAATGCCCTTTGATTCCTCAAAAACGGGATTTCTAACC
>CAYTBC010000056.1:0-23720 GCA_964435765.1 uncultured Desulfosarcina sp.
GATGAACAGCGGATCGGCGCCGACGGATTTGCAGGCCCGCACCGGGCTGTTGACGCCGCCGGGAATTATTTTCAAGGCGCGTTCGTACAATGACTTGGATACTTTGAAATTCATTGTTGGCAAATCCTTTCTTTTGCTAAAACTGGTTGACTTTTCGTATCGGATGACAAAATATCAGATACTGATTTAAGGGTCAAGCCACGAAAACAGCCCGCTGGTATGAGCGCATTGCTGTGAGTGCAAGATTCAGACTTGACAGCGTACAGTTTAGAGGCAATCGTGTCAAAACAACGTTCTCCCAAACAGCTGGCGAAATTAATTGATTATGTGCTCAGCCGCAGGCCGGATGAATTCGGACTGGTGGCCGATGACGACGGTTTCGTAAAATTAAAGGATTTGTTAAAGGCCATAAACGAAGAAGAAGGGTTCCGATACGTACGCCGCGCCCATCTGAATGAAATCATGCTCACGCTGTCGGACCCCGGCTTTGAAATCGCAGACAATGCCATCCGTTCAAATATTCGGCACCGCCTGCCGCGGCATGGCTTTGCCGCGGACCCCCCCAAACTGCTGTACACCGGCGTAAGTCAAAAGGCCTGGCTCCATGTGGTTGATAAGGGTATTCGCCCCACCGGCTTCTCCCGGGTGATTTTATCATCCAGCCGCGAAATGGCCGAGCGCATCGGCAAACGCTTCGACCGATCGGCGGTGCTGCTGACGGTTCAGGTGCAGGCCAGCCTGGACAAGGGCGTGGTGTTTTTCGAGGCTGGAGAAACTCTTTTTCTGGCTGATTTTATTCCACCCGACTGCTTCAGCGGGCCGCCGCTTCCCAAAGAAAAACCGGATGACAAGAAAACGGCCGAACCGCATGTCCGATCGCCGCAAATGCCGGCCGGCAGTTATATCATAGACATGAATGAAAAATCAGACTACCGGGTTCCCAAAAGCAGACACAACGGCGCTGATTGGCAAAAAGACGGCAAACGTCTGAAAAAACCAAAACGCAAACGGGAACGACCGCCCTGGCGGAAATGATGAGCGGTCCGGAGAGCCTGGCTGTAGCCCTAAACTTGTTGAACACCCTTACTTATAGAATCAGATGTGAAATTTGGCTGTTTTGAGCCGGGAGGAACGTCCTTGCATGCCTATAGGGTAAAAATGAGGGGTTGCTTTCGCGATTACTTTTTTTTGAGTTATATTAATTAATTACTCCGGTGTTTGGCGCCGCAGTCAGATGGTAACTACAAATTTTTAGTGCTCACGCTCAAAAAAAAATTGACATCCGTTTCCAAAATTGATACCAAGCACGGCTGTTATCCACAAACGGTTAAAGGGCCGTTAGCTCAACTAGGCAGAGCACCTGACTCTTAATCAGTAGGTTGATGGTTCGATTCCATCACGGCCCACCAATAAAAGAACGCTTTCACCCCGCCCGAGGCTTGGAAGCGTTTTTAATTTTGATCACGGGCCTTCAAAATCAGTGCGGGCTTATGGCCTGCGGATGCCGACGCCGGAAACAGAGCTGAAAAAAGACCGTCAATGTTTAAAAATCAGCTTGACAGTTAAAATTTAAAGATGCTATTAAAATGGATTTTAATATTCGATGGTCGTGTCGATAGACGAGCGGACAACTTCCAAAGATTAAACGTCGGCTGGAAAGGTCACTGAAACAGGACCGTGCGGCGATCATGAAGTTTTAACCTGGAATACAATTATTAACCCTATCCAATCCTTGCTCTGGAAGAACCAGGGCTTTAATAGCCGGAAGGAGGATAAATGCGAAGGTACGAAACATTTGTTATTATTGATCCCGACATATCTCAGGATGATCGTGATGCTTTGATTGAAAGGGTCAAGGAACTGATCACCCAGATGGATGGTTTTTTAGTTTTCGAGGATGATTGGGGCGAAAGGAAACTGGCATACGAAATCAGAAAAAAGGAACGCGGCTACTACCTGAGATTCGACTTTTGCGGGATGGCACCGTTGGTCAGTGAAATCGAACGTTTCTTCCGCATCGATGACCGGGCACTCAAGTATATGACCGTGGTGCTGAATAAAGATGCCGACCTGGAAAAGGTCAAAGAAGAAAAGGCGGCAGCGGAAAGCAAACGCGAGCTTGAAAAAGCCGCGGCAGCAGCGTCGCAGGAAGAAAAAACAGCCGGTGCACCTGCCGAAGATACACCGGCCGCGGAAACAGCAGCAGACAGCGGTGAAGAGGCGCCGGGCTCCGCTGCGGATGAATCCGCATCTGAGCCGACCCTATCGGAAAAGAAAGAGGAGGCATAAGAAATGGCCGCACCTTCAAGGACTAATAAAAGAGAGCAAAAACCCAGAAGAAAAAGAAGAATATTCCATCGCCGCAAAGTCTGCCGGTTCTGCGCGGATTCGAGTCTTGAGATAAATTACAAGGATCCAAAATCTTTACGATATTTTATTACAGAACGCGGCAAGATCATTCCGCGACGTTTATCCGGATGTTGTGCCAAACACCAGCGAACGCTGACCCACGAAATCAAACGGGCCCGAGCAATTGCCCTTCTGCCTTATGTCGGAACTGTCGAACTTCGTTAAGTTACCGATTTCGGCCGGATTGCAAACAAGGGGATAATCTCCAAATTTAAATCGGCGCTGTAGAGAAATGGCAAAGGATATCGTCAATGGTGTATTGATCACAAGCCTGTTTTTTTTCATTTCGGTATTTATTCCGATCATCGGGTTTGTCGGGGCGCTGTTTATTCCCTTGCCCATTCTCTACTACCGTATAAAACTGGGAAGAATCATTGGGGCGTTTATACCTGTTTTCACCGGCCTCGTTCTGCTGATTGTCATTGGCGGCATCTCCACCGACACCCTGTTTTTTGCCGAGCTTTTACTGATCGGATTCCTTTTGGGTGAGTTGATCGGTCTAAACCTGTCGATCGAAAAAACGATTCTTCTTACAACCGCTGCGGTGCTGTTCTCCGGATTGATCAGCCTGTTCATTTACAGCATTTTTTCCGGCACGAGCATCACCGCGGTCGTATCTGGATATGTTGCCAAAAATCTGGAATTGACGATGGCATTGTACCAGAGCATGGGAATGTCCGAGGAAAACGTCCGGCTGATCTCCCAGACACTGGAGCAGATCCAGCAGGTACTGGTAAGGATCATTCCCGCCATCGTCACCGCCTCGACGCTGTTCGTCGCTTGGAGCAACATACTTTTAGCCAAACCACTGTTACGGAGCCGGTCCCTCTTTTATCCGGACTTTGGATCGCTGAAAATGTGGAAAGCGCCGGAAGCACTGGTATGGGTGGTCATCGGTTGTGCGCTGGTGCTGTTCATACCGGTGGCAACCCTGAAAATCATCGGCTCAAACGGACTGTTGATCCTGATGATGATTTACTTTTTTCAGGGCATAGCGATTGTATCGTTCTATTTTGAAAAGAAACGGTTTCCCCGCTTTGTTCGTTTTTTTTTATACGCGCTGATTGCTCTGCAGCAGCTGATACTGCTGATTGTCATCGGTCTGGGTTTTTTTGATATGTGGGTAAATTTTAGAAGATCGGGGAAGCCAACGTAGTAAAATTAAAGATTGATGAATGAAGATTGATGAATGAATAGTTATGGTATTATGTCGATTAAAGATTGAAAACCGCCAATTGCGGCAATAGCCAAAATTTGAGGCAAACACAGTAAAAGCTTTCGTGAAAATTCGTGTTCATTCGTGGCTTATTATAAGCATAAATCAGACAGGATTCCGAAAATATTCAATCTTCAATTTTCAATATTCATTTAACTTGCGGAGGTTATAAAATGAAAGTCATTCTAAAAGAAACAATCAATTCTCTGGGTATCATCGGCAGCGAGGTTCGGGTAGCCCCCGGCTACGCGCGCAACTTCCTGCTGCCGCAGGCGAAAGCGGTTTTGGCCACCCCGCAAAATCGGCGCAAACTGGAACAGGAAAAGGTTAAATTTGAAGTCCAGATCGCCAAAGAGCGCAAATTGGCCGAAGAGATGGCTGCTAAATTGCAAGGGGTTTCCTGCCAAATATCCGCCAAGGTCAGTGAAGGGGACCGTCTCTACGGCTCCGTCACCGTCAGAGATATTCTAGATGCACTGGCCGCACAGAACATTGTGGTTGAAAAAAGGATGATTCTACTGGCCGAACCGATTAAAGACCTTGGCAGCTATCAGATCCCAATTCGGGTCTACAAAGAAGTCGAACCTGAAATAACGGTTGAAATCGTACCCGAGTAATGTCTGGAAACTTTTATCATAGTATTCGAACGGGGGCAAGGCGCCCCTAAGTTGAGAATCCATGCCCGCAAACGAGGGAATAGAACCCAAAGATCCCGCACCGTATGGTCTGCCGCCGCAAAACATTGAAGCGGAGGAGTCCATTATCAGTGCGATTTTGATTGACAACAACACCCTGCTGGATGTGCTCGAAACACTGGCTCCGGAAGATTTCTATCGCACCGCCCATCAAAAAATCTACGCCGCCGTCACCGACCTGTTTGACAAGGCCGAACCGATCGATCTGGTCACCCTAGCCAACCGGTTGAAGGAAAAAGGTCACCTCGAGCTGATCGGGGGGGCCAGCTACCTCGCAAAGCTGGTTGACACGGTCCCGATGGCGGTCAACGCCCTGCACTATGCTAAGATTGTCCATGACAAGGCCTCTTTGCGGCGGCTGATCGAAAAAGCCAATGCCATCGTCAAACGCTGTTTCGAGGAAAGAGGCAATGCCGACGAGGTGATTGACTTTGCTGAATCGGCCGTTTTTGAAATTTCAGAAAAAAAAGCGCGCCAGGCATTTTCTCCGCTCAGCAAAATCATTCTGAGCAACATCGAAACGCTGGAAGAAAAACAGGGCAATCGCAGCCTGGTAACCGGGGTGCCGACCGGCTTCAGCCAGTTGGACAACATGACTTCAGGATTGCAGAACTCCGATCTGATCATTTTGGCGGCACGACCCAGCATGGGCAAAACCGCACTGGCACTGAACATCGCCCGCAATGCCGCCGTGGAGGCCAATATCCCGGTGGCTATTTTTTCGCTGGAAATGTCAAAAGAGCAGCTTTCGCTACGAATGCTGTGCTCCGAGGCGCGCATTGATTCATCACGCCTGCGAGGCGGTTTTTTCAGCATGGAGGATTGGCATCGGTTAACCGACGCGGCCGGCGTCTTGTCCGACGCACCCATCTACATTGACGACTCTGCGAGTCTGTCGGCCATGGAAATCCGCGCCAAAGCACGGCGGTTGAAAATGGACAAAAATATTGGTCTGGTCATCATCGACTATCTGCAACTCATGCAGGGACGCGCCAGCGCCGAACGCCGGGATCTGGAAATCTCTGAAATTTCCAGAGGCCTGAAAGCACTCGCCAAAGAATTGGTCCTGCCCGTCATGGCCCTGTCTCAGCTCAACCGCATGCTCGAACAGCGCACCGATAAGCGCCCCCGGCTCTCCGATTTGAGGGAATCCGGCGCCCTGGAACAGGATGCCGACGTGGTTGCGTTTATCTATAGAGATGAAGTCTACAACAAAGATGAAGACAATCCCAACAAAGGCGTAGCCGAAATCTTGCTGTCAAAACAAAGAAACGGCCCCACCGGCGATGTGTTTTTATCATTCCTGAATTCCTTTACCCGTTTTGAAAATCTGGCATCGGAGGAAGCATTAGCCCGAGGCTGATACGCACATTACCTTCTTGAAAAAGATTTACGGAAATACAACCGGCCTGAAGGCCAATCAGATCAAAAGGCTGGGTAATTTATACCGCCGCCGCATCCCGCCGGAATTATTGCTCACGCATGAATTAGCGCGCGATCTCTGCCAGCTGTCGCGTGAAATACGCCGCCAGATCGGCATCTTAATCAACCGCCGCAGCAAAGTCGCTTTTGTAATTGTTGGGGACAATAAAAAGATTATCATCCCCAATACCAGTAAATACCGCGCTGCACCAGGGCGTTTAATGGGTTTGCGATGCATTCACACCCATCTGGACCAGGAAGCCCTGACCAATGACGACCTCACCGACCTGGCCCTGCTGCGTCTGGACATGATGGCGGTAATCAACAGCAGCCACGAAGGGCTTCCGCAAAAAGTGCATGTGGCCCACATCATGCCCAAACAGCCGCAGGAAAAACCTTACCGCATACTGCCGTCTTTGAATCCCGGACATCTGGACATTGACTGCCTGGCCCTGATCCAGGCCCTTGAGGACGAGCTTTCCCGCGACAACATTGGATTTCAAGCCGACATGCACACGGAGCGGGCCCTGCTCGCCAGCGTGTCTTCATCTACCAAATCCGAGTCACAGGAATCAATGGCCGAGCTTCGCGAACTGGCCTTGTCCGGCGGCATCACGGTTGTGGGAACCGTCATTCAACAAAAAAGCAAAGCGGATTCCCGGTTGCTGATCGGTCCCGGCAAACTTCAGGATTTAAACATCCTGGCCCTGCAGGAAGCCGCCAGCATGATAATTTTCGACCAAGAGTTAAACCCCTCCCAGATCCGGTCAATTACGAATCAGGTTAATTTAAAGGTTATTGATCGAACCCAGCTGATATTGGATATTTTTGCCCAGCGAGCTCAAACCCGTGAAGGCAAGCTGCAGGTTGAGCTGGCTCAGCTGAAGTATTTGCTGCCCCGTCTGGTGACGAAAAACACCGCTATGTCACGTTTAACCGGAGGGATCGGCGGCCGCGGCCCCGGTGAGACCAAACTTGAAATCAATCGCCGCCGGGCGCGCGAACGGATTGCACGCCTGGAGAAGTCTTTGCTTGCCGTCCGGCAGCATCGCAGCCAGCAAAAATCCCAGCGGATCAAAAAAGCGCTGCCGGTGATATCGATCATCGGTTATACCAATGCGGGCAAGTCCACCCTGCTCAACACCCTGACCCAAAGCCATGTCATCGCCGAAAGCCGGCTTTTCGCCACGCTGGATCCATCCAGCCGGCGGCTGCGATTTCCCCGGGATATAGAAGTTATCATCACCGATACGGTCGGATTTATAAAGGATCTTCCCAAAGATCTTATGGCGGCTTTTCGAGCCACGCTCGAAGAGCTTGAGAATGCAGATCTTTTGCTGCACATCATCGACATCAGCAACCCCCGGTTTGAGGAACAGATCAAATCCGTTGAGAATATCCTGGCCGACCTGAATCTGCATCAAACCCAGACCTTGCGGGTGTTAAACAAAATGGATCTAGTGGATCCGGACACCAACGAACGATTGAGCCGGCAACTCAACGGGACAGTCATATCCGCCCGGTCAAAATCCACATTGCTGCCCCTGATCGAAAAGATGGAATCCATCATCGCAAATGTCAGGGTCCCGGTGCCGGCCGAACTTGTAACCGAAACCCGCCATCTGCCTGCCCCCCCAAAGCCGGGAGGGCCAATGCGGGGCACCTGAAACCTTATACAAGGATTGTTTCTATGGATTTCGAACCCTGTCAGCAAGTTGCCATAAAAGCCGCTTACCAGGCAGCCAAGATACTCACCGCGCGATACGGCAACATCTCCCAGGTCCGTAAAAAAGATGCCGCCGAAATCGTAACCGAGGCCGATATCCAATCCGAAAAGGAAATCATCGACGCCATTCAGGCCCGCTTTCCGGAGCACGCGATCCTGAGCGAGGAATCCGGTCTGACCAGCGGCACCATCGAATATAAGTGGATCATCGACCCTTTGGACGGCACAGTAAACTTCGCCCATCAGGTTCCGATATTCAGCATATCGATTGCCCTGGCCTACCGGGAGGAAATTGTGTTGGGGCTGGTTTTGAATCCGGTCGACGGGGAATTGTATACCGCCCGCCGCGGACATGGCGCGCAACTCAACGGTCGGCCGATACAAGTATCTTCCGTGGATCAGATCTGCGACAGCCTGCTGGTCACCGGCTTCCCCTATAACATTCGGGAGGTCTTTGAGCCGGTGATCATCCGCTACGGCAATTGTCTGAAAGCCTCTCAGGCCGTGCGCAGACTCGGCTCAGCCGCCCTAGACATATGTTATGTCGCCTGCGGCCGTTTTGAAGCATTTTGGGAGCAGAACCTGAAACCGTGGGACACGGCGGCTGCCAGTCTGATTGCCGCCGAAGCCGGCGCAACCGTGACCACCTTTGCCAACCGCCCCTATATCTTGAGTGACCGGGAGATTCTAGTGACCAACGGACGTGTCCTGGATGAAATGCTCGGTTTGTTGGACTTGGAAAAAGAAGGGGAATAATTAATCCGCCCTGAAAAAGGGTGTAATTAGGCAGGCAAAAGGATTGTAGAAATCAAATGGAGTTTATAATAAATTTTAATTCCTGCCGTTTATAAATCCCATGAGATTGGATTTCTTCAGTGTTGGAATCTTTGCTTCAGATTTCAATTGCGAGCAGGAATTAATATTTACCGGACTCCAGCTTTTGCTTGAAAAATCCGACCTGTTTTTGAATCGAGCTATCCTGTTTCAGCCCGCGTTCGATACAGTTGATGGAATGCAAGGCCGTCGCATGATAACGGTTAAATGATTTTCCGATAGTCTGCAGGGGCGCATCCGTGTAACGCCGCGACAAATAAATAGCGATTTGCCGGGGTCTGACGAGATGCTGTTTGCGGGAGCGGGAAATGATGTCCTCCAAACCGACGTCATAATATTTGCAGACCAGCTGCTTGATAATGTCAATCGTGATGCGCTTGCGCTGGCGCACAATATTTTTGACGACACTTTCAGCCAGCTTGAGATCGACCGGAATCCCCAGCAGTGAAGATTTGGCGGCAACCCCGTTGAGCCCGCTTTCAAGCTGCCGGACGTCATCGGTCAATTCGCCGGCCAAGTAGTGAATCACGTTCTCCGGCAGCCGATAATCGTTGGCGTTCACCTTTTTTTGCAGTATCCGCACTCGGGTCCTGAAGTTGGGCGGATCAATGGCCGAGATAAGCCCGCAGGACAAACGGGATCTTAATTTGTCATTGAGTTTGGGAATGTCGGCCGGCAGATGGCAGCTGGAAAAAAGGATGCGTTTGCCGGATTCAAAAAGCGTGTCGAGGGTCAACGCCAGCTCTATCTGGGTTCGCTCTTTCCCGCTGAGGTAGTGAACATCCTCCAGGAGCAGAACGTCACAATGGTTGCGGTATTTATCTTTAAATTTATCAATCGCGTTATGCCGGTAAGCCTGGACCATTTCGTTGCTGAAATCTTCGGCGGTAATGTAATAGACCCGGTCCCTGGGATGGATCGACAGAACATGATGCCCGATCGCCTGGGACAGATGGCTTTTGCCCATGCCTGTGTTAGACAGCAAAAATAAGGCGTTCTGATGGGTTTCCTTGCGGGATGCCAGCGCCAGGGACGCGGAATAGGCAAAGTCATTGTTGCTGCCGACAACAAATTGGTCAAAGGTGAAATCCCTGCGCAAGAAGCGCCCATTATAGGGACGGGTATTTTCGCTCGGCAACTGCATTTGAAACTCATCGTCGATTCTGGGCTTGGTTCCGTTGGTCTTATTGGAAATTTGAAACAACACCTCACATTCCTGCTCCAGGGCAGTTTCAATGGCGTTCTTAATCATCGCGCCGTAAAGACCCTGAACCCGTTTTCTTGAAAAGAAATTCGGGCAGTAAACGACCCAGGCACTGTCTTCGGATTGACCGACTTGCAGCGGCTCAATCCACATTTTGTAACTGTGAGCGGGAACGCGTTTTTGAATCGCAGCTTTTACCTTTTTCCAGACGGCTTCCATAGGGTGTGTTGCTTTAAATCGTTGTCCTGCTTGCAAGACAAAGTAAATGTTGTGCGGTTGAAAGCACCGCTCGGTTTAAGTTAATGTTAACAATGAAGTTATACGACCGGGAAGGTTTACGTTAGGCTATGAACCTATCTGAAGAAAACATGAGCCTCATTTAGGGCATCAGGCGGTTTGTGTCAAACCTGAAAAACAGTGTTTTAAGCTGCACGCCGAATACTTTTTGAACAATTTTTATCTGCCCGTTTTCATTTAAATTAATTAGGGATCGTCTGACAACTATCCTTAAATACAAACTTTTTGACCGAAAAAGTTTTATTAAGAATTTTAAACAGATCCAGGATTTGCCGCAGGTTATCAACAATCGCGGCTTCTCACAAAATCGCTAATTATCGTCCATTCTCTTTCATTTTCAAAAAGGAAAATAACTAATATTGTTCATAACTTTTGGAGCGGTTAAACTGCAATCAGAATAGGCCTTTAGCGGTATTGCCGCAGTCAGCGCCGATCACGGCTCGTATTATAAAGTTTTAAATATTTGTTTGAAATATTTTCTTGAACCGAGTACACAGCAACCATAGGAACTGCAAAAACGGCATGTCTTCCGAAAAAATCATCATACAGGGCGCCCGGCAGCATAATCTGAAAAACATTGATATCGAACTGCCGCGCAACCAACTCGTCGTCATTACCGGGTTGTCGGGTTCCGGCAAATCGACCCTGGCCTTCGACACCCTTTACGCCGAGGGCCAGCGCCGTTATGTCGAATCCCTGTCCACCTACGCCCGCCAGTTTTTAGAGCGCATGGACAAGCCGGATGTGGATTTGATCGAAGGACTTTCGCCTGCCATTGCGATTGAGCAGAAGACTGCCAGCCACAACCCGCGCTCAACTGTGGGCACCGTGACGGAAATATATGACTACCTGCGACTGCTGTATGCCCGGGTCGGAACCCCCCATTGCTACCGGTGCGGCCGCCCTATTTCATCTCAGACCATCGATCAGATCGTGGACAAAGTCATGTCATTGGCCGAAGGTACCCGGGTGATGATTCTGGCCCCGCTGGTCCGCGCTCAAAAAGGCAGCCATGAAAAACTATTCAAACAACTGAAAAAAGACGGCTTTGCCAGGGTTCGCGTTGACGGCCAGACCCTGGAAATTGAAGCGGTGGGCGAACTGGGCAAGACCCAAAAGCACGATATCGAAGTGGTCATCGACCGCCTGATTATAAAGGAAGCGATCCGCAAACGCCTGGCGGACTCATTGGAGTTGGCCATGGCCCAGGCGGGCGGGCTCGTCTCGGTGGACGTGTCGGATGAAGAGACCATCCTTTTCAGCGCAAACTCCGCTTGTGTTGCGTGCGGGATCAGTTACCCGGAATTCACCCCGGCCGGCTTTTCCTTCAACTCTCCCCAAGGCGCCTGCCCGAACTGCGATGGACTGGGCTGGACCACCGAATTGGACCCCGGGCTCATCATCCCGAACCGCGAGCTATCGCTACGGGAGGGCGCCGTCAGCGTCTGGGCCAAAAGAAACAGCATGCACTTCATCGAATTTCTGGATGCGTTGACCAAGCATTACGGCACCGACATTTATACGGCCTATAAAGATCTGCCGGAAAATTTTCAGCAGGGAATGCTCTACGGCTCCGGCAATCAGATGATCACCTTTTATTTTGAACGTGATAATCGCCGTTTCACCTACCAAAAGCCCTTCGAGGGAATCATTCCCAATCTGCAGCGCCGCTACCGCGAGACGGATTCCAACTACATCCGGGAAGATATAAAACAGTATATGAATTTTCGGCCCTGCTCGGAATGCAGCGGAACAAAACTAAACCGGGCCGCACGCTCGGTGAAGATCGGCAACCTCAACATTTCGGAACTCACGGCCCTGTCGGTCGCCGGCTGCCGTGATTTTTTTCTAGACCTGAGGCTGGAGGGTAAAAAAGAGATCATTGCACGTCGCATCCTGCGGGAAATCACAGAACGTTTAGGTTTCCTGCAAAATGTCGGTCTGGCCTATCTGACCCTGGATCGATCGGCCCAAACGCTGTCGGGCGGCGAAAGTCAACGCATCCGTCTGGCAACTCAGATCGGCTCCAAGCTCACCGGTGTGCTGTATGTGCTGGATGAACCCAGCATCGGACTGCACCAAAAGGACAACCAGCGTCTGCTGGCGACCCTGTTTAAGATGCGCGATCTTGGCAATACGGTGCTGGTTGTCGAACATGATGAGGAAACCATCCGGTCCGCCGATTATGTTGTGGACATGGGGCCCGGCGCCGGCGTCAACGGCGGAGAAGTCGTCTTTGCCGGCACCCCCGCCGAATTATTGTCCCACGCCGACTCCCTGACAGGTCAATATTTATCAGGACGCAAATCCATTCAAAGACCGGCTGTCCGGCGCACCGGCCATTCTAAAAAACTCATCCTTGAAGGCGCTTCGCAAAACAACTTGAAAAATATCGACGTTGCCTTTCCTCTGGGCTGTTTCACCTGTGTGACCGGCGTATCCGGCTCGGGCAAATCCACCCTGATTTTGGAAACACTGTATCCTGCCCTGGTTCAAACATTGCGCCAGGCCCGGATCCCGGCCGGCGCCTACACCCGTCTGCGGGGCACCGAGCATATTGACAAGATCGTCAACATTGATCAATCGCCCATCGGCCGCACACCGCGCTCCAATCCCGGCACTTACACCGGAGTCTTTTCATTCATCCGCGATCTTTTTTCCCGTACACCCGAAGCCCGCATGCGGGGATACAAACCCGGACGCTTCAGTTTCAACGTCAAGGGCGGTCGCTGCGAGGCCTGTCAGGGAGACGGCATCATCAAAATCGAAATGCACTTTCTGCCCGATGTCTATGTCGCCTGCGATGTATGTCACGGTCAGCGCTACAACCGTGAAACCCTGGAGATTCGCTACAAAGGCAAAAACATCCGGGAGGTCCTCGAGATGACCGTCAACCAGGCCACAGCCTTTTTCGCGCGCATCGGCAACATCCGCTCGAAGCTGCAAACTCTGGTAGAGGTGGGACTGGGTTATATCCAGATCGGTCAACCGGCCACCACTTTATCCGGAGGAGAAGCCCAGCGCGTGAAGCTCTCCCGCGAGCTCAGCAAAAAGGGAACCGGCAGAACCCTTTATATTCTGGACGAACCGACCACCGGTCTGCATGCCGATGACATCCGCAAACTTCTGGATGTACTCAACCAACTTGTGGATGCCGGCAATACGGTCATCGTCATCGAGCACAATATGGATGTGATCAAGACTGCAGACCATATCATCGATCTGGGGCCGGAAGGTGGGGATGAGGGGGGTGAAGTCATAGCCTGGGGGACACCTGAAGAGATCACTGCAGTCCACAATTCCTATACGGGCCAGTTCTTGAGGAAAATACTGGGTACCTGATGCTGGATACTGGAAAATCAAAGGTATCCGGCAGTAGGTAGAAGGCTTAAGGCGCACGGCTGATGGCGAAAGGTCCAAGGCGCAAGACGCAAGGCGGCTGATGGCTTATTGCAGCTATGGGGTACAAGGTATAAGGTTTAGGGTGAAGGCCAAAGGACGGTATAAGAATTTCTTTACGCTATGCCCTCTGCGCTATGCTGGAACATTCCGCATCCTGCAGCATGCAACACGCACCTCGCAACCCGCATCGCGATACCAGAGGTCGGAGGACAGAGGATAGAACCTGAAAGACCTCCAGCCTCCAATATCAGTGCCGTGCGCCGTGCGCCTTAGGCCGTGAGCCTTGCGCCGATCAAGTACCGCAACCCGCAACGCGTTTCAAAATTCCGAATCCAGAAAAAAGGAATAAGCCGCTTCAATTTCATCTGCCAGGCCGGCGTACCAATCCGCTGAATTTTCCAACTGACCCATCAAAAACTTGACGGCCTCCGGATGCATGGCTGACATGTCAATGGCACAATCCGGATTCTCGTCATAACTGTTGACCAGAATGTCGGCCAGATAAATAATCTTCACAAAACCTGCGTTGGAAATCTGTGGCTGAAAGGCGTGATGCCAGCTGATCGCGTCAATCAGGCCTCTGGGCAGCTGCCAGCGCCCGGCAAGATGGGCACCGATGGTGCAATGATCCACCGGCAACTCTTGCTGCTCGGCCGCATGAAAAGGCAGATATTCTTTTTGCATGCGGGCCCACACCTTTACGAACAAATCCTGCAGATATTGCGCCATAATCACTTTACCGACATCGTGCAGCAGACCGCCGACAAAACAATTGTCGGGGGATTCTCCGCCGGCTTTCTGAGCAATGCTTTTGCTGGTCACAGCCACCGCCAGGGAATGCTTCCAAAAGTCTCTCATCTCAAAATCCTGGAACACAAGACTTTTGGGCAAGGCATTGATCACCGAGACAGAGACAATCGCATTGCGCACTGCATTATAGCCCAGCAGAACCACTGCATTTTTGACGTCGCTGATTCTGGATTTAAATCCATAAAAGGCCGAATTGACAAGCTTTAAGATTTTAAGCGCCATGGCCTGATCTTTTTCGATCGTTTCACTGACTTTGCCAATGGAAGTCTCAGGATCCTGCAGATGCTGATTCAACTCAAGCACGATGGTTGGAAGTGTGGGGATCTCCCTGATTTTATTTAACCGCTGCAGGATTTGATTTTGATCCATGATCGATCTCCTGACAGACCCCGGAAGGCATTGCATGACGACGGCGATGTCGTCTCAGCGCAAACAGCAGTGCTTCCGAAGATCCTCTATCATAATGATCCGCGATAAATATCGAATCGGTTGAAAGCCAAAGTTTAATTTTCAAAACCAGAAAACTGACGGATGTCGTGAATCGACTTGCGGGGCAGTTTCTTTAAGGGCTATATCGGCAGGTTATCGGAAAACTGAAGCATTAAATCCGACAGGGGCATATGAATGTATAGAAACCTGAGAGGTCCAGGTTTTCAAAAAGGGAACTAAAAAGGCTGTCTTCGTCCGGCGGAGACAGCCTTTGGGTTCAACCAACCCTCATGCTTTTATCAGTGAGCGAACAGAGCGGCAATCGCAGCTGCCTGGGGATGCGCAAAAATAAGGATCAAAGCAACGACGAGCGCGTAAATACACAGCGATTCGATCAAAGCCAGACCGATCAGCATGGTAACGGTTACCTTACCGGATGACTCAGGGTTGCGGGCGATACCTTCAACAGCTGCGCGCAATCCGATACCTTGAGCGATACCACAACCAAATGCCGCAATCGCAATCCCGAAACCGGCTGCCGTTACACACGCGATGAAGAACTCTAATGCTTTTGTTTCCATACTCTAGTTTACCTCCTTTAGTTGATATGTTGTTGGGCTTCTTCCATTTCACCCATAGTTCGCATTGGATAATGAAAATTGAATATTCAATTGGTTCGGCGTCTAGTGCGCTTCCTCCATCGCCCCGCTAAAGTACATGATCGATAACAGGAAGAAGACGAAGGCCTGCACGAAGGCTACAAAAATGCCCATGGCCATGATGGGCAGCGGCGCAAAAAACGCACCGGCCAGCATGAATAATATGGCCAGCACCAGTTCATGTCCGGTAATATTGCCGAAAAGCCGGAAAGAAAGAGACAGCACTCTTGCCAGGTGGCCGATGATTTCAATGGGCAGGATAATGGGAATCAGCCACCATACGGGGCCTAGAAAGTGCTTGATATATTTGATGCCATGGTACTTGATGCCGATAAAGTGGGTAAAAACGAACACCGGAATGGCACAGGAAACGGTCGTGTTAATGCTGGCGGTGGGCGGAAAGAACCCGGGGACCAGTCCCATCAGGTTGCAGACGGCAATATAGATGAATATGGTGGCAATAATCGGGAAGAACCAGCGGCCTTCCTCACCCGTGATATCCACCATAAACTCCTCCATCCCGGAGATAAGAATCTCAAAGAAGTTTTGCGCTTTGGTGGGTACCATATTTATTTTGCGGGTTGCCAGCACCGCAAAAACGATCAGCAAAAGGATAGCAAACCAGGAATAAATAACATGGGGATAGACATGCGCAAAATGCCCCAACCCGATCAACTCAAACAGCTTGACTAAAAATAGATAGGGATGTTCCATCCTTATACCGCCTCCTTGAAAATAAGTTTTGTAATTTCACGCAGGGTCGCAAGCATGATACTGAAAACCACCAATGAAAGCCCGATGATAAGCCCCACCGGATCTACAAAGCTTCCGGCGATCAAGACGAAGATAATGAACCCACTGCCGATAAAACGCAGAAAGTATTTTGCAATAACGAGATTATGGGAGGAAAGGTGCGGGGGGGTTAGCGCATTTCTTAGCGTCCGGGCCAGCAGGTGGAAGTTGACCGTGACAAGAAGCCCGCCAAACAGCAGGCCCCTGGCAAAGTCAGGCGGCAGCAGCAAAAGACCTATTGCACTGGTACCAGCAAAGAGAATCCAGTTGGAGCGGGTGACAAATGCCAGTATTCGCTGTTGAATTTCCACCTTTGTAATCTCTATCCCGTCCGCGAAGAATCCAAGTCTAAAGTTTGCGCACTCTTTTGATAACCCGCGCGATATTTCTGAATCCGGCAATGATTCCAAATGCCAAGAAAATCAGCGTAAACCAGGGCGAAGTGCCGAATTTACCGTCCAGTACCACTCCGATCGCCAAGCCGATAAAAACCGCAAGTGCGACGGAAATGCCAAGGCTGCTGAAATACGCCAGTTCCTTGAACGAGCGTCTATTTTCTCTTTTCATCGAAGGGAAAGCCTCTCCCCACCGGAAAAGGTTTGAAGCCTGATCGATTTAAAGGTTTTGAAACTAACAAAGGATTGATTGCAAGTCAACGTAAAATTCATAATTTTTCAGCCAGGCATTTTAAAAAAGGATTATAACCCGCTCCGCCGCCGATTCAGAATTTCAAATCCCCGGCATCAAATACCGGCCCGTCCAGGCAGGCGTGCAGATAGCGTTCCGTCTGCTCCCGGCCTTCAACCGCACATCCCAGGCAGGCTCCCATGCCGCAGGCCATCATGGTTTCGATGGAGACCTGGCACGCCACCCGGTACTTTTCAGCGATACCAGCGACGCATCCCAGCATTGCCATGGGGCCGCAGGCGGCAATGATATCCGGCGGCATATCTGCAATGACCTCCTCCAGCGGAAGGGTCACCAGACATTGATCACCTTCACTGCCGTCGTCCGTCGTGGTTTGCACAGATACCCCGAGTTGCTCAAAATCATGCCGGCACAGCAGGTCGTCCCTGGTGCGGCCGCCGATAAATACCCGACATTCGGCAAGGTCGGCGTTCCGGCGGTGCAGCTGCGCGAATAGAAACACCAGGGGAGCCACGCCGATCCCTCCGCCCACCGCATATATGCGTCTTGCCGGGCGGGGAATCAGGAAACCGGTCCCCAGGGGGCCGAGAATATCGACCGTATCCCCGGCTTTTTGCAGTGCAAGGGCCGCGGTCCCCTGCCCCACCACTTTATACAACAATTCAATGCCGCTTGTCATCCCGCGGGTGATAATCAGGTTGTGGATCGAAAATGGACGGCGCAGCAGGGGCTGGGTTCGTGCGGGCAAACCCAGCATCACGAATTGACCGGGCTTGGCTGTTTCATAATGCTCGGAACATTCCAGGCCGATTTTGTGATAGGCGGAACCCAGCTGCTGGTTGAATTTAATTTTTACTTTTTGTTGGAGCATGGACTCTTCCACAATCAGCAATTGAAGATTGAATATTCAATCTTCATTATTCAATCTTTCTTTTTAGCCCGATGACCGCTGCGAACCGGCCGGTGATTTTCTCGGCGCGGTAGGAGAAGAATTCATCCGTTCGACACCGGGTGCAAATCCGACTGGATTCAATATTTTTTTCCGCAACTCCGGCACGCACGAGTTGATCACGACTGATGGACCAAAAATCAAAATGATCGTTTGAATCCCTGTATGGCCAAAACTCGGCGGGGATCTCGGTTTTGTAGTTGACGAATTCCGCACAACAGGGTCCTAAAGAGGGGCCGATGCCGGCGCGCACACGGTCGGGACGGCAGCCAAAATGATGCTGCATGGCATCGATGGTGCAGCCGATGATATTGAGAATGCTTCCCCGCCAGCCGCTGTGCACATTGGCCACCACCCGCTGATCAGGTTCATACAAAAGCACCGATTGGCAATCGGCCACTTGAATCACCAGAAATTTTGCCGGCATGTCCGTCACCATGGCATCGGCGGTCAATGCCGGCCCCGGGCCGCAATCAGAAAAAACGCCGCGATGGCGGCTGACGGTCAACACCCGGCGGCCGTGAACCTGATCGAGAAAGACAAGCTCTTCAGCCTGCATGCACTGAGCCACAAGGCGGCGGTTTCTTTCAACATGGCGGCGGTCGTCACCTATACCTTGGCCGACATTCAGATGGTGAAAAGGCGGGTCGCTGCAGCCTGCATTGCGGGTAAAAATCCCGTGGTTGATATCGGTATAAGCGCCCAAATGGTCAAATTGGAAAAACGGGATTCCGTTTTGAATGGATCGGATCATGAGCAATATCTTTCGACAATACGTTCAATGATCCCACTGGTGGAGGCATCGGCAACCAAATTGATTCTCACAACTTTTCCGCCGTTTGATTTGACAAATTCTCCCCCGACAATATGATCCTCGGCCCAGTCCGCTCCCTTGACCAGCACATCCGGCTGCAGGGTTTCAATCAGTTGCAGCGGATCCGGCTCATCAAACAAAACCACATAATCGACGCACGCAAGACCGGCCAACACTTCCGCCCGGTGATCCTGGGGCACAATCGGTCGTTTGGCACCTTTAATCAATCGAACCGATGTGTCGCTGTTCAAACCGACCACCAGCAGGTCGCCTTCGGATCTGGCAGCCGTCAGATACCGCACATGGCCGACATGCAGGATATCAAAGCAGCCATTGGTAAATACGATATTTTTACCAGACCGGCCGGCCGGGTTTAATTCGGCAGCCAGCTTGGCGGCGGGTACTATTTTGCCTGAAACGCCCATGAGTCATCCTTAAATATATCAAGGCCGTTATAGCCTGCAGGTTCGCCTTAGTGCACCTATTCGTAATTTCGGTGACGTATTTGCAATATCATTTTTTCACCGCAGAGACGCGAAGGGCGCAGGGAGAAAGTATTTTTTATTGGCCTTTGCTTGCATCCCGTTTCGGCGGGGCCTCTCAAAGGCAAATGAAAAGAAAAATACACTTTGCGCTCTTTGCGTCTTTGCGGTGAAATTTAAAATTATTCATCTGCAGCGAGATCCAATCATCAGCAAGGCTTCCGTAGATTATACGTTACCGTATTTATGAAACTATGTACTTAGTCTTAGCCGGGTTACACCGCCCGGGCTAATGTTAGAATGTCCACCTGCCGGGCACCGCGATTCAGCAGCACCTCGGTGCATTCCTGCACCGTCGAGCCAGTGGTATAAATATCATCAATCAACAGGATCCTTTTATCTTTTATCGCATCCCGGCCCTTCAATTCAAAGGCATTTTTCAGATTGGTTGCCCGTTGGGAGCGGCCCAAAGCGGCTTGAGGCTCAGTCGCCACAATTCGCGCCAACACATTGCGTTCGATCCGGAAGCCGGGCGGGCTGGAAAAATAGCTTCCGGCCAGGGTATTCCAGTTTCGAATCAGAAGATAGGACTGATTGAACCCCCGCTTCCGCAGTCTCTTAATGTGAAGCGGCACCGGTATGATCACATCGATCTGCGCCGGATCCCAGAACAGTCTGAAGGCCGTCAGGAGGAGTTCGGCCAGCGAATCCGCTAACTGAATTTTGCCCTTGTACTTGAAACCATGGATGACCTCGGTCAGAATTCGTTCATATACCAGGGGGGCCCGGGCGATTCCGAATTTTTTCGGGGCGCGGATGCAATCGCCGCAAAGATGGTCAGTCCCACCCCGGCTCTTAAACGGTAATCCGCAGCAGCTGCAAATCGGGGATTCAACCACCGTCAGCCCCCGAATGCAGGCCGAACACAGCCAAGGCGGCATCAGCCGTTCGATCTGGCGCTGCAGGGACATCAACCGGCCCTGCCCTCCGCCGGCGGCCGCCCCTGCATCCGCGCCATTCCCCGGCTCCGGAACATCAAAAAAATTGCGGCACACCAGACATTTCGGCGGAAAAACGGCCCGAGACAGAATCCTGTATATCTTAGAAAACATCCAGTCCCCCTACCCTTTCTGTCTTTGTCTGAAGGCCTCATACATAGCCACCGCGGCGGCCGCCGATGCATTGAGGGAGTCGACCGGTCCCCGCTGGGGAATCGAAAATATAAAATCACAATTTCTCTGGACGAGAGGACGGATGCCCTTTTGCTCGCCGCCAAGCACGATGGCAATGGACCCGGTCAGATCGCCTGAATAAATGGACAGGGTCGCTTCTCTTTGCAGGCCGATAATCCAGATACCGGCACGCTTGCAGTGTTGCATGGTCTGCACCATGTTAGTCACCCGGGTCAGGCGGATGTGTTCGAGCGCACCGGCCGAGGCCTTGGAAACTGCCGGGGTCGGCGATGCACAGCGGTCTTTCGGCAGAATCACGCCGTCAACGCCCACACACAGCGCCGTGCGGATAACGGCGCCCAGATTCTGGGGGTCGACGATGTTGTCGAGCATCAGCAAAAAAAACTTGCCGTCCCCAGCTTGAACCGTCTGGAGCAGATCCGAGAATTCGGTCAACGGATAGGGGCTCACCCTGGCCGCCACCCCCTGATGCTCGGCAGTGCCGACCAGCGCGTTTAATTCTTCGAGGCCGACGACATGCTGCAAAACACGGCTGGAGTCAGCCAGCGATTCAATCCGGGCGAGCCGCCCTGATTTCTTTTCTTTCACCAGATAAATTGCGAACACTTGTCTGCGACGGGCCGACATTGCTTCGTATACCGGGTGCATGCCATATATAATTTCCGTTTTCACGCGCGATAACTCTCGAAGATGCCGATCAGCTCGGTGATAGCCTCCGGCAGTCGGTCGTTGATGACGACGTGGCGATAGAGATTTTTTTGCGCCATTTCATTTTGCGCATTTTTCAAACGCACCGCGATCACCTCGGCACTGTCGGTGCCCCGGGCCTGCAGGCGGGATTTCAGGGCTTCCAGGGATGGCGGCATAATGAAAACCGTAATGCCGGCGGGATATCGCTTCAAAATCTGGCGCGTACCCTGAACGTCGATGTCCATTAAGATGTCGCGCCCGTCGGCAATACCGCGGTCCAAAATTTCTGCGGAGGTGCCGTAATAGTTTCCGTGAACCTCGGCCCACTCGGCCCACCGGCCGCGCTCGATTCCCCTTTCGAACGCTGCTTTGGCGATGAAATGATAATCCACCCCGTTTTGCTCTCCGGGCCGGGCCGCCCGGCTGGTGTAGGAAACCGAGTACAGCAAATCCGTAAAATGCGCCCGTATGGCACGGCACAAAGTTGACTTGCCGGCCCCGGACGGGGCTGAGAGAATAAAAAGAAGGCCCGGTCGATCAGACCCTCTTGCTTGGGTTTGAGTCCGGGCTTTTTGCAGGTGTCTTGCTTTCATATTCAATCAGGCGGGTTCCTTCAAGGCTGCATAACGCTGGGAAATGGTCTCGGCCTGGATGGCAGACAGAACCACATGATTGCTGTCCATGACAATAATGGAGCGGGTTCGGCGGCCGTGGGTTGCATCGATCAGCCGCTTTTCATCCCGGGCTTCATCCTTGAGCCTTTTCATGGGAGCGGAATTCGGAGAAACAATCGCAACGACCCGTTCGGATACCACCGTACTGCCAAAGCCAATGTTTAAAAGGTTCTGATCCATTCTACCTCCAAAATGCTTACTTTCTGCTTAATAAAATAAAGTTTCTTTCTCGATCAGACCGGCCGTATTTGTGGCCGGCGGCAGGGTTGAACTCTGAACCCCATAACCCCGAACCCCAACCCCCTTAACTTTGGACCTCTGAACGGTCCGGTCACCTTCATTCCACATTTTGAATCTGCTCCCTGATCTTTTCGAGTTCAGCTTTAATATCAACGACCCTGTGGGAGGTATCGGCATTGCCTATCTTTGATCCAATCGTGTTGAATTCCCGATGCAGCTCCTGCAGCAAAAAATTGAGTTTCCGGCCCCCCGGCTCATCGGAACGCATGATGTGGCGAAACTGCTTGACATGGCTTGCAACCCTGACGATCTCCTCGGAAATGTCGCTGCGGTCTGCCAAATAGGCCGCCTCCTGCGCGAGCCGGGCCGGATCAAGCTCAACGGTCTCCTGCGTCAAAACGGTGATGCGTTCCTTTAATCTTTCCTGATACTGGGTTAACAGATCGTGCGAACCGGCTTTGATTTCACTGAGGCAGGCTTCGATGTAATCCAGGCGCGCAAACAAGTCTTCACCCATGAAATCGCCTTCTTTTCGGCGCATGGCTTCGAGTCCGTCTAAGGCCCGCGCGAGGCATGGCTCCATCATCGACCAAACGGCGTCGGACTCGTCTACCGTTTCGACCGCTTTTATCATCCCTCCGGCCCCCAGCAGGTGGTCCAACGTGATGTCATCTTTCAGGCCCAGCTCACTTTTAAGCCGCGTCATGGCAGCATGCATGGCTTTGGCCCGGTCCCAGTCGACGTCAAAAACAACAGCTCCAACGGAGGCATCCTTAATCTGAACCTTTACCTCCAATCGTCCCCTGACGACGCGTTGGGCGATAAGTGTTTTTATTTTTTCTTCCAGTGCCATGTAGTTGGGCGGCACCCGCAGGACGACATCGAGGTGTCGGTTGTTGTAGGATCGGATATCCACCGCCACTGCAATTTCACCGGCAATCATTTCTTCGGTCGCAAAACCGGTCATGCTCTTGATCATAATTTTTAATGTGCTCCGCAACAATTTTAAGCCGGCAAATCCCCGGCTCAAAAATTCCAAGATTAGTTTGTCTTTAAATCGAAAGCATATTTGCTTCGAACCTGTGTCAGGTAGGTCAACATGGGGCGATCAGCGTAATCGGGATAAGTCCAGGGCAGTTTCTCAAACGCCCCTCGCTGATAAATCAAGGTCAAATCCGCATAAATGCCGCTGCCGATATATATCCGGTGGGTAAAATTTTTACCCGAGGCCAGCACAAAGCGTTCGTTGAGCAGATAGCCCGGGTCGATATTGACCCGGCGCCGACCGCCGTGTGAACGGGATTCTTCCAGCTGGTTGGTTGCTAATTTGATCGCCGGCAAGTCGCCTTGCGCAATCAGGTTTTTGTAAGTCAGCATCCGGCGAAAAAGGGGTGCCCCCATCTCCGGTTCGTAATAGCTGGTATAATCAAAAGGCATCCATGAACTGACGATGTCGAGGGGACCGAAAGCGGATGAAAGTTCGGCGGCTAAAGGTGCAAACAGCGTCCGATCTTTCATGAAAAGTCCGATAACCAATTTGGCAGGTTTGGGCGCTTGCGGCAAACTCATGTCAAAAATCTCAGAAAGGCTTGCATGCCTGAAGGCTGGAAAGCTTGGAAGCTCAGGGGATGACATGCCGGTAATCATCAAGGCATCTCAGCTTCCCGGCTTTCCAGCATCCTGGCCAGGCAAACCATTATTCTTCAATAGGTTTGGCCTCATCGATCAACATGATCGGGATGTCGTCTCGAATCTCGTATAGCAGTTTGCATTGATCACAAATCAAGCCGTCCTTGGCATCATTCAGATAAATGTCACCTTTGCACTTTGGACAGGCTAAAATGTCTAAAAGTTCCTGACTGATCGCCATAGCTATCTCCCATTTTTTAGAACGACATCAATCCCTGCTTTTAACGGGCCGTGCAATTTTTTTTGTTTTGAGCATTTAAACATTGTAATTTTGTATTTGTTTCGAATTTCGGTATTCGTGTTTCGTGCTTTTAGGATCGCGACTATTTATTCCTGAATTGGTAAAACCTTCACGAGTACACCGCCACTACCGGCAGTTCTAATGCACCTAGAGGATTGCTTTGCGACCGTAGTAGGAGCCGATCTCCCCGAGTCCGACAAGAAAT
>CAYTBC010000057.1:0-23558 GCA_964435765.1 uncultured Desulfosarcina sp.
ATGCTTCGCCGTGGTGGCCGTTTGATGGAATTTTCAGTTTTTGCCGAAGAAGTGTCCTTTGACTGGTCCATTATCTCGGATATCAAAGAGCTGGAAATTTACGGCGGACATCTCGGTTTTCATACCTACAAGCCGACCATCGATTTCATGGCCCGCGGATTGATTACCTCGCGCGGGATCGCATCGGATCCCTATCCCTTGCAAGATTTCAAAAACGCCATTGATATTTCAAAAGGTCGCAAGCACGGGTCCATCAAGGTGCTCATGAAGCCGTCCTGACACATGTATCGCAGGATAGCATAGGCCGCCAACGAAAGGCTGAACATCCGGTTTTCGAAAAAGATCCGCCTCATATGCGCATCGCCACCGAAACGCGTTGACAGGACGGATTGTATGGTTATGGTAGGTTCCAGACTTGGGACGTCGCCCTTCAGGCTTCGACCCCCCAAGAAGGGTTCAAGCCCGCCCCGGCGCGACAGGATATGGATAACAAACAAAAATCAGAGCCCCGTTGGGTGGTTCCCGTTCAATGGGGCTAAAAGGAGGTCTCGCAATGGAACTGCAGGGAAAAAAAGTCGCCATTCTGGTGGAGGATATGTATAACGAGTTTGAATTCTGGTATCCGTACTACCGGCTGAAAGAGGCCGGCGCCGAAGTGGTGGTGGTCGGCACCGGAAAAGCGGCCGGCTATCATTCCAAGGTCGGTTTGGCGGTCCAGGAGGACGCCAGCGCAGATAAGATTAAGGCCGCCGATTTTGACGGCGTGGTCATCCCCGGAGGATTCGCGCCCGATCTCATGCGCCGCTCGGCCGCGATGGTCAAATTGGTGCAGGATTTCAACGGCCAGGGCAAGGTGGTCGCCGCCATCTGCCATGCCGGCTGGATGATCTCATCGGCCGAGATTGCGAACGGCCGCAGGCTGACCTCCTTTTTTTCCATTAAAGACGATTTGGTGCATGCCGGCGGCAACTGGGTGGACGAAGAAGTGGTCGTCGACGGCAACCTGATCACCAGCCGCACACCGAACGACCTGCCGGCATTTATGCGGGCCGTTATTGCCGGCCTGCGCGGTTAATCCGGGCGGATCCATCAAAGCTATAAGGGTGCCGCCGGATAAGCGGCATCCTTATGCGACGGTCCTTTATTAAGGTTTAACTTACTGCCTGAATTTTGCAATCGGTTGCAAGGGACAGGCCCCCAAACCCAAATGTCGCATTTCACTCAAGTATTCCGGGAAGATACCGATAAAAAAAAGTGATACCTTTAGTGAAATCTGATAGTCTAGTAAAAATAAGCTGAATTTGTTGTGATCAATATTAACAACGGCATTTGGGTTGTGAAAATGAGAACGTGTCTGGGTTGACAAACCGCCGAAGTTCGGCTATAAGACCGCAAAACGCCAAATTGACAACCTGATCCTGAACCCCGATGCCTGATAGCCGATCCGGTATAAAACCGATGCCTAAATTTAAAAACTGCTCCACTTCTCCGGCGAATGTCCTGATCCTTTTGACTATTTTATATCTGGTGCTGAGCGGGCCTGTCTTTGCCTCCAGCCCGCAGCCGCCGGATGATTCCTCGGCTGCACCGGTAACCTCCCAGGCCGAATTGCTTGCCTCACCCGACACCAATACACCGCTGACGGTTATCGATGGCCGAATCGCCCGCCAACCCGTCTACAACGTACTGGTGTCCTGTGGTGTTTCCCCTTCAGATGTGCTTTCCCTGATGCGATCGTTCAAGGGGCTATTCGATTTTCGCAGGGCGCGGCCCAACGATAAGTACCGGGTCTGCCTGACACCTGAAAATAAGCTTCAGAAACTAATTTATAAGACAAGCCTGACAGATCAATATGTTGCCGTCCGGACCGATGACGATGCGTTTGAAGCCTATCGCCGGGAAATCCCACTGGAAAAAGAAACCGTTTCCAAAACCTTTACCATTGAAAGCTCCATTTCTGAGGCTGTCACCGGACAGGGGGAGAGCGGCCTTTTGGTGGCCGCCTTTGCTGATATATTCTCGTGGGATATCGATTTCTATCTTTTCCCCCGCAAGGGGGACACCATTCATATGCTCTTTGAAAAATATACCCTGAATGGCCGCTTCGTGAAATATGGCCAAATCCTTGCGGCTGAATACATCGGCAGCAAAAAATTTTCGGCGTTTTATTACGACAACGGTCATCAGACGGGGTATTATGACGAGGACGGTACTCCTTTGCGCAAGATGTTCCTGCGTGTACCGGTCAAATTCGGCCACCAGACTTCATCGTATTCGGTAAGGCGCTTCCATCCCATCTCCAAAAGATATAAACGCCACACCGGCATCGACTATGGTGCACCGCAGGGAACGCCCATTTTTGCCACCGCCGGCGGAACCGCAGAATTTGCCGGTTGGCGCAACGGCTACGGAAAATTAGTAATCCTGCGCCATCCCAATGGTTACCGGACATTCTACGGCCATTGCAGTCGGCTGCTGGTCGAAAAGGGCGGGTATGTCAAACAGGGCCAGACCATCGCCGAAGTCGGCCAGACCGGCCAGGCCACCGGTCCCCATGTGCACTATGAGGTGCGCATAATGGGCAAGCCGGTGGATCCCAACAGCATAAAAACCACCAAAGGCCAGTCTCTGCCCTCCGATGAGCACGACCGGTTTGCGGCCATGGTGCAGGCCCGCCTTCAGATGATGGAGGATCCCCTGGTTACTGAAACCCATCAAAGCACCGATAGCACGTCCAGCCTGCAGTAAAATTCATTTCAGCAACATCTCCTCCAACGCATTTTGTTTTACGCTGAGCCGCCTCGATTGGGTAAATGCGGTCAGCACCGATGTTGAATATTCTGAAAAAGCCACTATCTTTATATTCATGAGCGAAAGCCGGCAAAAGCCTGAATCCAGGGTGCGGCTTTCTATCCGCCGGCATTCAGAATGCTGAATAAAACCAACCGATGAATCAAGCATCCTCAAAAGGAGGTTTGCTATGTACGATAAATCAGCGCTTTGCAATAAAATCCACGAAATGTATCCTGAAATTGGACAGTGCGATTTGGATTTGAAGGTAGCCTGGGATGATGAGCGAAATGTATGGGAAGTCAATTTTAAAAAGGATGGAAACCGGGTAAAGCATTATTTGGAAGATGAAGATGCCGCTCCGTGTATGGCGGGCAAACAGTGCATCGGACTGGGCATAGAATTCGGCCAGTTTCTCTAAACTGCGTAATTTTTCCGGCTTCGGACCAGGCCGCGGTATAGAACGCTATTGATGGCTGCTATTCTATTTTTTTTATGACTGGCCGCCAAACACAATTCCTTGAGCCAGCGGCAATTCCCGTGACCAATTGATGGTTGAAGTCTGGCGCCGCATATAGCTTTTCCACGCATCGGACCCGGCTTCCCGCCCGCCCCCGGTATCCTTTTCGCCGCCGAACGCTCCGCCGATTTCCGCCCCTGAGGTGCCGATATTAATATTGGCGATGCCGCAATCGCTTCCGCGATAGCTCAAGAATATTTCAGATTCCCGCAGATCCCGGGTGAAAATGGCCGAAGAAAGACCCTGCGGCACTGAATTATGGCAACGCAGGGCTTCGTCAATCGTATTGTATTGGGTTAAATAAAGAATGGGGGCAAAGGTTTCTTCCTTTACGATCGGCAGATCCGGGTCCGCTTCAGCGATGCAAGGAACAACATAAGTGCCGGCATCAAATATTCCCCCTGAGAGGACCTGCCCGCCATAAAGAATTCGTCCGCCGTGCTCTTTTAATTTTTGTAAAGCGTCCTGCATCACCTGCACGGCCTTGGGATCGATCAGGGGTCCCATATGATTGCCTTCATCGAAGGGATTGCCGATTTGTATCTGCTGATAGGCTCTGATCAGGGATCGGCAAAAGGCCTCATAAATATCCCGGTGCACAACCACCCTGCGCGTGGTTGTGCAGCGTTGGCCGGCGGTGCCAAGGGCACCAAATACAATCCCGCGGACAGCCAACTCCAAGTCTGCACTGGGGGCTACAATAATGGCATTGTTGCCTCCCAATTCAAGGATCGTTTTTCCCAGGCGCGAGGCCACGGCGCGTGCAATATGGCGCCCCATACGGACGCTGCCGGTTGCCGAGATTAAAGGGACCCGAGGGTCATGGATCAACGCCTCTCCGACCGTTTCCCGGTCGCCGATCACCAAATTTAGAATACCATCCGGGAGATCATTTTTTTTGAGCACCGGCCATATGATCTTCATGGCCGCGATGGCAGTCAGCGCGGCTTTGGAAGAAGGTTTCCAAATCACCGTATCTCCGCAAGCCATTGCAATCAAAGCATTCCAGGACCATACCGCGACCGGGAAATTAAAGGCCGTAATCACCCCGACCGGTCCTAAGGGGTGCCACTGCTCATACATGCGGTGCTCCCGGCGTTCACTGGGCATTGTCACCCCGTAAAGCATCCGTGACTGCCCCACGGCAAAATCGGCCATATCGATCATTTCCTGAACCTCGCCCTCGGCTTCGGCTCGAATCTTGCCGACTTCGAGGCTGAGTAATTCAGCCAGGGATTTTTTGTGATTGCGCAGCACCTCTCCGATTTGCCGGACGATTTCACCCCGCTTGGGCGCCGGAAGCATCCGCCAAGTTTGAAAGGCTTCCGAAGCCCGAGCAACGATTTTTTCATAATCATCTGCTGAAGCACACCGAATCTTGCCAATGGGTTTCCGGTCGATGGGAGAAGCCGACTGGAGGGTGTTGCCGCTGCATTTCAGGTTTTCGCCCGAACCGGCACCGGCCTGCTCAGTTATAAGGTCGTATTTTTCGAGTATCGATTTCATCGGTGTTCACCTTTTCTGATTCACTCAATTCCTATTGAAAATAACCCGCTCCGGATCCAACCCCAGTACCAGCCAGGTCGCCGCTACTTCGTAAATACATCGGTTCAGTTCATTGCGGTCGCGCGTGGTTGTTAGTGCGTGGTAGTCGGCGATAAAATACAATGCCTGGAATGATCGGGATAATTCAAGCGCCGGTTTGATCATTCCCAAATAGTTGCCGATATGGGGAGTGCCGGTCGGTTTTATGCCTGTGAGCGCAATTTTGGCCATTCAGCTCACCTTTCGAGAAATCCTAACCCGGATAAACCTGAACCTAAAAGGTATCTCGCTAAGACGCAAAGACGCCAAGATTACCTTAATAATTTACCTTTGCGGGCTTTGCGGCTTTGCGAGAAAATTTTTTTATCACAAAATTCAAAGATTTTACTTTATTGACCGCCTAAACTAGACCGCCGGTCTGACAAATTGTACCCCGATGCCATAGCCTTCCCCGCCTCTGACGGTAGTTTTTTCGCAGCGTTTGACCTGCGCGGTGACAAGAGATTTGATTTCCCGACAGGGCTCAGGGGCCAGATGGGAATCTTTGCAGTAATATGGGGCAGGTCCTTTCTCGATACTGCCGGCCCCCAAATCGTCTGCGGCTTCGCAGGTCAAGGTTCTGATTACAATGATTGTACCCAGGGCAAGGGGATTGTCCGATTCAAAATACATACCCAACCTGCTGTAGTTTCGAGCCACCGCCGCATGACGCTCCAGTTTGTTAATGAATGAATAGACGATTCCCGTATCTTCGCTACATCTTGGGTGTTCTCTTCGTTCTTGGATTTCCATTTCAGGCCAACCTCTTGGCTTTCGCAAATTGCGTATCAAAGTTCGATACGGCTGTTAAACGGATCCTTAATTTTCCCTGCAACCCTGACGGAATTTTCCAGTTCACCTGATTTAGGCCACGAATGGCAAGAAAGTTGACAGGGTAGGGGTTATCAGAGAGTGGCTGGTGATTTTTTTGCTGATTTTACGGCTGCTATCGGCAACAGTTATCTGCCGGTAAATCACATGGATCACTGTATTGGCCGTCTTGATTTAATATGTAGCAGCAACAAAGGTTGTTTTTGCCCTCAGCGTCCGTCGGATTCATACCACATTCAGTCGGTTCCTCTTTCGCGCCGCGTATGACAAATTTATTAGCTTTTTTTTTCGAATTGACCGTTGCCGTCATTTTTGCCACCTGCACATTCGCACTTTTTTTATGTTTATTTGACTTATTGAATAGAATTTAAAACTCCAAACTGAAAATATTTGAAATCAGCCGGGAGTTTTCCCGGAGACTCAAAAAATGAACCTTTACCTATCTGTTAATGCCACTTTGTGTTATGTCAAGGATAGAGCTCAACATTATCGGGGGGACAAGATCCGAAAACGGTTGTGAATTTTAGGGTGCTTATTATTTTATAACAGCTGCGCATTCCTTCCCGTTGCTTAAAATAAATAATAAAGCCGATTACAATACTCTCTGCACCCTATTGCGGAAAGAAGCGAACATCCTTATTTTTATACTTTATGGATTAGAGGAGGTAGGGAACAGCAGCCGCTATTTTCTTTGAGTCTCCTGCTATTGAGATTTAGGAAAAGGAGAGATTTATGCAATTTAAAAACCTCGATCGTGTCTGTCTAAATATGGTTGCCTATCAACGGAGCGCACCGGGAAGGGGTGAAAAAATAGACGTCGAAAGAATTTTAAATTGCTTTGCTGATATTCCGCCGGCAAATGTGAAATCCGCCTTAAAGTCTTTGCATGATCAACGTTTTATTGAAATGTCCGCAGACCGCAAGAACGTTTTTCTGCGGAAAAAAGGTATTGCAAGCGTCCACAATAAAATTACAAAACCCATATGCGTGAAAACAGGGTAAATGGATGAACCTGTCGCTTGGATATCGCCGGCAGACCCCGTATGGCTCCGGCGTCCTGAAATTTAAGTCAGCCTGCCAGGGAAAGCGCCAGTTCCACGGCCTGATCCCTTACCGCTGCGGGAATGGGCGCCGGTACGCTGCACCCGCCGACGTATAATTCACCGGCTTTGGCGGCCAATAAGTAATCTGCGATCCGGTCGAAGGCGGCAAACAGGCCCTCGGCATTTTCCGCATAGGCGTCGGCGCCGGTAACCAGCAAGCCGAGACGTTTGCCTTTCATGAGTGAGGTATGGCCCGGTTTGTGGTATTGGGTGACCAGGGAGTAGCTCCGATCGATCAGCGCCTTGATCTGGGCCGAGAAGCCCCAGAAATATAGTGGCGAGGCATACAGGACAGCGTCGGATGAAATCATCTGCTCCAGGATGCCGATGGCGTCGTCTTTTTGGACGCAGCCGATATCATCAGGCTTCTCGCGGCATTGGGCACACCCCAGACAGCCCTTGATCGACTTGTTGTGGAGGTAGATCCGCTCCACAGCGTGGCCCCGTGATTCGAGCGCTTGCTCAACCCACCCCAGAACCGTTGCGGTATTGCCCTTCTTTTTAGCGCTGCCTAAAAGCGTGGTGATCTGCATGGCCGCTTCTCCTGTGCGATTATTTGAATTCAAAATTGCGTTGGAAACTTTCCATGGAATCATAGACCTTAAATCGGAAGCTGCCGTCGGCGAAGGTATCGCTTTCTTGGCGGCGATGCCCCAGGCGTCATCCGGCAATGGCTTATATCACCCCATCTGTTTTTTATCCACCTTGATTTAAATTCAAAAAGACTTGACATTTAATTTTGAATAGTCAATTATATTGTTAACAATTTAGATAAATTGTTAAATATATAAAAAAATCAGACAGCTATAATAATTTAACGTCCCAAATAGTGAAACTGATTTTAGTCGAATCAGCCTTTAAAAGCGCAGGCATCCACGCTCAACCGCAGCGCTGATTTTGAGGAGCAGACAAAATGGGATCAAGGTTTAAAATTTTACTTTACGAATCCATGCATCGCGAAGGACTTGCACTTTTGGAAGAAAATTGCGAGCTGTTCTATGCCGGATCTTTGGCGGAAAGTGATATCATCGATCAGGTCGGCGATGTGGATGCCATCGTTATCAGGGCCAACGGCGCTGTTACGGAAAAAGTAATGGCGGCCGCCCCGAAATTGAAAGTGATCGGCCGGCACGGGGTCGGACTGGATGCGGTCGATCTGGCAGCTGCCAGGAAAAGGGGCGTCAAAGTCGTTTACACGCCCCAGGCCAACATGGAGAGTGTGGCCGAGCATTTTGTGGCCCTGGCGCTGATGCTGGCCAAAAAGATCAGACTAGCGGACATGGCCCTCAGAGACTGCCGCTGGCAGGCGCGTTATGAACTCATCGGCGCCGAACTCAGAGGAAAAATTTTAGGTGTGCTGGGCTTCGGCCGGATCGGCCAACAGACCGCCCGAATTTGTAAAAACGGTTTCGGTATGCCCGTCCTGTATTTTGATCGGCTGGCATTTGCCGAGGCCGAAAAGGAACTCGCGGCCGCGCGCGTCGACGAAAAAACATTGTTTCAAAAGGCGGATTTCATTTCCGTCAACCTGCCCCTGCTGCCGGAGACCCGGCATTTTGTCAACGCGGATTTATTGAATTTGATGAAATCCACGGCCTTTCTGATTAATATGGCGCGGGGTCCGATCTGGAACGAAGCGGATGTTGTCGCGGCGCTGCAGTCCAAGCGCATCGCCGGGGCCGGTTCGGACGTTTACGAAGTGGAGCCGATTTCAGCGGATAATCCTCTGCTCCAGTTGGACAACTTTGTGGGCACACCGCACATGTCCGCCCACACTGAAGAGGCCATGATCCGTATGAGCATGGTTGCCAAAGATGTGCTGGCCGTTTTGGAGGGCAGGGAGCCGGAGTATCCGGCCATATAGGGGGGATTTGCACCCGGGATTCAAATCGGAATGGTTTTTTTAAACAGATTGATATCGAAAAATCTCAGGCCTGAAAGCTGGGAGACTGTAAAGCTTGAAAGCTTAAAAAAATGGATGCCGGCGACAGGCAAGAAAATTAAAATTGATCCTATCCTTTAAGCTTCCCAGCTTCCCGGCCTCCAGGCCTCCAGGTATTACTAAAACGAAAGATTATTTTCTGCTAACAATATAGCAATGTCTGTGAAGGAGACCCAGATGTCCAAGGTGACCATATTTTCGCAATCGTGCAAAGGTGTAGACGACTGCGGTATTTGTGCCTTTGTCTGCCCGGAGCAGTTGTTCAAGGCCTGCCAGGAAATGAATGCGGCCGGCTACTACCCCCCGGAAATCACTGATCCGGAGGCGTGCACCGCCTGTCAGAACTGTATGATCTACTGTCCGGACTTTGCCATTGCCGTCGAAAAGGACGAAAACAGCAGTCCGTCAACAAAAAAGCCAAAAGGATAACCATGCAGCACAACAAAAAAGTACAAACGGGAACCCATTTTGAAATGGGGAATTGGGCCTGCACCGAAGGAGCTCTTGCGGCGGGGTGTAATTTTGCAGCCGGCTATCCCATCACCCCCGCCAGCGAAGTCGCCAATTTTTTAGCCGCTCGGCTACCGGAAGTGGGGGGCACGTTTTTGCAGACCGAAGACGAAATCAGTGCGATTTGCGCGGCTATCGGTGCTTCTTGGGCGGGCTGCAAAGCCATGACCGTCACATCCGGTCCGGGCATCAGCCTGATGCAGGAAAGCATCGGCTTTGCGGTGGCCACCGAAACGCCTTTGGTGATTGTGGATGTCCAGCGCTTCGGGCCGTCCACCGGCGTACCGTCGGTGGGACTGGCCGGTGATATTGTCCAGGTGGCCCGGGGCTCTCACGGCGACTACCAGATTGTGGCTTTGTGCCCCGAAAGCCCGCAGGAAATGTTTGACATGACGATCCGGGCTTTTAATCTGGCTGAAATCTACCGCGTTCCGGTGTTCGTCATGGGCGACGGCTTTATGGGCCACATGCGGGAGCAGATCGCGATACCGCCGGAGGATCGGATCGAGATCAAGAACCGCAAGATCGCTGAGCCGGCTGCCACCGTTCTGGAGCGGCAGGATTTTCAGGATGTCAATGTCGCGCCCATGCCGGTCTTCGGCCGGGGTCTCAAGGCCCACGTCACCAGTTCCTGCCACGATGAGCATGGCATGCGCAATCTGTCCGACCCGGAAGTCATGCACCGCTACACCATGCGTCCGATCGAAAAAATCCTCAAGCACCGCGATGACATCGTGCGGGTGGAAGATGATTGCGACAACGTGGATGTGGTCCTGGTAAGCTGCGGCACGGTTTCCCGCTGTGCCCGGGCCGCCGCGCAATTGGCCCGCAGCGAGGGACTGAAAGTGGGAACCCTGCGTTTGCTGACGGCCTGGCCGTTTGCGGACCGGGAAGTCCGCAGGGCGGCGGAAAAAGTCGATCACATGCTGGTGCTGGAAAACAACACCGGCCAGCTCTATCCGTACATCAAAGCCGAGGCGGCGCATGCCTGCCGGGTTTCTTTTCTGGGGCCGCAAACCCTGGGACAAATCCACGATCCCAAATACATCCTCGGCCATATTAAGGAGTTGATTCAATGACGCTAAGTGCTCATCCTTTAAAAGAAAGGTACGCCCGCAGCCATATTCAACGCACCACCACCTGTCCCGGCTGCGGCATCGGCACGGTGTCCCAGGCGATCCTGCGGGCCATCGACGAGCTGGGACTGAACATGGATGATTTCGTTTTTGTTTCCGGCATCGGCTGTTCGGCCTGGATTCCCAGCCCGTTTTACAACGCGGACACCCTGCACACCACCCACGGCCGGCCGATTGCCTTTGCCACCGGCGTGAAACTCGGCCTGCCGGACAAACACGTGATGGTCGTCAGCGGCGACGGCGATCTGACCGCCATCGGCGGCAATCACCTGATCCACGCCGCCCGCCGCAATATCAATCTGACCGTCGTGCTGGTCAACAACGGCATCTATGGCATGACCGGCGGGCAGACGGCGCCGACAACCCCGCGCGGAATCAAAACCATCACCAGTCCTTACGGCGCTATGGAGCATGATTTCGACATCGCGCCCATGGTCGTGGCCGCCGGGGCCGCCTACGTCGCCCGCTGGACGACTTACCACCCCCGGCAGATGACCCGCTCAATTAAAAAAGGGATTCAGAAAAAAGGATTTGCCCTGATTGAAGCCGTCAGCCAATGCCCGGTGCAGTATGGCCGCGCCAGCAAACTGGGCGGTGCTGTCGATATGCTTACGCATTTTAAAGCCAACAGCATCCGGCTCGCCAAGGCCCGGGAAATGGACGAAGCGCAGCTGGCGGGCAAGATCATCGTGGGCGAGTTCTGCGACCGGGAAAAGGCTGAATTGAGTGAACAATGGGTGCGGCTGCGAAGTGAGATGACGGAGGATAAATAATGGCACAAACCGATTTAACCATTGCCGGTGTGGGCGGCCAGGGATCGATTCTAGCCGGCGTTATTTTAGGTTCGGCCGCGGTTACCTTTGACGGCAAATATGCAACCCAGACCCAGGCCTATTCCTCTGAACTCAGGGGCGGTTTTGCGGCCACCTGGGTGATTATCTCCGATGAGCCCGTGGAATTTCCGCGGGTAACCCACCCGGATATTCTTGTCGCCCAGGCCCAGGACTCCATTAGTCGGTTTGGACAGGTCGTCAAATCCGACGGAATCCTGATTTACGACAGCGACATGGTGCACGAAATCCCCCTAAATATCAAGCGCCAGTACAGGATTGCGGCCACCGCCATCGCCCGCAACACCATTAAAGCCGCGGTAACGGCCAACATGGTGATGCTGGGGGCCCTGTGCAAGGTTACCGAGGTGGTCAGCCGCAAAGCCCTGGAGCAGGCCATCACCCGCTCGGTTCCCACGGGCAAGGACCGGATCAACCTGGAAGCATTTGGCCTGGGGTTTGAAGAGGTGACGGTGGTTTAGGAGATTCGGAAGGCGGCATGCGAATTTAAGCGGTCTTGCAGATTCCGGTTCATAACCTGTCTTCCGACTTCCTGCGAAATAAGGCTTGCAGGATTTAAAAAATACTCGGACAACCGAAGGGATGATGAAAATGCCGGGTGAACAAGATCCAGTGGAATTGATAGAGATGTATTTTCGCAAAGGTTGGACGGACGGGCTGCCCGTCATGCCGCCCAGCGCAAAATCAGTGAACGCCGCGCTGGCGGCCGTCGACCTGCGAGCCGACGACGTGGTGGGTGAAATACCCGCCCGCAACCTGAAGCTGACGGCCGATAAGATTGCCATCAACGCCGTTTTAGCCGGCTGCCTGCCGGAATATATGCCGGTGTTTCTGGCGGCGGTCAAGGGTATTTGCCATCCCGACTTCAGCTACCACGGTCCGGCCACCAGCACCGGCGGGGCGGTGATTGCGATAATCGTCAACGGCCCGGTAGCCGGACGCCTGGAGATTAATGCCGCCGACAACGCCTTCGGACCTGGATTTCGCGCCAACGCCACCATCGGCCGCGCACTGCGGCTGCTGATGATGAATACCCTGGATACCCGACCCGGACGCCTGGACCGCTCGACGCTGGGCAACCCGGGCAAATATTCTTTGTGCTTTGCTGAGGATGAGCATAACAGTCCCTGGGAACCCCTGCATGTTGAAAAAGGATTCAATCCCGAGCAGAGCACCGTCACGGTATTTGCCACCGAAGGTCCGCACCAGGTATATAATCATCTCTCCAGCGATCCGCGGACCCTTTGCGTGACAATGGCCGACAGCATGGCCAATTTGGGTTCCATGAACATTACCGGCCAGCAGAATATGGTGGTTGTTTTTGCCGGAGAACATCAGGAGGTCTTTCGCCGCAGCGGCTGGTCCAAAGCCCAGGTGAAGAAGTGCCTTTTCGACCACGCTCACCGTTCGATCGCCGAGATCAAAAGAGCCGGCAGGCTGCCGGGGCCCATCGACAAAAAGGACGAGACCGAACGATGGCATGTCGTCCGCACACCGAATGAAATCCTGGTTGTCAGTGCCGGTGCGCGGGCCGGCGCCTTCTCAGCCTGTTTGCCCGGCTGGGGAGGGTACAATATGACCCGGGCGATCACCACCGCTGTTGATGAGCGCTGGATGCAGCCCGATTGAATTAAAACCCAATTAGGGTATTAACTTCCACCTATTTACAGGAGAACTATATCCATGGAAATTTTTGACCCGACGGTTTCCCCGGTAGAGGAAAAGATTGTATTTGCTCCCCGACCGCAAAACCTGAATGGATTGCGGGTCGGACTGGTTGAAAACAGCAAACACAACTCGGATGTGCTCCTGCTCAAAATTGCCGAGAGATTGAAGTCCAGGTATCGGATCGAGATGGCGGTGCTGCATCGTAAGCAGTCCGCCAGCGATTATGTGGCCGACGAGGCGATTGATGCGCTCAAAAAAAAGGCTGATTTCGTGCTGACCGGAATCGGTGATTGAGGCTCCTGCAGTTCGGGCAGTGTGCTCGAAAGCATTCTCTGCGAGAAAAGGGGGCTTCCCGCCGTGGCCATCGTTACGGATGCGTTTTTGGAAACCGGCAAACTGATGGCGGCCAAATGGGGCGCGGCCGATTTTCGATTTCTGGCGGTACCTCATCCAGTAGCCAACCTGAGTGGGGCCGAGTTGGACCGGCGAGCCGACGGGGTTATCGACGATGTCGTCAAGCTGCTGAAAGACGGGCAGCCAAGCTGAGCTCACCTTAACATTGCTTATATCTGCATACCTATTAAAGTGGGGCAGACTCAAGACCGTTACTTTTACGAGGCCGATAAGGGTCGGAGCAGTGATCCCGCGCAGCGGGGATGCTCGATACTTGATGCTGGATATTCAGCAGTACAGCGACAGTGAAATCCGGAATCATCCAGGATCCAGCTTGCCGGGCCGAAACTCTGTAAGAGCGAAGACTGGAAACCAGGATCCAGGATCAGTCAATACTCGCAATGGTTTTCATCGCAACGGCCAAGTTTGAATACCGTATTTTATGCACCTATAGGGTATATTTTCACGATGCCTCTTCACAAGAAAGATTTAAAAGAAGATTTCCACAGGCTGGTCGGGCAGCTGGAGAATATGATCCTGACCGGTGGGTTGCAGCCCCGCGAGCACCTGGTCGAAATCAACCTGGCGGATAAACTGGGTGTCAGCCGATTTTGGATTCGGGATGCTTTTAAGATTCTTGAAACCAAAGGACTGATCAGGATTGTTCCCTACAAAGGCGCAATGGTGAACGATCTGGATGAAAAAGATATTATCGATATTTTCGAAATCCGGGCCGAACTGGATGCGCTCGCCACCCGCAAGGCGGCCGCTAATGTCAAAAAGCAGGATATTACCTTTTTGAAGCGGATGGCGCGGCAGTTTGAAGACAGCGCGCGCAGCGGAGACTTCGGCGAAATGATCGCCGTCAATGACAATTTCCACAATTACATCTACGAGCTGTGCCGCAATCAGCCGTTGATTGATATGATCAATCAACTCAAGGCCCGCAGCCACATCCTGCGCTACCACGCCTGGTCTTCGCCGGACACCATCCAGCGGATACAAAAAGAGCATCATCAGTTTATCCAAGGCCTGGAAAATAAAGAGATCGGGCTTTTGGACGAGCTTGCCAGAGGCCACATCAGCTATTCCAAAGATTCCTACCTTCTGCACCTGAAGGCGAAAAAGCAAATTTTTTTTCCCCCCCCAAAATAGAAGCCACAAAATCGAACAGGTGAACGCGGTCGGGGAGGCAAGCAATATTGCCGATTTGGAGCGTGGGGATGCCTGAAATAATCCCAGCCAACGATGCTCCAAAGTGTTGGGTCTTAAAAAGGGTGATGAAAGGAGAAGTCATCATGGAACAGCACCGGAAACTTGGCAGAAATGGTCCCACCGTGAGTGCCATCGGATACGGCGCGATGGGCCTCGAAGGGTACTATGGAAGCACTGAAGAAGAAAATGCCGTTGAGGTCCTTCGGCACGCGCTGGACGTGGGGTTTTCGTTTATTGACACGGCCGACGCCTACGGCAACGGACACAATGAACAACTGGTCGGCCGTGCCCTGGGCAACCGGCGCAGCGAGGCATTTATTGCAACGAAATTCGGTATTGTGTTCGATCCGGATGAAACCGGATCCGAGGTGCCGACAGGTTGGGGATTTTCCCTGAAAATCAATGGAAAACCAGGATATGTGAAGCGGGCCCTTGAAAAGAGCCTCGACCGTCTGAGAATGTCGCATATCGATCTGTGGTACGCCCACTATCCTGATCCGGCAGTCCCCATTGAAGAAACCGTCGGTGCCATGTCCGAGGCCGTGCGCGAAGGCAAGGTTCTTTTCCTGGGGCTCAGCAACGTGACGGCCGAACAGGTTCGCCGTGCGCACAAGGTCCATCCGATTGCCGCCGTCCAATATGAGTATTCGCTGTGGCGGCGTGAGGCGGAGACGGAATTGCTGCCGACACTTCGCGAACTGGGCATTGCGCTGGTCCCATGGTCGCCTCTTGGCAGTGGATTTCTGACCGGCACTGTTGACGAACTTGCAGCCGGTGACTTTCGACACAACAATCCACGCTACCAGGGTGCGAACCTGACGGCCAACAAACAGCGCTTTGAGCCCCTGGTGGCATTGGCCGAAGATCTCGGCCTCACGGCTGCCCAGCTTTCTCTGGCATGGCTGCTTCACCAGGGCGAAGACATCGTACCGATTCCGGGCACGCGCAAACCGGAACGGGTAACGGAAAACGCCAAAGCGGCGGAAGTCACTCTCAGCCCTGAGATCGTCGAGAAAATTTCCGGATTGGCTGCGCCGGGTCTGGCCCAGGGGCAGACGCTGCTGTAGCCGCAATTGAATGAAAAACTCAACGGGAGTTTTGAGTAAGAAATTCGACGAAATTTTATCCGGAGCAGGGGTTATGGGCCTGTGAGATTATCCCGGCTCCGTTCTATGTCCGGCGGGCAGGTATCAGCTCCGGCTTGAGGATGAACATTCGAATTCCGACCAGCACGACAACTAGGGCCGCAACATAGAAAGCCGGACTTAAACCGAACCTTTCTACGATAAATCCGAGAAAAATCGGACTCAGCAGCCCCGCCGCCATGATCGCTGTGAAACGCAGGCCCATGGTAAGTCCGGACTGCTTCGGATCGGCCAGATCGGCGACCATTACCATTGAAAGCGGTTGGGTTACTCCGAATCCCAGACCAAAAATCGATATCAGTACCCCGAACCCGTATACGGAAGACATCGACGGAACCAGTCCGGCCCCAAAGATGATGGCCAGCATGGAAAGAGCCAGAATTTTTTTACGGTCGAATAAATCGAGAAGCCGGCCGAAGAAAAGTCGGATGGATGTCGACATGACCGCAAAAATAGAGATTAAAACTCCAACGGTGATTTCCGATAGTCCTTCAGTGCGCAGAAGCACCGGCAAAAACGAGGCCCGCAGGCTGGCTGCAAAAATGATGGCAAAGGTGAAAAACAGCGTCATCAACACTCGCGGTTCCAACGCCATTTCACCGGCCTGCCGGGCGTCTTTAAGCAAGTTGTACGAGGAGCTTGTCGGATTCGATTTGCCGGCGTCTTTAAGGCCTAGCAGCACCAGTCCCATGCTCGAAAGCACCAGAACGACCCAGAAAGCGGTTTGGTAATCAAAGCGATTGACGAGAAAGCCGCCCAGGATGGGTCCCACGCTCTGGCCGGCGGCCGCACCGAAGCTGAGCCAGCCGAATCCCTTCTCCCTCCGGGAAGCATCGGGGAGCCGGGAGATAAAGGCCTGGCTGGCGACCACATGCAGCAAAAAGGCGATGCCGCCGATCAACTGGGCCATGATCAGTTTAAACACGCTGTCGGTCTGCAACAAAATGAGGGCATTTACTATATTGCAGACAACGCCGAGCAGCAGCAGCCGTTTGACGCCAAAGCGGTCAACCAGTCCGCCGAGAGGAATTGACAAAAATACGGCCATCAGACTGAAGGCGCCGACGATAAACCCGATGGTCGCCGGGCCGGCTCCCATGCCGCCGGCCAGCAGGGGGATAAACGGAAACGTGATGCCGTGGCGTGTAAAATGGAGCGTAAATGCGATCAGGATTAATAAAATGTTCATAATATCTTAAATAACGATTAGCCAATAACTCATATCCAACAATTCCCAATCGGTGTTAACTCAAATGGGGCGGTATTTACCTTTACATAATAGATGGGCCTGTTGTGATTTTGAGTGAGCCCTCAGATGCGGCCTTTATAGCACAATTTGATCAAGTATCCAGAAGTTTCAGATTGACCTTAAAAGAATTAGTTTGATATCTACAAAGGCCGGGGGCGGCCCGAAGTGCCGGCCCCGGGAAGAGAATCCAAAATACCGAACCGGTGGTGCGGATTTTCCGTCTCTGATAAAAACGGTAAAGGAGTCGTATGATGGAAAAGCAAAAAATTGGTGTTTTGCATCCCGGCCTGATGGGAATTTGCGTGGCCGCAACCGTGCAGAACGGGGGGCACGATGTTTACTGGACATCCGAGGGGCGCAGCCCTAAAACCCGGGAGCGGACCGAAGCATACAAACTCATTGATGCCGGTTCCCTGGCGGCCCTGTGCGACACCTGTGCGGTGATCGTCAGTGTATGTCCGCCCCACGCGGCCGAGGAAGTGGCCGAACAGGTGCTGGCGCACGCATTTCAGGGGGTCTACCTGGACGTCAACGCCATTTCACCCCAGCGAACCATCCGAATCGGTGAGATGATGCAGGCGGCCGGGGTCGAGTTCGTCGATGGCGGCATCATCGGTTTTCCGGTGAAGGAGCGGGGAAAGACCTGGCTATATCTGTCCGGTGAGAAGGCACAGCAGGCTGCTGCATACTGCTCGGGCGGGCCCCTGGAGACAGACGTTGTCGGCCCTGAAATCGGCAAGGCCTCGGCCCTGAAAATGTGCTATGCCGCCTATACCAAGGGAACCACCGCCCTGCTGGGTGCGATTTTAGCCACCGCCGAAGTCATGGGCGTGCGCGGGGAGTTGGAGACCCAGTGGTCGCGGGATTGGCCCGATTTCGGCCGGCAGGCGGGCGAGCGGGTGCGCAGCGTCACCGCCAAAGCCTGGCGGTTTGCCGGGGAGATGATCGAGATTGCGGCCACCTTTCGCCAGGCCGGCCTGCCCGGTGAGTTTCACGCCGCCGCCGAGATGATTTATCGACGCATTGCAGGCTTTAAAGATGCCCCGGCAACCCCGCCCCTCGAAGAAGTGCTCCAGGCGTTGATTCACACGTCTGGGGATTGATGAAATTTGCGGATCTTTCACCCCTGGAAGAGGTTTTGTATCTCTCACAGAGCGCACAGAGCCGCAGAGGTTTTGACCAGAACCTTTGATCCCGTTTTTTAACGAGATCAAAAAATCTAGCAAAGAATAATATCTATCTCTGTGACCTCAGCGTGCTTAAGCGAAGCGGGCGAGAGATATCAAATTCTTATTTAAGATTTAGGAGGTGCATGCATGTCCATCCCCATCAAAAACGTCACCTGTGTCGGCGCGGGACTGATCGGCCAGGGCTGGGCGACGCTGTTTGCAGCCGGGGGCTGCGATGTGACGCTGCAGGATGCCAATGACCAACGCCTGCAAAGCGCCGTCGAGCAGGTGGAATTAAATCTGAAATTTATGGAAGACAACGGTTTGCTGCTGAAAGGGGCAGCGGCAACGGCCATCCCGCGAATCAATACCAACCCGGATCTGGCCGGAGCCGTTGCAGGAGCCGACTACGTGCAGGAATCCGTCCCCGACAACTACCCGGTCAAAAAAAAAGTGTTTGCGGAAATGGATGCCCGCGCGCCGGCCGACGCCATCCTGGCCAGCAGCAGTTCCGGACTGCTGATGAGCGAGATCCAGCAGGTGGCTGCCCGGCCGCAGCGCTGTGTGCTGGCCCATCCGTTTCTGCCCGTGCATCTGCTACCCCTGGTGGAGGTGGTCGGCGGGGAGCAAACCGGTCCGGAGACGGTCCGGGCGACCTGCGATCTGATGGAAAAAATCGGCAAAACCCCGGTGCGCCTTAAAAAAGAGGTTTCCGGCTACATTGTCAACCGGCTGCAGGCCGCTTTGCTGCGCGAGGCTGTTGATCTGGTGGCCGGCGGCGTGGCCAGTGCCGAAGAGGTCGATCGGGCCTTCTGCAACGGCATGGGGATGCGGGACCCCTTTATCGGGCCTTTGATGCGGGCCTGCCTGGCGGGTGACGGCATCGAGAATTTTGTCAAGGAATATTCAGATTCCTATCGCATTCGCTGGGAATCCATGGCGAGCTGGAACACCCTTTCGCCGCCGATGAAGGAAACCCTTGTCAACAGCGTCAATGCCATGCCGATTGTGCGCGAAAACTCCATGCAAAAAATCAAAGACTGGCGCGATAGGATGCTGGTAAAAATTTTGAAGCTGGAGCGCAAATGCTGCTAATTGAACCCTAACGCGCAATGTTTGTATGCTGACCATTCGGTATTGTTGATGGGTGCGGGCGCATCCTATGTTGGACATGAAAATTATCTTTCGTTGCCATCCTTTGCCGCTTCCACGATGTTTCGAATTTTTTGGGAAAGCTCCGCAATGTTAAACGGCTTTTGGATAAAACCATTGCAGCCACGTGGCAAAATTTCTGTAGCCTGTCCATTGACGGCATACCCGCTGGAAAGCAACACCGGCATCTGCGGATGTATTTCACGGATGCGATCAAACGTTTTTCCGCCGTCCATCCCCGGCATGATAAGGTCGACAATGACGAGATCAATTTTATTTCCAAAAGCTTTAATTTTTTCAATAGCCTCCGAACCGCTTTTGGAAATCACAACACGATAGCCCAATTTTTTCAGCATGGCTTGTCCAACATCGATGATCATGTCTTCATCATCAATCAGCAGAATGGTTTCCGACCCTTTGAGCATCGCCCCTTCTTTTGCTATCTCTTGACCAATCTCTTTTTCCGATAGCTGCAGATATATGTTGAAAGTCGTTCCATGGTTCCTTTCGCTGTAGACGGAAATTATGCCACCATGATTCTTGATAATTCCATATGCTGAAGCCAGTCCCAGTCCGGTGCCGCGACTTTTTTCTTTGGTTGTAAAAAATGGGTCGAAAATTTGACGGCGAGTGTCTTCATTCATACCGATTCCGGTATCCGTGACTGATACTTTTGCATACCGTCCAGGTTTGGCCTTGTATGGTTTGCAGTAGTTATCGTCCAGCACAACGGCACTTGTTTCTATATAAAGCTCTCCGCCATCCGGCATAGCCTGCCATGCATTGACATACATATTCAGAAGAACCTGCTCGATTTGGCCTTGGTCGGCTTCAACAACTAATGGTGATGGCTTTATTTTAGCGTGTATTTTAATTTCTTTTCGAGTTCGGCTGAACATGTTGGCGCTATTGAGAACCAGTTGGTTGATGTTGATGGGTTTTGCTTCGTATTTTCCTCCTCGAGCGAAACCCAAAAGCTGCATTGTCAGGCTCATCGCACTTCGGACACACGCCTCAATGGATTGGATGTGTTCCAGATGTGGGTGGGAAGGGTCCAAGTCCAACGACATCAGTGAAGCTCTGCCCTGAATGCCCATCAGCAGGTTGTTAAAATCATGGGCGATACCACCAGCCAAGGTGCCAATTGCTTCGAATTTCTGGGCCTGCAGAAGTTGCTGTTCCAAGGTCGATTTTTCGGTGACGTCCTCGTAGATCACAAACTGGTCGCGGTTTTCCATTGTAACCGATCTAAAATGGATATTTTTCCGTGATCCGTCTTTACAGGTCACAGTAAAAATTCGTGGCCTTGCTTGTTTACCGCTTTTTTGTTTAAGATCATCGATCCAAGTGTCAATTACATTTTGACGATACGCCTTAATCGGATAAGCTTTTTTGAACCAAGCCTTCCCATTGGGAATATCTTCCATCGTATAGCCAAAAATAGTTGAAAATTGCGGGTTGATATATTTGTAGTGCCCTTCACTGGCTATCAACGCTATCCCCAGCGGAGATTTTTCCACAAGTTTCCGATACTTTTCCTCACTTTCTCGCAGTGCTGCTTCAGTCCGCTTGCGATCCGTGACGTTTCGGACATATTCAACAACGCCGATTGAAGCACCGGAGTCATCAATCATGGGAAACGCAAACAGCTCCATTACGCCTGTTGCCCCCTCTTCACCTATAAACGGAACTTCATTCATTTCAAGCTTACCCGTGTCAAGCGCACGAAGGGTCGGACACTTATTGCACGGCTTAGATCCCCCGTGGTATACTTCGTAACATTTCTTGCCCTCCAGCGGGAGCATGTGAGCGTACCAATTTCTCATCGCCTGATTCACACGGACGATATTCAATTTCGAATCAAGAACACTGATACCATCTTGAATGGAATTGAAAATGGTCTTTAGAAATCGCTCGCTTTTATGCAAAGCCACCTCTGTTTGTTTTCGATCGGTGATATTTTTTGAGGAACATATTACGGAGGTCACTTTACCATGATGGTCCTTTACCGCTTTAGCAGTCGTGAGGTAATACTGATCACCTTCCGATCTTGGAACACGGACCTCAATTGTTTCGGATTTTCCAGTAGCGAAAACATGTTTAACTACAGAGAATCTCTTATCACCTTCTTCTCCTGGAAAGACATCCCAAATTCTGTGACCGACGATCTCATCAACTGATTTTCCGACGCCTTCGGCGAATGCTTGATTCACATAACGGTAGGTTCCATCAGGATAGAATGAAAAAGTAGGATCGCTAGATTCATCGAGCAAAATACGATATTTATCCTCACCCCGCTGCAATGCTTGCTCTAATTGCTGAATCCTTTTTTCTAATTCTTGATAGGTTGGTTTTTCACCCATTTGAAGCATCTCCAATCTCAAAAAATTGGCTGGTACTAAATTTCCGAAAACGACATGCTACCTGCCGTATACTTAAACTGAGACTATCCAAATCAGCCCCTCACTACGGATATCATAATCGGCAGGTCTCAAGTCAAGGAAATATTGATTTCAATCACAAGCTACTTCAAATCTTGATGATTTTGAAATCATCTCCGTCATACGGCACTTAGACCGAAAAAAGGGGACATTCAAGAAACTCAATAAATAATGATGGGCATTCTTTTTTAAAAAAGTTGTTGAGTTTCTTGAATGTCCCCTTTCATTAAACTCATCCAAACGACCCTCTTTTTTTGATTGACAAATCCAATAAAGTGATATTTGAATTTAATAAGAAAAAATTTAATTGGATATGAAATATGCCCTTGATCAAATCATTAAAAGCGTTGTCCGACCAAAAGCGCCTGAAAATCCTGCAAATGCTCATAACCAACGATCTATGTGTCGGCGCATTGGCCAAGAACCTTGGCATCTCAAAGCCGGCCGTGTCCCAGCATCTTCAAATATTGCGGAAAGCGGGATTGGTTAAGGGAGAAAAGCGCGGATACTGGACCCACTATATGGTGGATCGACAAGCCTTGATCCAGATCGCTGCGGAACTAAACGGCCTGGCAGCGGAGGAGCAAACCGACAAAACGGTTTGTTGGCGGATAAACGAACCGTTTGAAAACAAACATAAATCAGAGGAGGTCGATATATGTCAGAATTGTTGCCAACAGCCCAATAAATTAATGGACAAACCGGAAAACTGCACTGTGGAACAGATCAGGCAATGCCACAGTGACACCAAGGAGCACGCTTGTACAAAAGAAAATTGCGTTCCCGAACATAGATGATCAGAAATAAGGCGTCCTTTGAGGTCGGGATAAACCACCCCATGACCAAAGCCATCGTTGTTGAAAATATCGCCAAACGCTTTGAAAAGATAGAGGCGGTCTGCGGAATCTCGTTCAACGTCCAACGCGGCGAGCTTTTTGGATTTCTCGGTCCCAACGGCGCGGGTAAAACCACGACCATCAACATGCTAACGGGCCTGGCGCGGCCGGACGCCGGGACGATCCGCATCGGCGGTATCGACTGTACGGTCAGCCCCAAGGCGGCACAGCACCTCATCGGCGTAGTTCCGGATGAAAGCAATCTGTATCCGGAACTGACCGGTTTTGACAATCTGTGTTTCTGCGCGGCGCTTTACGGCTTGGGTAAAGCCGAACGGCAAGCCCGGGCTCGGGAGCTTCTGGACGATTTCGGCTTGGCCCAAGCGGCCGACCGTAAATTCGGCGGCTATTCCAAGGGCATGAAGCGCAAGTTGACCATCGCTGCCGGGATCATCCACAAGCCCGAAATCCTGTTCCTGGACGAGCCCACCACGGGCATCGATGTGGCCAGCGCCCGGCAATTACGACAGCTTATCGGCGATCTGCATCGAGGCGGCACCACCATTTTCCTGACCACCCACTATATCGAAGAAGCCGAGCGGCTCTGTGACCGTATCGCTTTTGTCGTAACTGGCCGAATCGTGCAGATCGACACGGTGGAGAACCTGGTCCAGCCGCTGCAGTCCAAGCACGTAGTGCAGATCACCTGTGCCAACGGGGTGACGGACCTGCATAGCAAACTGGCGGTAGCTTTCCCGGAGATAGATTTTCAGATTCCGACCCACGGGCTGGTGCGGGTCGAGTCCGACGAAGCCATTCGGGTCGGTCCGCTGGTACGCTTTCTGGAGGAGCAGGGGGCTGAAGTTAGTGAAGCGCGCCGCATGCGGCCCTCGCTGGAAGATGTCTTTGTGCGCATCACGGGCATCGAAGCAGGCGCCATGCGCAAAGAGAAGGAGAAAGCAGGAGGTGGGGCATGAAACGGTGGATCGCCTTTTGGGGCATCGTGGTCAAGGACATGCGCAC
>CAYTBC010000058.1:0-23358 GCA_964435765.1 uncultured Desulfosarcina sp.
GGCGTCTTTGCGTCTTAGCGAGATACCTTTTTGGTTCCGGCTTGTCCGGGTTAGGGATTATACCTTTACTTATTAGATAACGCGGCGACTTTTTCCTGAAGCATCCGCCAATCATTTATTTCCAGCAGGGCCTTGGTGAGCTGGTAGCGTCCGCCGGCATACACCCCGTAGTCGCCGCCGCCCGCCATGGCCGATGCAAAGCGAATGGTGTTGGCATAAAATTGCCAGGCATCCGTCCACTTTTTTTCAATGGCTTCGTCAAAGGGATTGGACTGGAAGTCGGCAAATCCCTGCTCCCAGGTTGCGTTCATAGCCTGGGTGGCCGTTAGGATATCCGCATTGGTTTCCCGAATCGTGTTTTCAAATCTTTGCCAGTGACCGTTGACCCAGGAATCGGCGTGGCAGTTCAAACAGATCTTCTGCAGAACTTTTCGCCGCACATCCCTTTCTTTTTCATCAATCAGATAGGCTGCGGCAAATCCGCCGTCCAAATCGGTCGGCAGCGGCTGGCCGGCTTTGTTTCGGATCTTGCTCGTATCCGGGTTTTGCGGCTGAGGGTGGGCGTAGATCAACCCGAAAATGCGCCAAGGCAGGCGATTGCTTACCTGGTGCGTTCTTTCGGCAACCACTTCGCCGTCCTTGTCGACCAGCAGACTGACGTGGCAGGCGGCGCAGGTGGGTGCGCTAAAATCCCGGCCGATGCGCCAGGGCACGGCGTTGAAGTCCCAGGATTTATTCATGGCTGCAAAGATATTGCCGTGCTTGCTGGCCTCGTAAACTTTAAAAGCCGGCACGTCGGGCCCGACGTGACATTCCTTGCAGGTGTATGGTTTGCGCGCCATCTCGATCGAAAAGGCGTGGCGGGTGTGGCAGGCCGCACAGGAGCCCAGACTGCCGTCCGGATTGATCCGGCCGACCCCTTGATTGGGCCAGCCTTTAATAACAGGAAATTCCAATTCGCCGGCGAGTTCCGTCTCCCGGGTCTCGGTGCCGGTGACCTTCAGCCGGGTTCCGTGACAGTAGTAACAGGCCTCCGCTTTGGTGGCTTCGTCGGCCGGCGCATAAATCATTTTACCGTCGATGATTTTTTTCTTGCCGATGATGCTCAGCTGCAGCTTCTGATACAATGGGTTGGCATCCAGGTTGTCATAGGCATGGGCCATGATGTTTTTGGAATATTGCCCGGCTTCCTGGGAGTGGCAGGCGGCGCAATCTTCCGGACTGACCACCACATGGATATCATAGCCGTTGTGCTCAAATGTGTCGGCATGGGATTTGGGGTTGAGCGTGTGGCACTCGGCACAGCCCACGCTGGTTTCCAGCAGGTTCGCAGGCACGGTTGGGCTTGAAACTTTAAGTGCCGGACCTTCGACTGCCATGGCCTGCTTGGGTGTAATCCGGGCATGCCGGCTGTCTTGCCAATCTTTGACGATACCGGGATGAATCGCAGAATGACATTCCAGGCAATCTGCGGTGGATTCACTGACCGGTGCGTCTGCCGGAATTGCTTTTCCGGCATAAAAGACAAATATTCCAGCGAATAGGGCAGCCAAGAATTTTTTCATGAAGGGCTCCTTATGTTGCCGTTATTTTCAAACCGCCTTGCGCTTTTTAGCATATGATTTCTTGATTGTCCAAAAGTTCCTGCCTTCAATATATTCTTCAAGCGCGTGCGAATCTTCCAGGCTTCGCTGCTATGCTCCTGTGCATCACTAAGATTCGAATATGATGCTTCCCTTGAGGGGCTCTTCATATTTGCAAAATCAATTGAGGTTGTGGTAATAAATAATTTATGGTTAGCCAAAATAAATCCGGATCTGTTAGCATCGCGGGTGAAAACAATCATATTGACTGAGATTAAATGGAGCAATGGCGTGTTGGAGTGGTGCAGTATTGGATTTTTTTTCATCACTCCTACCCTCCGTTACTCCAGCACTCCAAGGATGACGGAATAGATAACGCAAAGGGAAGGTTGATATGAAAATTGTGGAAAATCTGTGGCAGGTCGGAGGCGCTGAATATACAACGGTTGAGGATGCCGCGGTCTATCTGGTCCGCTTTGGCAATCAAGCCGTTCTGATCGACTCCGGCTGTGGCGCCGATCAGGACTTGCTGGTGGCAAACATTTCAGACGTATTGCCCCCGGCAGTCGGGATTGCGTATCTGTTTTTAACCCACTGTCATTATGACCACACCGGCGGCGCAGCAAAGGTTAGAGATCATTACAGCTGCCCGATCGTGACCCATGAGTTGGATGCCGTTTATCTGGAAAAAGGCGACAGTAAAGTGACGGCTGCCGACTGGTACGGCGCCCGGATGAACCCGCTAAAAATTGACCGCAAAATCAAAGGTCGGCAGGAAACCTTTCAGATCGACCACGGTCTGGTCACAGCCTATCACTGTCCGGGGCATTCGCCGGGCTCCGTGGTTTATCTGGTGGAATTAAATTCCTTGCGGGTTCTTTTCGGCCAGGATGTCCACGGTCCGCTGGATGCTGCGTTTCGATCCGACCGCGACGATTATATGCGTTCGCTGGAATTTATGATTGCACTGGAGGCGGACATTTTGTGCGAAGGGCATTATGGAATCTATCGGGGCAAAGATCAGGTCAAAAAATTTATAAGCTCGTTTCTGCGGAATTAAAGCAAAATTTCTGTGTCCGTCGAGCAAACGGGCGAGCCCCGCCCGGCGGGATACGAGCACGGGCAGTTAATTTGGAGAATAGCCAATCGGTCCCGTTAATTCTTTAAGCCTTGAACTTTCGATAATCCGCCAACTCCTTCTGGAGGGAATTGATGATCATTGATAACAGGGTCAGGTCGTCCAGCAAGCCGACAACCGGCAGGTAGTCCGGAATTAAATCCAGTGGAATTATAAAATACAGCAACCCGCCGCCGATAATACTCAAAATTGCCGGGTGCAGCTTGTACTTTCCCTTAATCGAGTCAATAAAAAGGGCGTATAGGTCTTTGAGGTCTTTTAAAATGCGCTTCAGAGCGGGCGCTGCTTTTTCTAATTTTTCCCAGAATTCCTTTTCATTGAGAACTTTCCCGAAATCTTGGCCCTGGGTGTAGCGGCGCAGTCTATCGTAATGTTTGCGCCCCTCGGGATCGCTCAACACACCGTATGCCTGGTTCAGCGCCTTGGTGATTTCCTCCGCCTCTTCCATCCGGTCGGCATTTCGATCCGGATGCCAGATTTTCAACTTCTCATAATAGGCCCTTTTGATCTGCTCCGGATTGGCTTTGGGATCAACCCCAAACATTTCATAATAATCGGCCGAATTTTGCGGGTTCGTTTTCATAAGGTTTGAATGATCTTTTTCGGTCCGGCTCCGGCAGCGTTTATCAAATTGGCCGGGGCGTCTAATGCAATTACATCGAATTCAGTCTCTTTGCGCCCTGCACGCTATGAAGCAGCTATCCTCCAATGGGGGTCTGCAGGTATTTTTCCCGAAACTGAAAAATACAGAGTATGATAGGCTCTGTCTATCACATGGCTCCGGATCATTCAAGGGTGCAGCGCTGACTGCCGATCTTTTTATGCCGGCCGCCGGGTTGGGTGATTAGTCTTAGAAGTTAAATTCTTGTCACTCTGGAGGATGCCATCTTCAATTTTCAATTTCGGCCTGTCCGGTTTGGGTTCTATGGTCTTGCTTTAGCATCGCACATCTTGTATAAATCTGACAGGCCGCACTCCTATACAGCGAAAATAACGCAATATCCACACCTCGCCGCGGCCGGGCGGTTTTGAACCCTGCATCCCGGCCGGATACAGGCGGGAAACCGACCCGTATGGATATAACTCACCCATCCCAGGAGGTATTGTATGCTTGATTTCACACTGACGCCCGTCCAGCTGGATTTACAGCAAAAAGCCAGGCAGTTTGCCCGCCGGGAGATTTTGCCGGTTGCCTGGTATTACGATGAAATCGATGACACTCCTTTAGCGCTTCTGAAAAAGGCTTATGAGGCCGGTCTGATCAATGGCGGTATCCCCCAAAAATTCGGCGGCAACGGCTGGGGGTTAATTGAGAGCGTTGTGATGACCGAAGAATTTGCCGCTGCCTGCCCGGGGCTGGCGACCTCGCTTTTCGACAACTCACTGGGCTTGGAACCGCTGCTGCTTTCAAAAAATGAGCCGCTTAAAAAGAAGTATCTTCCAAAAATTCTAAATACTTTCAAGCTGATTTGTTTTGCCACGTCCGAGCCGACGATGGGCTCGGACGTTGCCGGCATCCGCTGCAGGGCCGAGAGGGACGGTGAGGACTATATTTTAAACGGTACCAAATACTGGATCACCAACGGCGGCATTGCCGACTACATGTCCGTGTTTGCCACCGTTGATCCGGATGCCCGGCACAAAGGGGTGTGCGCCTTTCTGGTGGAGCGTGACTGGGAGGGGGTATCCATCGGTCGCAAAATACCCAAGATGGGCCAGCGCGGCTCCAACACCACCGGAATTAATTTTAAGGATGTCAGGGTCCCCGCAGAAAACATCATGGCCCCGCCGGGCGAAGGCTTTGTGCTGGCCATGCAAACCTTTTCGCGAACCCGCCCCGCCATTGGCGCCTTTGCAGTCGGTGCCGCCCGGTCCGCCATGGAATATGCGATCGATTATGCCAAAAAACGGCGGGCCTTCGGCACCCATATTGCAGATTTTCAGGCCATTCAGCACAAAATAGCCGAAATGTATCAAAAGGTGGAGACATCCCGTCTGCTGATATGGAAAGCAGCCTGGGAGGCCGACAACGGCATTGACCCCACCATATCGGCCTCGATTGCCAAATTCTACTCCACCGAAACAGCCCTGGAGGTCGCCAACGAAGCCCTCCAAATCTTCGGGGGGTACGGCTACACCAAAATGTTTCCGATCGAGAAGCTTCTGCGGGACACCCGGCTGTTCAGAATTTACGAGGGGACCAGCGAGGTTCAGCGCCATATCGTCTCTGGATATGTCCTGAACGCTTATAAACCGGTCATGCCGCCTTTAGAAGAGCTGCCGGTACAACGCGATATGGATCCGGCCGGGTTGGAAAGCGGCAAAGGCAAGACCGCCTGGCGCTGCCGGATCTGCGGGTATGTTCACTACGGGGATGAACCGCCGGAGGAATGCCCCTATTGTTTTTTCCCAAAAACCGCGTTCAAGGAAGTTTAAGTTTCGGCTCGTCCGGGTTATGAATAGAGAACTAACATATATGCGCAGCATAAAGTAATTAAGCCGCCGGCGCTCAGGTCTGACAAGCTTTTTCGATTTTCAAATAAAAGTACACAACTGGATATGCTATTTTTCAGGGCGGATTAATTATTCATTTTTTAAAAATCCGGTAAACAACCAGCAGACATATGGCACCGCCGACCGCTATAAGCAAACTGCGCAGATCAAAGCCGCCGACACTGCCGAAACCGAAGCGTGAGCTGAAAAACCCTCCGACAAAGGCGCCGGCGATCCCTATAATTATGGTGAGCACAAATCCGCCCGGGTCTTTGCCCGGCATCAAGAATTTGGCAATGATTCCCACGATCAGTCCCAGAACGAGCCACGAAAGAAGACCCATCTTGCCCTCCTTTCCAACTGAGTGATTCGTCAACCTACAACATAAAGAGCAAACGTGTCAATTCCGATGTACGATGCAATTTATTCTAAAAAAAATGTGTATTTATGGTATGATAAAGCTTTCTAAAAGGGCTTGAGGGTTCAGAGGTTCGGGAATCAAAAATTCATGGATCTATGGCGGCCCTCCTAAGCCGCTGATCCTCCGTGGAGCCACGGACCTAACTGCTTATATGAAACTACATTAAGTTTCTTTTTCGATCAGACCGGCCGTCCTCCACAGGCGGGTAAACTTTTCAAGCCACCGTGGAGCTGAAATTTAGAATCCTGCCTGCCCTGCGCAGCCCGAAGGGCGAGGAAGGGAACTTTTGAACCTTTAATTTTTTCACATCTGAATTTGAAAGGCATTTGATGGACGACGCTGTAAAGGTTTACCGGCAACTGGAAGAAAAATTTCAAAGTATGGCCCTGCATCGGCCGATGCAGATCGAGCGCTATGAAGCCGGCACCAAATTGGAATATAGGGTTACGGGCGTGACCCAAGCCACCCGGGCCGGAGTGCGCCTGGTCGTGGAAAAGTTTGTCGGCGGCGGCTTTGCCGGTCAGGTGTACCGGGTCAAAGTGCTGGAAATCAACTCTGAAGAAGGCCCCATCGATCACCTCCAAGTCGGGAGAACCTACGCCGTCAAAATTTTAATCCCACCCGGCGGATTATCCCGGCTGTTTCGCAATGCTCTGTACTGGATCGGTTTTCAAGGTCCGTTTCAACTTCAGGTCAACCCGGCGGCTGCCAGGTCAGGTGCGCTGTGGCAAAAATTTATCCGGCGCGGCGCCAAAATTGTCTTCGGTGAAGAGACGGCCGTGGTGGATATTTACGCAACCTTTATTGATGAAAAAATAGGCAGCTGCGGTGAGCTGAGCGAATGGGTGGAAGGCCGCACCTGGCGCCTGGAGGTCGACGATCACCTGGATTCACTCAAGCGCTGGTTGAGGGGCAAAAAAGTGGATTCTGAAAAATTGGGCTCTCCGGAATTTAGGGCTAAATATGAATTTATGCACAAATTTGTCGCACATTTGCATCGGATGGGGGCCCATGAATTTGCCCGGCAGTATGAGTGGTCCACCTGGAAAAGTCAACCCAACTGCCTGAAGCGCAGCGGCACTGAGGACGCACCGGCGAAAGGCTTGACGGCCGTCGATTTCCGGGCGGGACTTGCACTGCTGCCCTTTTTACCCATGAGCCCGGGGGATTTCAAGCTGATCTTCACCGGACTGCTGCGCGGCAGCCTGGTGCAATTTGACCGGGGCGACCTCGACCAATTAAAGCAATATGTCGCCGCCCACCCCGGCGAGTTTGCCGGTATGGATAAGATGCTGGCCGAATTGGAATCTGCTGAAACGATATACCGCAACTCCATTCCGGATATCACCCACAACCATGTCCGCCTGCTTTATAGTCCTCAACTGTGGCGCACCATGCTTCAAAGCGCCGTGACCGGCTGGAAAGTCCGCAACCTCATCAGCGAACAGTGCCGCCGGGATCTGGAAAACAACGCATTGAAAACGCTGCTGTTTGCCGCCCTAGGATTGTTTCCATTGATCGGCCGGTTTATCAGGCGCATCTGGGGCCAGCCTTTCTGGCGCAGCCATTACCTCAACATGCTGACCAGCTGGGAATATTTTAGAAAAGCCGCCCGGGCCAAATTCATCGAAAAATTGATCGGCTGGCATCGCGACGGGCGGCTGGATGACTGCAAAGCCCTTCTTATGACCGAGCAAATCTGGCGCTGCGCCTACCATTGGCCCCTGTCGCTGCTGCCGGTGGGGCTGCATAAAATACTGACGGATTGGCCATATGCCCGTCAACGGCTGGATTTTTATTTACTGCGGCCTGTGCGGTTGTATTTCAACAACGAGCTGCGCGAACAGTGGCTGCGGGACATGGTGGCCGAAGGCAGGCAAAAAAACCTGTTGAGCGCAGAAGATTCAGAGGTGATTTTGTCACAGATTAAAGAGCCCTTTATCCAGAAGTACCTGAAAAGCCTCGCTGTCCATGTTTGCACACTGCCGGTAACCCAGGTGGTATCCCTCACGATTGCCGTTATCTACATCGCCACGCACCCGGAGATGCCTCGCGCCCAGGCATATGCCATCGGAATCGGAATCATCGCGCTTTTCCAGGTGGTGCCGATTTCGCCGGGTTCGCTGGTGCGGGGACTCTACGTGCTGTACCTGGTCATCCGCGAGAGAAATTTTAAAGATTACAACATTGCCGTGTTTCTGGGATTTTTTAAGTACATCGGTTATCTGGCGTTTCCGATACAGATGACCTACCGCTATCCGGCCCTGGCCCGATTCATGGCCGGGTACTGGGCCACCGAAGCCGTGCATGTCGTGCCCGTTTTCGGTGAGAGCGGTGCGCTGCTGGAGCACAAAATATTCAACCTGTTTTATAACTGGCCATTGACCCTCCGATATCGCATGCGCCAACGCGGTCAACAAAGAGCCGCCATGCAGCCGCGCTACTGGCACGCGGTGCTGTGTGCGCTGGCGGTCATTGGGATTTTTGTATTCGTGGATCGGCTTTACCTGAACCATTCCGGACAGCTGCCCGATTTAAAACAGATCTGGGGAGTTATTGTGGCGGTGCCGCTGATATGTGGAGCGGCCGTCACCCTGGGAGCCAGAGGTGCTGAACTTAGGCAGCGAATCATCGGGGCCGCACTCTGCGGGGTGGCGGGCGGGCTTTTCAGCACCATCATATCGGCCGTCATCGGCACCGGCAATCCAATCGGCATTTTCGAGACGACGGTCACCGGCGTCTGGCGGGTCTTCGTGCTAACAATACTTTCAGTCGTTGGGGTGCTTTTTACGGAAATTAATCTGCCGGAGCCGAAGGTCGGGAGACAGAGGGCAGAGAACAAAGGCGCTTGAAGGCGGAAGGGGTGCAGAGTTATTGGTTATCAATTATTGGTTATTGGAAGTCGGAATATGAAATTACATCAACCCCCTGCGCCTTGCGCCTTTGTCCATGGCCTCCCAGATTCCCCGCCTCCCAGCTTCCCAGCCTTCTATCTCAATTCATTTCTCGTTGTTCTGGTTTTTCTTTAAGGCCTCAATTATCTGCGGAATATATTCTTCGGCCTTGTCTCTTTGAATACGGGCGGAGGCGGCCCCGCGATGACCGCCGCCTTCGAATTCGGCCAGCAGCAGCCCGGCGTTTACGTTGCAGCCCCGGTTGAATATGCTGTGACCTATGTTGACGACAATCCGATCACGGTTGCCCTCTTCAAAACGAATTCTGATGTTGACATACGACTCGGGAAACAGGGAATAGACCAGAAAACGATTGCCGACCGGAGTTTTCGGCAGATGACGGAAATCAGTGATGGCGACGTTCTTTTCCAGGCGGGTATTCGATTTCAGGTAACGCGCATACTGCTCGTTTTGCTCGATGACTTCCCCACAGCGCTGTTTCACCTCCGGATCACTTAATACCTGAAAGAGCTCATAACGGCCGAGTAGGTCCACCAGCTTGTTCCAGTAAGGCTCGCAGGGCTGGTCGCCGTCGAAAACCGTCATGGAGAGCAACACATAATCATATTTTTCCGGGTGAAGAACCTGATCCAGGGTGAGATCGGCTGAATCAATTTTATCGGTTTGCTCTACCAGCACGCTGTAGTCGCGTTTAAACCGGTCCTTGTAGTACTGGTAGACCAGACCGGCCGCCGACGGGGCAATCTTAAATACTCCCCGGTGCGGCCGGTAGATTCGATTGGTATAATGATGATCAAACCAGAGGGTGCATTTGTCATCATAAGGCAGGTTGGCGATTACGTCGCCCTTACGGATGCCCGCCAGACCCTTTAGCAGCGCGCCGGGTTCGATCCATTTGACCGGCGCGTCTATCTTCAAAGCCTCGGTCAGCAGGACGGCGCATACGATCCCGTCGAAATCAGGCCGGGTGACAATCCGCATTAAAAACTCCCAAAGTGAAATTTGATCGAACCTTCTCCAAAAATTCTATCGACCCTTGCGGTAGACGCAAAAACCTGTTGAAGTTTTGCCGTCGTTGGCATATCTATTTGACAATATAGTATGTCATAAGCCTATTTACAAGGAGGATTCACACCATGGCACTGTATCTAGTACAGCATGGCAAAAGCCTGCCCAAAGACGTTGATCCGAACCAGGGGCTGTCCGATGAAGGCGCCGCAGAAACCCAACGCATCGCCGGCGTGGCTCGGGACTATCAGGTTAAAGTAGCGCAAATCAAGCACAGCGGCAAGCCAAGGGCACGCCGGACGGCTGAAATTTTTGCAGCAGCCCTGAATCCCGCCGAAGGTACCGAAGAAGCCGCCGGATTAAACCCTCTGGACGATGTCTCCGCTTTTGCCGCCTCGATTGACGCGGCCGCCGATACCATGCTGGTAGGCCATCTGCCTTTCATGGAGCGAATGGCCGCCTATTTGCTGACCGGATCTGCCGATAAGCCCATATTCAAATTTCAGAACAGCGGCATTGTCTGCCTCGAAAAATATCCGGATTCCAATTCATGGGTCATCGTCTGGACTTTAATGCCAAAGATCGGGTAAACCGAATCGACAACTGTATTATCGGCCTAAAGGAGAAAAAGATGAATTTTGAGTGCATTCTTTATGAAAAGGCCCGGGGCGTTGCAACCGTTAAGCTGAACCGGCCCAAGGTGTTGAATGCCATGAACAAACAATTGTGGCTCGACTTTCAGGCGGCTCTGGAAGACGCCAAAAACGATCCGGAGATTAAGGTGCTGGTGGTCGCCGGTGAGGGCCGGGCATTTTCGACGGGCGCTGATTTGAAGGAATCCAAGACCCGAACCATCGAGGCCTACCGTGATTATCTGGAGGAGCTTCAAGAGGCCTCGCGCAAAATCATTCGCTTTGAAAAGCCTACAATTGCCGCTATCAACGGCTATGCCCTGGGGTCAGGGTACGAACTGGCCCTGGCCTGCGACATCCGCATCGCAGCCGTCGAAGCCCGGATCGGTTCGCCGGAAGCCAAGGTGACCTCATCCATAACCGGCGGCGCCTTTAGACTGGTCCAGGATTTAATCGGTCCCGGCAAAGCCAAAGAGCTTCTGTTTACGGGTGAATACATCGACGGGCGGGAAGCCGAACGCATCGGCCTGATCAACAAGGCCGTCCCCCTGGAACAACTCGAGACGGAAGTCGGGCAAATGGCCGAAAAAATCGCCGCCAATTCGGCTATCTCCCTAAAATTAATTAAAAAGGGCCTGCAGATGGCCCAGGGTGAAGCCAGCTTGGAGGCTTTGATGGACTATGAAATCGAAGCCTGCCTGGCCTGTGTGTCCACAAGGGAAAGACAGGAATCACTGAAGGAGTTTGAGGGGCGCAAGAAGAGTTGAGACTGGATACTTGATGCTGGATACTGGATAATGGGAAGGTGAGAAGGTGTGAGGGTGAGAGGCTGGGAAGGTGAGACTGCAGAAGGGTGAGAAGGCAGAAAGATCAGAAGGTGGGAAGGTGAGAGGGTGAGAAGGTGGGAAGGTGAGAGGGTGAGAAGGCAGGAAGATCAGAAGGTAAGAAGTTGAGAAAGTGGGAAATGAATCTGCGTTTTTTTCCTACTTCCGCATTCCGCCTTCCGACTTAAAATACTTCTCCTCCTGACACCCGAAACCTGACACCTGACACCATTTTTCTGTGTGACTTTGCCATCTGTTTTCTGCCAACAATCCCCTGTCATCTGTCATCACTAAACAAAGGAAGGAAAACAAATGTCGTTGGACAAAATCTTAAATGCCGAATCGGTAGCCATCGTGGGTGCATCCAAAAATGAAACCAAACGCGGATATCAAACCATTCGCACGCTGCTGGATGAAAAGTACGAGGGCAGGATTTACCCGGTAAACCCCAAAGAAAAGAGTATTCTGGGGTTTAAATGCTACCCGAGTGTGTCGGAAATCGAGGAGCCGGTTGATGTCGTCCTGGTGGCCACCCCGGCCCGATCCCTGCCGGCCATCTTGGAAGACTGCGGCCGCAAAGGAATTAAGGGGGCCGTCGTGCTGGCCGGCGGCTTCGGCGAAATTGGTTTGTCCGGCAAAAAGCTGGAAAGCGAGATGGTGGCCGTGGCCCAAAAATACAATATCCGGCTGATCGGCCCCAACACCTCCGGCATTCTCAACCTGCATGACCACTTAAACCTGGTGGGGTTAAAGGACACGCCCCAGGGAGATATCGCGCTTCTGACTCAAAGCGGCAACATGGCGCTGACATTGATCACCGAGGCCAAAATAAAAAGCCGCAAGGGGTTTTCCTACTATGTCGGGGTCGGCAACGAAGCCGACATCAAATTTCACGAATATCTCGAATTCTTCCGGCAGGACCCGAAAACCAAAGCCATCTTGATGTACGTTGAAGGGCTGCGCAGCGGCCGCCAGTTCCTGCAGCAGGCCCAGAAGACCACCCTTGAAAAACCCATTATTCTGCTTAAAAGCGGACGCTCGTCAACCGGCAAAAAATCGGCTGGTTCCCACACCGGCGCGCTGGCCGGAATCTCCGAGGTGGCCAAGGTTGCATTCAAACGCGCCGGCATCATCGTGATCGAAAACTCCGACGAGCTTTTCCCGGCAGCCGAAACGCTGTCCAGCATGCCGCCGATCAAAAACAACAAGGTCGCAATTCTGGCCGACGGCGGCGGGCACGCCACCATTGCCGCGGACCTATTAACCGATCTGGGGGTGGAGATTCCCGAGTTGAGCGCTAAAACCCAGGCCGGTTTGAGAAAAATTCTGCCCGAGGCCGCCTCCGTGCCGAATCCGGTGGACGTGGCAGGAGGCACCGATGCGGATCCGTCGATTTTTGCCGACTGCGCTGAGGTTATCCTGAAGGACCCCAATATCGGCGGCCTGCTGATTGTCGGCCTGTTCGGCGGATACGGCATCCGCTTTGCCAAGAGCCTGTCGCTGATGGAAGAAGATGCGGCTCACCGCATGGGAAAAATGGTCAAAAGGCGGCACAAGCCGATTGTTCTTCACAGCCTCTACACTTCTGAAAAACCACACGCCCTGGAGCTTCTGCGCTATTATGACATTCCGGTTTTCGACTCCCTGGATATCGCCTCAAAATGTATCGGTGTGCTGGCCGAGTATGGCAATTATCTCAACCAATATCACCCCAAACTCTCCTTTGAATTGAATTGGGGGGCCAAGGCCAAATCCGAAGGCAAAAAAATCATTGCCGCCGCGCGCCGGGACGGCCGGACTGCGCTGCTGGAATTCGAGGCCAAGCGGCTGATCGCCATCCATGGTGCGCCCGTTTCAGACGACCTGCTTGCCAAAACCGCCGATGAAGCCGTCGAACTGGCAAAAAAAATCGGCCACGAGGTGGTATTGAAAATCGTTTCCCCGGATATTTTGCACAAAAGTGAGGCCGGCGGTGTCAAGGTTAAACTGCAAACAGAGAAGGAAATCCGCCAGGGGTTTAAGGAAATCATAGAAAATGCCGCCGAATTCAATCCGAAGGCAGATATCCGGGGGGTACTGGTATCATCCATGGCCCAGGGCGGGGTTGAAGTCATCATCGGGACCAAATACGATGACCAGTTTGGCCCAATCATCATGTATGGCCTGGGCGGCATCATGGTGGAGATCCTCAAAGACGTCTCCTTTCGCGTGCTGCCTATCACCCCCACCACTGCCCGCAAAATGATCGAAGCGACCAAATCATATCCCATTTTAGACGGTGCCAGGGGCAAACCGCCTTTGGATAAAAAATCCGTTCGCAGGCTTTTGATGCTGTGCTCGGAAATCGTCGAGGCCTACCCGGAAATTCACGAGATGGATCTGAATCCGGTGATTGTCCACGAAAAAGGATTGAGTATTGTGGATGCGAGAATTCTACTGAAGACGGAGGACCCGGCGTCGCCCTGAAGGGATAGGCGCGAAGGAAGAGGAAGCCAGAGGACAGTCGACAGAAGACAGATGACAGAAGACTGAGGGAAGGCAAAATTACTGGTTATTCGTTCGATGTCCTCTATTCTTTAACCCGATATCCCGAAACCCGAAACCATAACACGCAAAGCGAAACCCGTGCCACGCAACATGCAACCCGTAACCCATAACCCTAACCACGGAGAAATTGAAATGAAAAAAATTATATCGACCGCAAATGCCCCGGCCGCAATCGGCCCCTATTCCCAGGCCGTTCAATTCGGCAACCTGCTTTTCGTTTCCGGACAGATTGCGCTGGATCCGAACACCGGACAATTGGTGAAAGGCGGCATCGAAGCCCAGACCCGGCAGGTGCTCGAAAACCTAAAAGCCATCATCGAGGGGGCGGGTTTGACCCTGCAAAATGTTTTAAAATGCTCATGTTTTTTGAACAATATGGAGAACTTTGTTAAATTTAATTCGATTTATGACGGTTATTTTAAGGATAGCCTGCCGGCCAGAGAAACGGTGGAAGTGGCCAGACTTCCCAAAGATGTTCTGGTGGAAATTTCGGCTATCTGTGGTGGAGGGTCATAAATATTCAATCGCAGCAAAATAGTGAGAATATCCCAAATCACTTGTTGGCATAAAAAGCAAAGAAATGTCTTTTAAAGACCTAAAGTAGTTTCAATAATTTCCGATAAAAAAACATCAGCCATTGCTGTAAACTTTGTTCGGTAATTCGAATTGTTTGACACGGAGGAAAATCAATGGTCAAAAAATTGTTTATCTGGTTCCTGATCCTCTCATTTCTGGCGGTAACCACGGGCTGCGCCGAATGGAGCCGCACCCAGAGAGGCGCAGCCATCGGGGCGGGCACCGGCGGCGCAGTCGGAGGCCTCATCGGTTATGCCACCGGCCACACGGTGGCCGGAGTTCTGATCGGCGCAGTCGTTGGCGGCGCAGCCGGCGCTTACATCGGAAATTATATGGATAAGCAGGCGGCTGAAATCGAGCGCGACATCGCGGGCGCCAAAGTTGAACGGGTCGGTGAAGGAATCAAGATTACGTTTAGCTCCGGCATTTTGTTCGACGTCGACAAGTCGGATCTCAAAAGCCAATGCAAAAGCGAATTGACAGAGCTTTCCCGAATTTTGAACAAGTATGGGGATACCAACATACTGCTGGCAGGCTATACGGATTCCACCGGTTCCGAAGAATATAATCTCGCGCTTTCCAAACGGCGCGCTGATTCGGTCGCGAACTACCTGGTGACTCAAAATGTTAATTCAGCGCGCTTCGGTACGGAAGGATTCGGCGAATCTCAACCGGTGGCCAGCAACGACACCGCCGCGGGGCGCGCCCAGAATCGCAGGGTGGAGGTCGCTATCTGGGCCAACGAAAAACTGAAGAAAGTAGCCAGCGAAAAGGCGGGATAGCTATTCATTTAACAATGAAGATTGAAAATTTGCGGCATTCTATCTATCTAATTTCGCTTATTCAAAGGAATAAGCTGCAAAGTTATATATTAAATGGACGGCAATCCTTAATTATTCAATCTTCAACTTTCAATTAAAATAGAAAGGGCATTTCGCCGAATAGTGACGAAATGCCCTTTGGCAATTCAGAAATTAGATAGCTTAGACCACGGTAACGTTGACTGCAGACGGTCCCTTTTTACCCTGCTCGACTTCAAAGGTAACCCGGTCGCCTTCATAAAGCGCCTTGAATCCACTGGCGTTGATTCCGGAATGATGAACAAAAACATCCGGACCATCTTCTTGCTCGATAAATCCGTAACCCTTGCTGCTGTTAAACCATTTGACAATTCCATTGGCCATAGTGACATTCTCCTTTCATAAAAATTCTCATAGTTCCAAACTGCAGGAGCCACTAAGGCGAATGGATCTTTCCTTCAGAACGAAACCGGTCCTCCCACCAGGGAGGTCCTTTATTGATTAGCCCCATAATAAACCCTTTTTCTAAAAAATCAAGTGGATTATGATGGGTTTTTTGGGTTTGTTGAGCGGTTAAACAATCCGATGAAGTCCTGGACGATCAGATAAAGCGAAGGAACATAGAGCAGGGTCAACAGGGTGGCCGCTATCAGCCCGAAGCAGATGCTGACTGCCATGGGTATCAGGAACTGAGCTTGAAAACTGCGTTCCAGCAGCAGCGGAAAAAGCCCGGCAACGGTTGTGACCGAAGTGAGCAAAACCGGTCTGAACCTTGATTTTCCGGACTCGACCACGGCCTGATTGACATCGACCCCGTCGCGCACCGCCCGGTTGATGAAGTCAATCAGAATCAACGAATCATTGACCACAATGCCGGAAAGGGCCACGATTCCGAAAATGCTGACTATCGTAAACTCGATGCCCATGATGAGATGGCCTAAAATAGCGCCGACCAGTCCGAAAGGAATGGCGACCATAATCACCACCGGCTGGATGTAGGAGCGAAACTGACTGGCCAGCAGCAGGAAAATGCCCATCATCGCCAGCAGGTATCCGCTTTTGATGCTGTCCAGCGACTCGCTGGTCCTTTTTTCCTGCCCTTCGAAATCGTAGGTTAAACCGGGATATCGCTCCACCAGAATCGGCAGAAAATTGGCCTTCAGCTCGGCCACGATCACACTGGCATTGGCGGTGGTTTCGTCAATATCGGATATCACCGTGATGGTCCGTTTGCGATCGACCCGGTTAATGACGGAATACGCACGGCCGGGCGTAATCTCGGCAACTTCTTCGATGGGGATCTCCTGCCCGTCGAGAGTGCGAATCCGCATCTCCTCGATCCCGGAAAGACTGGTGCGCTCCGGATTGGCATACCGGACCATTACCTTGACATCGTCCCGGTTCCGCTGAATGCGCAGGGCCTCCTCACCGTAGAATGCCTGGCGAACCTGCCGCGCCAGATCACGCATGGTAATCCCAAGGGATCTGGACCCTTCCCTGATCCGGATCTTTTTTTCCTGTTTGCCGGGTTTGAAATTGTCGGAAATATCAAACGTGCCGGGATAGGTGGCAATTTCGGCCTTCAACTCGGCGGCGGCCAGCTTGAGTTGGTCAAAATCCTGGCCGCTGAGTCGTATTTCGATCGGGTTGCCGGCCGGTCCGCCTTCCAGAGTGGCAAAGGTGAACCGGTCAACGCCCGGGATCTCCCCGATCAGATCGCGCCATTTGCTCAGGATGGTGTGCGTCGAAACGTTTGCGCGTGTCTCTGAAGAGGCCAGTTCCAGCCAAACCTGGCCGACATGACCGCCATATTCCGGAGGTTTCCAGTCACGCCGGGGAATAGCGCCGACAATCGAAAACGTGTTTTTGACCAGGTTGCCGCTCTTTTTCGCAAACTCAGGGAAAACCGTGTTGAGTTCGAAGGATTTCCGTTCAAGCTGTTCAATGGTTTCCTCGGTTATCCTGAAAGGCGTTCCCAGAGGATAGACAACTTCGGCCACGATCCAATCACTTTCACCTTTTGGAAAAAATACAAAGGGAACATAACCGCCCGCAACGATGCCCAGGCTGATGATCAACACGCCGATGCCGATGGAGAAGGTAAAATATCGGTTTTTAATCACATACCGGATGACCGGGGTATAGAGCTTTTCAATCACAAATTGGAGCCCCCGCTCCACCTTCTGCCGGAGGCGTTCGTGCCAGGAGGTAAATCCGCCGGACTTTTTCTCCGATTTTGTCAATGCATGGTGCAGATGGGAGGGAAGGATGACCAGGGCTTCGCCCAGGGACACGAGCAGGATGATGATGACCGCCATGGGCATCACTGCGATGAATTTGCCCATGATGCCTGAAATAAACAGCAGGGGCGCGAAAGCAACCACCGTCGTGCTGACCGCCATCACCACCGGTACGCCGACTTCCTCCAAACCGTCAACCACGGCGGCGGTCGGGGATTTGCCGCGGCTGTAGTGCGAATAGACATTTTCGCCCACAATGATGGCATCGTCCACCAGGATGCCGAGGGTCATGATAAACCCGAAAAGGGAGATCATGTTAATCGTCTGATCAAACCCGTTCAGCACCATGAAGGCGCCCATAAAGGCAACGGGTATTCCAAAGGCAACCCAAAAGGCCAGGCGCAGGTTTAGAAAAAGAGCCAGGGTAATGAAAACCAGCACGATTCCCTGGATGCCGTTGCGCAGCATCAGATCGATGCGGTCCTCAACCATCGTTGAAATATCACCCCAGACGGCGACTTCAAGGTCTTCGGGCAGCGTGTTTTTGTTATTCTCAACATAATTGCGGGCGATATCTGCAATTTCAATGATATCCTGCTCGCTGGTGCGGCTGACCTGGACAATGACGGCCGGTTTCCCGTTGAACCGGGTCTTGATATCCAAGTCCTCAAAGCCGTCAATAACCTCGGCCACCTGCCCCAAGCGGACCACGGTTCCATCATTTAAGGTGATCAGGGGAATATTTTCAAACTCCCGGCCGGTGTAAAGCTGCCCCTTGGCCCGGATTAGGATCTCACCTTGATCGGTTTTGATTTTGCCTCCCGGCAGATCGATGCTGCCGGCTTTGACGGCACTGACGACCTGATCAAATGATATCCCGTAGCGGCGAAGATCTTCTTCCGACACTTCCACCGATATTTCGTAATCGCGCACGCCGACCAGATCGATTTGGGTAATGGATTCCGGTTTCTTGAATCGGAAGCGTTGCAGCAGGGAAGCGATGATGTCCTTCAACCCACCGGAGCCTTTCCGGGAAACGGCTCGGGCATCCAGCAGCTGATCCCGGATTCCTTCGGCAATCCGGCGCATGCGCTTCTCGGAAACATCCCCGTACAAAGCAACTGAAATCGTCGGGTCCTGGTTGATAATTTCCATGACCACCGGTTCTTCAGCCTGTTCGGGAAAGGTATCGATCCGGTCCACTTCGGCCTTGATTTCATCGAGAATTTTCTGGACATCCGCGCCGGTTTCAAGCTCAGCCAGCACCTCACCCTGTCCCTCCCGCGCGGTGGATATCAGGCGCTTGATGCCTTCAATGCTCTGGATCGCCTCTTCGATCTTGATGCAGATGCCCTCTTCCACCTCCTCGGGGCTTGAACCGGGATAAGGAACCGAGACGACAATCATGTCCAGTGAAAACTGCGGAAACATTTCCCGCCGCATCTTCATCACCGTAAACATACCGGCCATGATGATAAAAATCATGATGAGATTGACGGTAACGTTATTTTGAATAGACCATTTGCCGAGAGCGCGCATCACTCCTTCACCCTCACCCTCATCCCGTCCACCGCTCCGGACAGGGGGGTTTTGACGACCAGGTCGCCATCCGACAATCCCGCCTCGACGATCACTGAATCCTTATAGCTGCGCAGGATGGTTACCTCGTTTAATTTCAGCTGATTGTCTTCGACGGTGTAAACAATATTGCCCGGGTAAACCACGTGGCGCGGCAGTAAAAAGGCGTTCGACTGCGCTTTGCCCTTAATTTTTACGGTGACGAACATGCCAGGTCTCAGCCGAAAAACAGCATTTTTGGGGGCGGATGTATCAATCCCATCCACCTCAATGACCACAGGCAGCGTCCGGGTTTTCTCATCCATCCTGGCTTTCACCCGGGCCACGCGTCCCGTCCAGACATGCTCCTGGTCGGAATTATTGAATATCACATCGGCGGCAACCGGCGTTTCCGCCCCCATGTCGGCCGGGAGCCATTTAAAATCTTTGGCCGGAATAAACACTTCGATATCCATCTCACCGGCCCGGTAAATGCTGCCTAACAGCTGCCCCACATTAACATGCTGGCCCACCTCGACCACCTTTTCAAGAACCCAGCCGTCAAAGGGAGCAGCGATGCCTGAGCGCTCAAGATCCAGTTTTGCCTGTTGGCACACGACATCAGCCATGTCCCGCGCGGCAATTAGTTGTTCATGCTGGGGGCCGATCAAGGCCAGTTGATTTTCAAGCGTTTGGAGACGTTCGAGGCTTGCCAGGTAGGCCTGTTCGGATTTATCCAGCTGGGATTGGGCGATGACCTTGCGGGCAATGAGTTTTTGCAGACGCGCATACTCGTTCTTGGCCAGGCTGACATCGGATTTGGCGATGTTGGCCCTCGTTTTCAAATTGACCATTTCCTGGCTTAAACGTTTGAGTTCGGCTTCGGATTGTTTGATCTGAACTTTGCGGCGGTCCACCTCCAGCTCGTATGTCCGTGGATCGATCTGAATGAGCTTTGTTCCCTTTTCAATATAAATGCCTTCCTTAAAAACCGGGTTGATGTCGACCACCGAGCCGGGAACCTGGGCCACCAATTTGAGGGATTCACGGGGTGCCACCGTTCCAAAGGATTCCACGATCATTTGTACATCTTCGGTTCTAACCGGAAAAACCTCCACCAGACGGCCCTTTTCCACCGGCACCTGCCGCTCCGCTTTCGGCCGTAAAATGACGAGGGAGGCCGCGATGATGGTTGCCGCTATAAAAACGACAATAACGCGGACGATTTTAAAAATCGCACCTTTTTTCATCCAGGATAATTCCTAACCCGAAAAAGCCGGAACCAAAAATGACAAATTAATAGATATATCATAACGATCAGTTTTGCAATCAAAAGCTTCAGAAATAAAACTTTTTAGAAATAAAAAAGCCGTCTGGACCGAATCGGGAACAGACGGCTGGGCAGGCGCGTTTAACTATAACACGGATTACTTGCTTTCCTGGATCTTATCCGTCAGCACCGGCACAAATTCAAGCAAATCCTCAACCACACCCACATCGGCCACCTGAAAAATGGGGGCTTTCGGGTTCTTGTTGACAGCCACGATAAAAGGATTGCCTTTAAGTCCTCCCAGATGCTGAAAAGAGCCGCTGATTCCCAATGCCAGATAAACCTTGGGCTTGACCGTCTGGCCGGAGGTTCCCACCTGACGAGATTTTTCCAGCCATTTGGCATCCACAATCGGCCTTGAACATGACACCACGGCACCTATCGCCTCGGCCAGGTCTTCAGCAATTTCAATATTTTCCTGATCTTCGATTCCGCGTCCGACCGATACGAGAACGTCCTCTTTGGTAATGTCGACATCGCCGACTTCAGCCGCAACGATTTCAAGAAAACGTCGACCGACTGCAAGCTCCCCCACCTCCGCAGACTTATCCACTACCCGGCCTCCGGCCCCTCCGGCCCCTTCAGCCTGGAAAATACCCGGGCGAATGTTGATGACAGCCCCGGCGGATATGTCGCAGGTTGTATGGGTGCTGACCTGCCCACTGAATTCCTGCCGGATAACTTTCAAAGTGTGGCCTTCCAACTCCTCAAAACCCACCACGTCGGATATGAAGGCCGAACCTAATTTGACCGAAAGTCCCGGACCGAGATCCATGCCGAAGGTGTCGTGGGGCAGGATCACAACGGCATCCTGGGGTAGTACGTTGACCAGCAGCTTGCGAATGGCCTCGGCATTGGGGTAAGCCAGAGCTTCGTTTTCGAATTTCCAGATTTCTTTATAAAATTCCGCCGCTTCATTGCACACCGCATCGAGACCGGCTCCCGACCCGGTGACGATGGCCGTGACCACGGAGCCCGGATAGATCTTTCCGGCCGCAGTTGCCATCTCCGCTGCGGTATCATCGGCCTTGCCTGCCTTGTGTGTGATATATGCAAAAACCTGTCCGGCCATTATTTAATCCCTCCTTTGGCTTTTAAGAGTTCGATCAATTTATCAGCCACCTCATCCATGCTGCCTTCAAGGATATCCGCGCCTTCGCCGAGTTCGGGCATAAAGTAGTCCACCCGTTTCACCCGCGCGCCGGCCGCTCCCACCGAATCGGCGGCAAGGCCAAGATCGGACGCCCCCCAGACGGGGATCTCCACAGAAGCCACCTTGCGGATTCCCCGAATTCCGACATAGCGCGGCTCGTTGATTCCGGTCTGAATCGAAAGCACGCACGGAAGGTCAATCTCGTTCATTTCCTGATTGCCGCCTTCGATTTCCCGTCCGACCTTCAGCTTCTTGTCATCCAGGACTTCAATGGTATTGACAACCGAAGCGTAAGGAACATCCAGCATGGCGGCCAGCATGCCGCCGACCTGACCGGCCCCGTCGTCGGCCTGGGCACCGGTGAGAATCAAATCGTAGTTGCCCTTCTCGACTGCCGCTTTGAGCAGGGTGGCAATCCCTTTTCCGTCTGATCCTTCGAAAGCACCATCTGAAAGCAGGAGGCCATTATTGGCGCCCATGGCCATCTCTCTTCGGACCACCTCTTCGGCGTCTTCATCGCCCACGGAGACAACCGTCACCGATCCACCCGCTTTATCGACGATTTGAATGGCTTCTTCGACCGCATAGTTGTCCCATTCGTTCACCGAATAGACGAGATCATCGCGTTCGATATCGCTGCCGTCGGCGGCAACTTCGATCTCATTTTCGGCGGTATCGGGAACCCTTTTGACACAGACTAGAATCTCCATTTTTTTCCTCCGAACATGTTAATTGTTATTGCTTTATTAATTTTGGAAATATGGTACTTTCATAAATTCGAAATTCCAAATTCGAATCTCGAAATCCGAAACAAATCCGAATTTTGAATTTGTTTCGAATTTCGGATTTCGTGCTTCGGATTTTAAGAGTACCCGCATACCTAATAAAAACCAAGTTACGCAGGTTATCTTCGGCTATCTTAAATTATTTTTCGACAACCAGATGTTCTGCAACAAGTTCACAAAGATCAATTGCCTCCATTTCCCCCTCCAACCCGGAGACTTTGATGGCATCTTCGATGTTCACCAGGCAGAAGGGACAGGCGGTCACAATCACATTGGCCCCGGCCTTTTTGGCCATTTCGACCCTGAGCACCCCCATACGCTGTTCTTCTTCGGGTTCATAGAACAGCATCAGACCGCCGCCGCCGCAGCAGAACGAGCGGTCCCGGCAGTTGCCTTCCATTTCGATCCTTTTTAATCCCGGAATCGAATCAATGGCCGCCCGGGGATCCTCATACAGGCTGTTGTGGCGGCCCAGGTAGCATGGGTCGTGGTAGACATAGGATTTGCCGGCGTCTTTCACCGCTTTGAGCTGAAGTTTGCCGGATTTCAGACTTCGCACGATCGTCTGGCTGACATGCTCCACCGGCGGCAGATCTCGGTAATCTTTTTTCAAAGCATTGTAGGCGTGCGGATCGGCGGTCACAATGGTCCTGGCGCCTGAATTTAAAATTGCTTCCGTATTTTGATCCTTTAAATCCTGGAAAAGCATTTCTTCACCGAAGCGACGCACCTCGTGTCCGCTGTCCTTTTCGCCCTTGCCCAGGATGCCGAAATCAATGCCGGCGGCGTTGAGGATTCGGGCGGTGGCCCGGGCGATGGCCTGCATGCGGTCATCAAAGGAGGATATGCTGTCTACAAAATAAAGGGTCTCGGCAGTCTTGCCTTTATCCAGCACCTTCACGGGGCTGTCCTCGGCCAGGTCCTTGGCCCAGTCGGCCCGTTTTTTTTCCATTTTGCCCCAGGGATTGCCGCGCTTTTCGAGTGCTCCGAGCGGTTTCTGGAGCGACTGCGGAACCAAGCCCTCGTCCACCATGCCGCGTCTTAAATCCACCATTTTGTCGATGTATTCGATCCCAAGCGGACACTCCTGTTCGCAGGCGCCGCAGGTCGTGCAGGACCAGATTTCATCTTCACTGTAGATAGTTCCGATCAACGGTTTCGGTTCACCGCCGTTGCGGCCGAGCCAGGGGTAGTGTTTAAAGGCGTAATCGCGCCCCTTGATGGAAATAAATCGCGGCGACAGGGGGCGTTTGACGGCATTGGCCGGACAGCGGTCGGAGCACCGGCCGCAATCCGCACAAGTGTAAAAGTCGAGCATATGCTTCCAGGTAAAATCTTCGAAAACCTTCACCCCGA
>CAYTBC010000059.1:0-23311 GCA_964435765.1 uncultured Desulfosarcina sp.
GTGAGAATTGACATAATAAAGATCTTTTTCATAATGCCCTCCTTGTTTGATTGTTAGATTGGCCCAATATGGTGTTGAGAATGTTTTAAGCTCCCGACAGAACCTACGTCCTGTCAGGAGCATGGTATGCACATTTTGAGAGGGTTCTCCATTGAATCTTTACCCTATTATTGGGTTAAAATTTGGGAGAGACCGGTATCAATTTTCACAAGAGATTCAGGATGAACGATAGAGCGCAGAAAAAAAGACACAAAGCCAACGCAAATAGCGACGCTCAGATTTAGGCGAGCGATGATACTTCAGAATTGCATACAACGGCGTTTCTATATTCTGTAACATAATGCAATGTCAAGAAAATTCAGATAATGGTAGATTGAGACTGTCCCTTTCGGGCACCCTTGTGATATTTAATGGTTTCAGGATCGGATTTGGAGAACTCAAATCTTGCGGTTTCCTGCCAGACCAACAACTATCAGTTTTTGTTCAACTGGTGCAGATACAATTTGGATACACGCACCCCACCGTATCAGGGGATTGGGTGTCAATTCGAAATCAAAAAAATGGGGTTTTGAGTTCCATAAATGGAAAATTTAGATTGCCAGAATCCCACCTTTTATTTGGGATATAATTTGTATATCCAAAGGCTTTTAGGCGCTCAATTTTTGGTTTTGATCGCGGCACATGCGATTTTCTGCTTGAAGGTATAAGTTTACAGTATCGCCGCTTTTGGGAGGCCTGATTTTTTACAGATACTATAGGCGATATCACAGATTCGGCCTGAATTTGCATACGTTGGAGGTATATCAGGTTCTGAAAAGCAGCTTTTTCCGACTCAATCACTTGAAATAGGCTATATCGATTTGCCCTCGCGCAGTATCAAGCGGGCTTTGGTGAGGGCATGAACATCTACCAATGGGTCCCCATCCACAACAAGGACATCGGCCAGTTTACCTTTTTCAAGTGTTCCCAGTTCTCTTTCTATATTGCATGAGCGGGCGCCGTTCCGGGTTGCGGCAACAATGATCTGCAGAGGTGTCATGCCGGCTTCTTGCATCCATTCAATTTCGTGGATTGGCATGCCCAAATAGAAATCTACTTGGCGTGCCCCGGCATAGTCCGTTCCCAATACGACCTCACCTCCGGCCTCCACGAATAGAGCTAAATTTTTTATCGCCATGCTTCCATGACTTATGGGATATATGCGGCTCACACCCTGCCATAGCTCGAGCGTGGGTACCCAGCGGGTACCAGTCTCGACCATGCGTGAAATAAGTTGTTCTGAGAGCTTGTCGACGACCATATGGGCGATTTCATCCACACCGGCATCCAAGGCCCGCTCCAGATCACGTGCACTGGTCACGTGCGCTGTAACAGGTTTACCCCGCTCGTGCGCAGTATCTACGAGCGCAGTGGCCTCCTCCGGCGAGAGCAGCGGCCATCCAGACTGACCAAAAGCATAGCCCGATTCCATTGCTGTCTTTATCACATCCGCACCGTCGTCGATGAGTTTGTTTACAGCCTGTCGTGCTTCCTCGGGTGAGGTGACGGTGACTACGTGGCCACCCCAGTAAGCCATGGGATAGCCACCCTCCGCGTTTATAAACGAACCGACGGCGAACAGGCGCGCGCACTTGGGATTAGCATTCAATGTGTCGCGGGTTACGAACTTTGCGCGTGTATATGGCCCAAAGGCACCCAGATCGCGCACTGTTGTTACACCGCCCTTTGCCCACGCTTTTAGTGTCCACGCGCTATAGGCAGCGTGAACATGGGCGTTAATAAAGCCTGGTACTATTGTTCCTCCTTGAACATCAATGATATTCGCGTTAGCGGGAATTGCTAATTGTGTGCGCGGTCCAGCGGATACAATACGCCCATCCCGGATCACTACTGCTCCATCCGGTACTGCATCGGCTCCGGTTCCGTCGATCAATATGCCATTGGTCAGCGATAGCGTATCATCAGCCCGTTGGGCAGAGTTGCATCCAATTAACAGGCTGACCGCGGTCGCGCTGGTTAGTTTGAGAAAGTCGCGTCTGGATATGCGCTGCGGGCTGGCTCTATTATCGCGGTTGCTTTTGATACTCATTGGTTGGTCTCTTCAATTACAGATTTATTGAGACTATCCCTTTCGTACACCCCTTGTGATATGCTCAAAAAATTGCTTCTAATTCGACGGGTGTCCGGCGACAGATTTCTTGCCACTATCCCTATCCACCACAAATTTGGGATACAATTCGTATACCTCAGGAATTTCGCCTTTTATCGCTTATGATAGCGGCGACAAGCTATTTTGTATTTTGGGCATGAAAGTGTACTTTGGCAGTAGGGCAGGTTGCGATAAGCCTCATGTTCAAGTGGCATCCATGACAAATCTCCGGTGCATGGCAACCCCTTCCTCATGGCCAATCGCAAATTTATTTATCGTCGGAGGTTTCCTTGCTTTTTTTCGGTGCAGGCTCGTCACTGCCGTACACCTCAACATAGGCGTTATGCGCGGTGCAGCCTTTTTGCCAGTGATTCCTCACTTTCTTGCCGATAAAGGAATCCGGATATTTGCGCCCAATGTTGCAGCCGGGGCAGATATGGCTCCATCCCGCCAGCACTTTTTTCATTTCCATCTTCGAATCCTTTCAGCAGGCACACGCGCCTGCCCTATTAAAAAAGCCCAAAAGGGTTGATTTCCTGCCGGCAATTGTTGCCTGCGCAATATCAAGCCGGCAAATAAACTTGTCATTCCCCGCCAAATACATGGGGAAATCCAGATAAGATGCTGAAATTAATGGATTCCAACCTGCGCGCATACGCGTCAACTTAAGAAGAATTCATCGGGATTTGACATAATGTAGCGGCGGGGGTTTATCCCCGCCCGGACCGTGGTGAGTGTCTTTATCGGGCGCTCTGCTATTTGAGCTATGAAGAATGGTATGATCCGCCGTTCAGGTGGGGATAAACCCCGCCGCTACATATTGGGCGATTTAATGCGGATCATCGCCCGTTGAGTTGCATCCGGAATACCCGTGTAAAAGTCCTTAAGTTGACGCCCATGCGCCTTCGCGGGATCTCCTCTCCGGTCGGCATCACCTGGAAAAAGAGACGGTCCTGCTCCCACCCCTCTTAAACAAGTATGCAGATTGATGCAATTTTGAGGGATCGTTTTTAATCACAGATCAACCCAGTTGAGGATACCCGAATCCCAATCGAAAATTCCATCGCCGTTTGTATCGGCTTCAATACTGTAGCGCAGTTGATCGATTGCAATTAATCGGGCTTCGGTATCGCCATCACCTTTAATGACAAGCTGTCCCGAAGCCGGCCAGTCATCTTCATCATGAATTATAAAGGATTCCGACGTTGACAGGGTTACAAAACCATTATCAGGGTGGTAGAAAGTGCCGAAAATCTCTATTTCAACATCACCAGCCAACTCGGCAAGATTGAGGCTGTAGTCCTTTATCCAGGAGACCTCGCCGGTTTTTTCATTTTTGCTATAGGCGGAAAATGTTGCAGCGAAGGGTGTGTCTGAAAAATCCATTGAAATCTGGCCGTCTAAGGTGTGTGAGCCGTCGGAGAGGTCATCGAATAAGAAGGTGGCTGTATTAAAATCTCCGGTAATTACCTCGATGGTACCGTCGATATCCGTTTGTCCGGATATTATAATGCCACCATCACAATAATCTGCAAATAAAAGGCTTCCACTGAATTTTCCCGATGTCCAATTCAGGGTTAGTGTGGATTTAAGCTCACCCCCGCAGCTGCCTTCAAAATTATCACGTTCAGTTGTAACGTTTGATCGGCCGAAAGCGATGGGTGCTGCACCCAAATCGATCCTGCGAAGGGAATCCCCCAGAACCAGTGGGAATCTCAACGGACGAAAAACATCCAGTTGGTCGGCATTTGAACTTTGATTCAAGGATGAACTATTAGTTGCACCGCTTGTTGTGAGGCCCCCTGCGAAAGCACCCGCGGCAAGAGCTTCAGCATTCGTTTGGGTAATTGCGGCTTGTGAGGTAGTACCTGCAAAACCACCCGATGTTTCATCGATATTTTTTTCTTTATCGTTGTTGAGGTCACCACTGCTGTAGACCACGACGCATCCGCCATACATGAAAGGCAGCGAAATGACCAAAAGGATAATCCAGACAAAGAACTTAGCATTCTTCATAAGATACCCCCTAATTTCGTCTATCTTACGCTTTTAAATTTTACCGTCCGTGCTTGCATCCCGTTTTACGGAGCTGAGCTCGAGCACTGCGTTGACAGAGGGCGGATATCAACGGAAAGCTAAAGGTTCATGAAAAATTAAGTTCACACCTCAAATGAGTCAAAATTCTTTTCATCGTCAATGTGACGTGTTGATAATTTTCAATCTTGTGGATTGGATTGCCATTTTTAGAAATCCCCCTCGGTCCCCCTTTAGAAAAAGGGGGAGGAAATAATCCCCCTTGGTCCTCATCTGTCACGGTCACGGCCGCCTCGGCCGCCGCCTTGTCCACCTCGGCCACCGTCATATCCACCTCGGCCGCCACCTTGTCCACCTCGACCGCCACCTTGTCCACCTCGACCGCCACCGTAACCACCACGGCCACCGCCCTGTCCGCCCCGGCCACCGCCGTATCCTCCTCCGCTACTGCGGTTTTCGGTGCGAGGCCGCGCCTCATTCACATTGAGGGTTCTTCCTTTCAGCTCTTTACCGTTGAGGCCATCGATTGCAGCCTGCCCTTCTGCTTTAGAGGGTATCTCCACGAATCCAAATCCCTTTGATTGACCGGTATGCTTGTCTGTTATAATGGCGACGGACTCAACCTGGCCGAATGGTTCTAATGCCTGCCGCAAGTCCTCTTCGGTGACATCGTACGACAAATTTCCAACATAAATCTTCATTCTAATCTCCTTTTATAATAAATTATAAATAGTTACATCGCTGCTAACACTTCAAATCAGCGGCGCCATGCCGGGGCTGTGTCCGGTATTGTCCATCGGTGCGCGGAAAGCAGCCGGTCACCGATAATTCCTTCCCAGCGGATTCCTTATGGAATAAAAAGGCCTCAGCTTGCTGATTTAAAGCTGAGGCCATTTGGAATACATGATGATTTTCCTCGGCTGCGTCTAATTTTTGCCATTTCGCTTCTTGACCAATGTCGGCAAAACTACCACGCGAGCCCCTTAAGATCAAGAAAAAACTGCGCGCCGGCCTATTCCAATTTTGTAATCCGCTCTTTTACGCCCGTGTATTTTTTTCTTAGTTTGGGCTTTTCAATCTTGCCGGTTGGGCTGCGCGGTACTTCGCCGAAAATGATTTTGCGGGGCCGCTTGTATCTGGGCAACGCTTCACAGAACTTTGTTATTTCTTCTTCGGTCAGGGTTTGATTGGGTTTGGCCTTGATGACGGCGGCCGCGATTTCACCCAGGCGTTGGTCGGGCATGCCGATGACCCCGACATCCTGCACTTGGGGATGGCTCATGATATGGCTTTCAATCTCGACCGGAAAAATGTTTTCGCCGCCCGTGATAATGACATCCTTGGCGCGGTCGACCAGCCAGATAAAGCCGTCTTCATCCCTGCGCGCAATGTCGCCGGTGTGCAGCCATCCGTCTCTGAGGGTGGCGGCGGTCGCCTCCGGGTTTTTGTAATATTCCCGCATGACGCCGGGACCTCTGACCAGCAGTTCGCCGGGCTCTCCCCGCTGAATCGGCTGTCCCTCGAAATCGACAATGCGGCATTCCCAGTCAAATCCCGGAACTCCGATCGCGCCGACTTTGTGGGTGTTTTCCAGGCCCAGATGGACACATCCCGGTCCGGTGGATTCGGTTAGTCCGTAATTGGTGTCGTAGTCATGGTGGGGGAACATTTTTTTCCAGTTTCTGATCAAACTGGGAGGAATCGGCTGGGCACCAATGTGCATCAGGCGCCACTGGTCCAGTTTATAGTCGTCAAGATTTACGTCATTGTTTTCAATGGCAATTAGAATGTCGTGAGCCCAGGGAACGAGCAGGAATACATTGGTGACTTGCTCTTCCGAAATTGCATCCAATATCCATTTAGGGTTCAATCCCTTCAAGAGAACACCCTTCGCCCCGACGATAAAATTTCCGAACCAGTGCATTTTAGCGCCGGTGTGATAAAGCGGGGGAATACACAGATAGTTGTCTTCATGGGTTTGATTATGATGGCGGTTTTCCAAATAGCAGGCATGTTCCAGATTGCGGTGGGTTAAATGAACCGCTTTGGGGGTGCCGGTGGTCCCGGACGTAAAATAAAGGGCTGCACTGTCGTTCAAATCGGGTTCAACTTGCGGTGCTTCAGAAGAAGCGGCAGCCAACAAATCCGTGTATTGTTCGGCGAATGCGGGTCGCTTGTCTTCAGGTCCGACAAATATGTAGCCGGCGACCGTTTTGTCCAATGCCGCTTTGATCTGCTCGACGCGCTCAATAAATTCCTCGCCAAAAACAAAGGCTTTGGCTTCCGCGATTTGAGCGCACAATTTGATATCATCGGCGGAAAATCTGAAATTCAGCGGCACGGCCCAGGCACCCGTGCGCAGGATTCCAAAATAGGCCGGCAGCCACTCGATGCAGTTCATCATCAGGTGAACTACTTTATCGCCTTTCCCGATTCCTTTCGCCAGCAGGGTGTTGGCCACACGGTTAGCCTCGTTGTCAAATTCCCGCCAGGTAATCTCCTTGCGGCTGTTGCGGGCCGGATCTCTTTCAATCAGCGCAACCTCATGGCCGTATACCCGGGCATTGCGGGCCAAAATTTCAGTTATCAGCATGGAGTCGTCCCTTAATTCTAATGGTTCACCGCAGAGTTCGCAGAGAACGCAGAGAAAAATATAATTCTCCTAAAAAGAAAATCTGTCAGGAAAAATTGCTAATAGCCTCTAAGGTCAGATACTGTAAACAAAAATCTCTGCGACCTCGGCGTTCTCTGCGGTTGACTGTATTAGTCTAACTTCTTAAAAGCCTCCTTGCGGCCGGTGTATTTTTGCCGCATTTTGGGCTTCATGAGTTTGCCGGTGGGATTGCGCATGACCGGATCAAAAATGACCTTGCGCGGCACCTTGTAGGTGGCCATTTTGGTCTTGGAATATTCAATCAGCTCCTCTTCCGTCATGGTCTCGCCCTTTTTGAGCTGCACGATGGCCAGCACAATTTCCACCAGCCGTTCGTCCGGATAGCCGATGCAGGCGACATCGTCGATCTTGGGGTGGTCCATCAGGGCATCTTCAATCTCGACCGGAAAGATATTTTCTCCGCCGCTGGTGACCATGTCTTTGGCGCGGTCGACAATATAGTAATAGCCTTCCTGATCGGCTTTAACCAGGTCGCCGGTGTACAGCCAACTGTTTTTGAGGGTCTTGGCCGTCATTTCCGGGTTTTGATAATAGCCTTTCATCATGCGACTGGTTTTAAGCAGGAGTTCGCCGACCTCTCCGGGCTGAACTTCGTTGCCCTCAAAATCGACGATTTTAGCATCCATGCCGAAGGTGGGTTTGCCGATGGAGCCGGGCCGTTCCAATACTTCTTCGGGGTAAAGGTTGAACAATCCGCCGCCGCCGCCCTCGGTGATGCCGTAGATATTCGAGCAGCCGCAGGGCAGGGTTTTTACCAGCCGTTTCATGACATCGAAAGGCACCGGCTGGGCTCCGATCTCCATATAACGCCAGTTTGAAAGATCGTAATCATCGAGATTAATCTCGCCGTTTTTAATGGCGTTTAGGATGGCAATCGCAATGGGGACCACAAAAAGCACATCGGTGGCTTTTTCTTCCGCGATGGCTTCTATGATCCATTTGGGGTTGGTGAATTCCCTGAGGATCGTGCCGGTGGCACCGGTGGCATAAAAGGGGGCCCACAAAAACATGGTGCCGCTGTGATACAGCGGCAGGAAAAAGACATAGTTGTCATTTTTTTCTACAAAATAGCTCATGCCGTTGCCGATGGCCGTGTTGTTCAGGGAATAATGGGTGTGCAGAACCGGTTTGGGATCGCCGGTGGTGCCGGAGGTAAACATCATGGCCAGATCGTGCTGATCATCGACATCGACCAGTGCTTCGGAACTGTCCTCGTAGGCGGCCATGGTTTTATAATCGATCATGTCATCCGGCACTTCTGCGCCCACGCAAACATAGGTTTTCACGGTTTTCAAGTTTTTTTGGACCGGCTGAACCACCGGGAGGAATTCGGATCCCAGCAGAAAAGCCTTGGGTTGGCAAATATTGGCCGCATACAGAATATCCTGCCCCAAGAACCGAAAATTAAGGGGCACCACGACCGCACCCAGCTTGATGATGGCATAATAGGAGATGATCCATTCCAGGGAATTGTTCTGCAGGTGCATGACAAAATCACCGTCTTTGACTCCCAGTTCCTTCGATAAATAATTGGCCACTTTGTTGATTTCATCGTTAAACCGGCGCCAGGTGAGGGTGCGTCTCAGATTCTTTGAAGGGGTTCTCTCGATCAGGCATACTTTATCGGCCAAGTGGCGGGCATGGATGGCGGCGTAGCTGGCGTAATTCATTTCGATCCTCCTTATTTACTAAACTTTTCCCTGAGTTTGCGGTGAAGTATCTTGCCGGTGGGCGTGCGCGGCATTTCATCGGCTTCAATAAATATCACTTCTTTGGGGCGTTTGTAGCCGGCTATCTGGCCCCGGCAGCATTCTTTGATCATTTCTGCGGTGATGTCCTCCGGCCGGATGCCGTCTTTTTTTACAATGACCGCCGTCACTTTTTCTCCCCATTTTTCATCCGGCAAACCGATCACGGCGCAATCCAGCACACATTCGTGGCTGCCGACGACTTCTTCGATTTCGCTGGGGTAGACATTTTCACCGCCGGTGATGATCATATTTTTCTTGCGATCCACCAGGTAGTAAAAACCATCTTCATCCTGCCGCGCCATATCGCCGGCCGAGAACAGGCCTTGTTTAAAGGATTCAGCCGTTTGGTCGGGCAGTTTATAATATTTGTCAAAAAGCATGGGGCCGCGCGAGTACAATTCGCCGATCTCTCCCTGCGGCACTTCGTTGCCGTCGTCGTCCAGGATTTTGATTAAATCGGACCCGAGCGCTTCAAAGCCGATGGATCCAAGCTTGTTCATCTGGTATTCGGGCTTTAAAATGGTGACGATGCCGGCTTCGGTGGAGCCATAGGCTTCATAAAGTTCGACTCCGGAGAAAAATTCCATGACGGCCTGCTTCATGCTTTTGCGGCCGGGCGCAGACGAACACAGCAGCTTGCGAATGGAGCTGACATCCCTTTTTTTGGCGTCTTCGGGTGCGTTTAAAATGAGCGTGTAGTGGGTGGGAATCAGCGAAATGAACGTAATTTTTTTCTTTTCGATGATGTCGAGGATCTCATCGGGTTTAAAACCGATGGCCGGGTGGATATACGCGGATGCGCCGATGTACAGAAAGGTAAAGGTGAAGTATATGGAGTTGATGTGGCACAGCGGCATGACGTTCAGGCAGATATCCTTTTCGTTGAAGCCGAAATCCACGGCATTGTGCAGATAATAAGCGATGTGGGATTCGTGGGAGCGGATAACCCCTTTGGGTTTGCCCGTGGTGCCGGACGTGTAGATGAGGATCCAGGTGTCTTTGACGTCGAGTTCGACATCGGGCTCATCGTCGTCGGCGTCTCTGATGAATGCTTCGTATTCACGGTAGCCTTCCTCGGTTTGGCCGACCATCACGTAATTTTCCGGCAGGATATTTTTCAGTTTGTCCTTGATGGGGCGCACCGTGTCGGCAAACAGGTCGTGGACGACAAAGGCTTTGGCATCTGAATTGTTGACGATGTATTCGACCTCAGGGCTTGCCAGGCGGAAGTTTATCGGCACCATAATAATGCCGGTTTTCGCCGTAGCCAGAAACAACTCGACGATCTCAATACAGTTTTCCAGGATAACCGCGAGCTTGTCTCCCTTTTGAAACCCCAGTGAGCTCAGACTGTGGGCCAATTGGTTCACCCGTTTGTTCAATGCCGGATAAGTAAACGACCGGTCCTTGTCCATCAATGCAACGGTGTCTTTGAACTTTTTAGCGTTTAATTTTTGGATTTGACCTAAGTTCAGCCAGAAGGACATTGGGATACCTCCACTATTTTGCGATTGAGTGGTTAGCCGCAAAATAAATTCGAAATCCGAATATCGAAATCCGAAAAAAATTCGAATGTAAAATGACAAAAATTTAAAACCGACCCCGCACTCTCTAACCGTTCGTCTCGATCGATAGACTCCCGGATAAATGTTTTATTGATTTGAAAATTTGAATTTAGATATTGTTTCGAGTTTCGCATTTCGTGCTTCGGATTTTTGCGTTTGCTAATTGCCAACCTGACGATAATTAAGTTGTCGATAGTTCGTATTCACCTTAAAGATTATTTTACTTTCTTTCTTCCAATTGCTCGATGAATGCTTCTACGTTGGTTTTGGTCTGCTCGTCGGAAAGCAGGCGCAGGTCGTTTAAATCCCCGTGGATCGTGAGGCTGGGGACGCCGGTAATTTTTTCAAGACGCTGGGGCATGCCGTAGCGGCAGTTGGAGTTGTTGGGGCACGTTTTGGCATCGTGGTAAATGATACCGTCAATTTTATAAAAATCCAGCATATCAGCGATATATTTTTGTTTGGCTTCATCGGAGCGCACGATAAACAGTTCCGTATAGGCCCGGGCCATGCTTTGGAACGGATCTTCCGGATTCAAGGCCGAAAATATCCAGCTGTTGCAGTAGGTCGAAGCCAGCACGCTGGCTTTTAATCCGGCAAATAATTCGGAGTGGGTCCTGAGCCGGCCCCAAACCGGCATGCCTTCCCAGTAGATCCGGAAATGCTCATCGCCGACAGCGCCCGCTTTCTGCTGGATTCGATCCTCCAGTTCCGCAAGCAAATTCCGGTAAACGTCCACGGCCTGACGGCTGCCCCGGCCGACCACCGCGGGCCCCATGAGGGTTGCCGCATCAAAAAAGGTCAGAGGAGATGGTTGATTGGCAGCCGTCTCCAATATTTTTTTCCACAATTCCGAGCATTCCCGCGACAGCGCGACCACCCGTTTCAGTTCATCGAGTTTTAAAGGGCTGCCCGAAATTTTCGCCAGCGGCCCGGTAAGTTCCTCCATTTGCCTGGCAATGGATTCAACCAGAGACCCGCTGACATTGCCGACATTGCGGTGGGTATAGACACCCATTACCGGCGCATCGAATTTTTGGCCGTACCAGGAAAACCAGTCTTGGACATCGCGGCACTGGTTCGTGTTAAACACCAGAACATCCGGTTTGGGGATAGCGGTAATCCCCTTATAGGCTTTGGCCAGCGGCGTTACGCCTTTTAAAAAAGCGCCGATGTCGGCGGTCAGATAGGAGCAGATGTCCGGCGAATAGCCCAGCGCATTGGCGGCTGGAATAAGATCCGATGCCATGCGGGTGGCGCCCAGCATCGCCGAATGTGTTTCCGGAAAATAAACACGAAACCCCATGGCCCGCAATATTTCTGCCGGACCGACACTGGTGCACCAGGCAATTTTGGGATTTCCGGATTCGGAAGCCGCGTTGAGTTCGTAGTAATAATCCGCCATGAATTTGCTGACGGCACCAGTAGATTTCAGTTTTTTGCGGGTTGCTTTTTTATCGTCAATCATGCTGGATCCAAGTGCTCGTTCTTATATTGACCATTTTTTTAAATCCCCCTCGATCCCCCTTTAGAAAAGGGGGAAGTAGAACTCCCCCTCGATCCCCCATTTAAAAGGGGGATGTGACGGTTTTCCCCTTTGCAAATAAAAGGAGGGGGGAAAGAAGTCCTCCCCTTTTTTTAAAGGGGAGTCAGAGGGGATTTTCTTAAACTTTAGGCTTAAGGTGGAGGGTCCCAAATTTTGGGATCGCGGGGTTGGCCAAACCGAGTTAATCGCGGTTGAAAACCGCTCCCACCATCAATCGCCTAAGATAATATCTTTAAACTTTTATAAGTTCGGCGGCCAGGGGCTGAACGAACAACTGAAACCCACCACCTTCTACCCTCTGCCCTCTACCTTCCACCTTTAACCTTTGTCCTTTATCCTTTCTCTCATGCCTTCATCGCATACAAGGCGGCTCCAATGGCGCCGGTTAGCTGAGGGTGGTCCGGCACCAGGATGCGGCGGCCGATGATATCCTCGGTCATTTTAACCAGGAAGGGATTGTGCGCCACAACCCCGCCGGTCATCACCACCTTTTCGGTCAAAGACTCCATCTCCAGCACGCGTTTGACCATTGAATAAAATACGCCTTTGACGATGTCGGGCAGTTCTTTGCCTTGCCGGATGTTCTCCAAAACTTCGGTCGCCGAAAAGACAGTGCAAAAGCTTCCCAGTTTAACCATATTGTCAGAACGGCGGGCCAGCGCGTCCATCTCATCGATAACAATATCCAGACGCATGGCCATCTCTTCCAGAAACGCCCCGGTGCCGGCGGCACACTTGCGGTTCATTTTGAAGCTGGTTCGCAGGCCCTTGTCGTCTATCTTGATGACCTTGTTGTCCTGGCCCCCAATGTCGATAATGGTGGTCGCAAAGGGAAAATTTAAATAACACCCCTTGGCGTGACAGCCGATCTCGGTCTTGGAATCGTCGGCATAGGCCACATTGGTGCGTCCATAACCGGTTGAAACCGATTTGGCAATATCAGAAATTTCGGCTCCGGCATTTTTCAGCGAAAGCTCCAAACATATTTGAGCAGTGGCGGAAAAATCCGTGCCGGACTTCTTTACGGCCCATCCTAAAAGATTTCGGCCGGCATCAAGCACAGCCACTTTGGTCCGCGAGGCCCCCACATCGGCGCCGACATATATGGGTTTAGAATTCATGGCTCAACTAGCCTTAATGTTGCAGAAATCTGAATACCTTCTGAAACTTCGTATCGTCGGAACAGCGAACCACAGAATATCGAATGTCCCCCCGGCCCCTTTAGGAAAGGGGGAGCTCCAGGTGGTTTCGCATTTATTTTACAGTTTCTTTTTTGGACCAAACTGGCCGCTTCTCCGCCAGCGGCGCTGCCGACACCTGAAACCCGACACCTGAAACCTTTTACGCTATGCGCTCTGCTCTCTGCCTTAATTGGCTACTTCGATTCCAGCCCCTTCACCAGGCTCCACAGGGTTTGGTTAAACGGTGTCGGGACACCGGCGCGTTCGCCGTATTTTACAAACTTGCCGTTCATGTAGTCGATTTCAGTCCGGCGATTGGCTTCGATGTCCATGAGCATGGACGGTTTGTGGTCCCCCGCACTGCCCATGTATTCCATGGCGTGCGGATAAAAGTCCCAGCCCACATTAATCTCATTGGCCCGGGCCACTTTCAAGCATTCTTTGACGAGGTTGTCAACCGTCTGATAGACAATCGGATCATTCATCGCCCGGGACATGGTCAGCCCGGTTACGGCACAGACGGGATTCATGCAGGAGTTCAAGACCGCTTTGCGCCATACCATAGCGAGGATTTCATGGGTATGTTCGGTCTGCAGGCCGCAGTTGGTCAGCGCCTGGGCAATCGCACCGATTGCCGGGTGGGAGGCGGGGTCAAGCTCCTGGATGTAGTGAGGCGGATGATGAAACGGCATCCGCACATGGGCGGGCCCGACTAAACCGCAGCCATAGTTGACCACGGCCCGGCTGACGGGCGCCTGGCCCAGGACCTTGGACAGCTCCAATTCCGTGTCAATCCCGTTCTGCCAGCTGACAACATACAATCCATCCCGGTAAAAACCTTCGATGGCGGAAGCTATCAGCGGCAGCGCATTGGCTTTAACGGTGATAATGATGACATCCGGTTTGACGGCGGCCAATTCATCGATGTTCGTCAGGGTGCCGGAAACTTTTTGCTGAATGTTTTCGGCGCCTTCGATGATGATTCCGCGGTCCAGGGCCGGATCTAATAAATCGGGTATTACGTCGCAAAGGGTGACCTCATAACCTCCCTTGGCCAGAAAAGCGGCGACGATGCAACCGACCGGTCCGGCGCCGATCACAGCAAATTTCCGGGGATTAAACTCAGGTTTGTCGCTCATATTTAGCCCCCCTTCAATGAATTGAATATTTCAGATTGAAGCGGACTCAGCCGCCGCATACCCAAGATCAAACGCCTTGAGATTGGAGTCCAAAAACGCTTTTTTGGTTTTGGTTTTCATAGCCTCCTTGACCTGTTCAACCGACAGCGGTAAAACGCCTGTCTGGATCAAAGCTCCGAGCAAAACCATATTAACCGAAAGGGGATTGCCGGCTTCTTTGGCCAGCGACGCGGCGTTAAAAGCAATCAGCCTGGATGTCTTGTTTCGAATCAACTCCTGCAGTTGTTTGAGATCCGGATAAACACCCTGGCCGATGTTGACCGTAAACGGCATCAGGGGGGCGAGATTGGTAATCACCACGCTGCCGGCGTTGCATTTACTCAGGGCTCTCAATGTTTCGGCGGGTTCAAAACCAACCAGGATGTTGGCCTCCCCGTCGGATATGATGGTGCTTCTGGCGTCGCCGAACACCAGGGAAGATTCGACCACGCCGCCCCTTTGGGCCATGCCGTGAATTTCACTCATATGCAGCGGAATTTCTGAGAGCAGCGCCGCCTCACCCAGCACACTGGAAGCCAGCAGGTTGCCCTGACCCCCAACAGCCACAATGACTAATCGTTTTGTTTCCATTATTTTTTCCTATTGTGTCGTAATGATCATTTGGATCGTTAAATGTTACATTGATTGACTAAGTTGCTGAACAGGTTACAACCGGAAAAAATAGTATTTTTTTCCTGTTGTTCGTTTTGATCGTTATGATATTTGAGTTGATTAAAATTATTGAGTTTAATGATTCCTTCCTACCTTTTAATCAACCATTCAACTTTATCAACCACTAACTTTACGCTTTGAGCTTTCAGCTTTGAGCTATCAGCTTGGTCAAGTAGTTCAGCTTTGCAACTCTGAACCCTGAACCTTGAACCTCAGAACCTCTCAACCCATTTTCCATCAGTGCCCCTGTCTTTCGGCCTCTGATTTTACCGGGCGAATTGCATTTTCCGGACAAATTTGGGCACAGACCGCACAGCCGGTGCACAGATTGGCATCGATCTTTACGCGGTCGTTCCAGATGTAAAATGCCGGGCAGGCCAGTGAATTAATGCAATCCTTGTGATTTTTACATTTGTCGCTGACATGAAACGGTTTGCGCCGGGGCAGTTTGAGGGCGTTGGCGTACAGCGCGCAGGTTTCTTCCGATATGATGACCGAGACCCCTTTGAAGCTGATGGCCTCTTTGATGGATTCAATGCTTTTATTGACCTTGTAGGGTTTGACCACCGCCACGTGTTTAACCCCGATGGCCCTGACCACAGCCTCGATCGAAACTTTGCCGTACCCCTCCATGTTCAGCTTGGTCATGTCGACACCCGGATTCGGCTGGTGCCCGGTCATGGCCGTGGTGCCGTTGTCTAATATAACCAGGGTGAAGTTGTGATTGTTGTACACGGCGTTAATCAGACCGGGAATGCCGGAGTGGAAAAAAGTCGAGTCACCGATAAAGGCGACAACCTTCTTGTCGTTAACCTTGGAGAATCCACCCGCCGTGCCGACCGAGGAACCCATGCAAATGAGAAAATCAGCAGCCGAAAGCGGCGGCAGCAGTCCCAGGGTGTAGCAGCCGATGTCCGATGGGAATATGGTCTCCATGCCTTCGGTGGCTTTTTTAACCTCGTGATAGGTGGCGCGGTGCGAACATCCCGCGCACAATGTGGGTGGCCGCTGGGGAACCGGCGGGACATCCGAAAGATCCGGAACCTTGGGCGGGGTATACGGCAGGCCGAAATATTTGGCGATGCACTGCTTGACCTGGGCCGGATCGTACTCATACAGGCGCGTAAACAAGCCGTCGGTCTTGCCCTTGATGGGCAGCATCAGGCCCGCTTCCTGCGCGAAGGCTTTGACCGCCTCTTCCATGTAGGGCTCGCCTTCCTCCACCATCAGGACTTTTTCGCATCCCTTTAAAAAACCTTTAATCAGGGTCGGCGGCAGGGGGTGCGAAAATCCCAGGCGCAAGACCTTGACCTGATTTTCGATACCCAGGTCCTTGACCGCATCAATGACATAATTGTAGCTGACCCCGTTGCAGATGACGCCCCACGTTCCGCTGCCGGTGGTGAAATTGTATGCGGATGTTTCGGCCAGTTCCCGGGCGCTGTCATAGTTTTTAAGAAGTTTGACATGTAATTTGCGGGCGACAGCCGGAACCACCACCAGGTTGAGCGGATCTTTGGTAAAATTGCCCCTGGTTTTGGGTTTTTTAATTTCGCCCAGCGTTACGACGCCGCTGGAATGATTAATGCGGGTGGTGGTTCTGAAAAGCACCGGTTCCTGGAGTTTTTCCGACAAGTCGAACGCATAGGGCAGCAGCTCTTTGGCTTCTTCCACCGATGACGGCTCCAGCATGGGAAGTCCCGACAGCTTGGCATAATAGCGGTTGTCCTGCTCGTTCTGGCTGGAGAACATGAAGGGGTCGTCGGCTGAAAGGATCACCATGCCGGCCTTAACCCCCACGTAAGCCAGCGTCATCAGAGCATCGGCGGCCACATTGACGCCCACGTGCTTCATGACGCACATGCTGCGAACGCCTGAATTGGCGGCGGCGGCGGCCACTTCCATGGCAATTTTCTCGTTGGTGCAGTATTCGAAATACAGGTCACTTTCCCGTGCCATCTGGAAGAAGTTGGTTGAAATTTCCGAAGACGGAGTTCCCGGATAGGTACTGGTAAAAGCCACTCCTGCTTCGATTGCACCGCGGGCAATGGCCTCATTGCCCAGCAGCAGCATCTTTTCACCTGGGTTGTCGGTTAGTAATTTGTGCATAATTTTCTTCCTTGAATAAAATTATATGTTTAATTTTTAAATACAGATAGAATTCCGCAATTTTAGTCAGTTTAGGCATTTTAAATTTTAGTCATTCTCCAATAATAATATCACAAGCACCAATTTCCTCAAACGCTTCACTCGGAAATGGTTTTCTTGCGAGTATAGATAGTCTTGAACTGATCGGGAGACAACTGCAGACAGCCGGTGCAGCCGTCTTCGTTGGCGGCATCAAACGGCTCCAGGTGGACTTCCAGACCGATCTCGGCATACATCTCCACCATTTCCGAAAGCCGCGGATCGTCGTAAGTCGCCTGCTTTTGCCAGCCTTCCTGAATCAGTTTTTCCTCGGGAGTCTTACGTCTCTTCAATGTGACTTATTCCTAAACTGAGCGATTTCCATGTTCTTGCACCCAGTCCGGGCGGGCGTAAAGCCCGCCCCTACGATACGTTAGATAATCTATTGGGTAGGGGCGAGGTTTATCCTCGCCCTCACAGAACTGTGGTTATTGTTTTAACAAAAAACTTGTTTTATCACCAAGGCACGAAGCATAAGAAGAATCGAACAGTCAGCAAATCTATTTCGTCTTATTGCTCTTCGTGATCTTCGTGGTTTTATTTTTTTTTGGTTCTCCACCCTGGAGGTATCATGCACCTTTAAATTCAACGCGTTTACCGATGTTCGACAGCCCCAGCAGCGCATCCTGGCTGGAGAAAATATCCTGCAGTCGCCCAAGCTCCACTTCGATGGCGTCCTCCATGGACAGGCCGACCTGCCGATCAATGATTTCATTGGCTATTCGGAGGGCAATCGGTGCCTTATATCCAACAAACTTGGCAGCTCTGGTGGCGATTTCATCAGGTACCCCTTGCGGCGGATTTCCTGAAAGCAGGCGGTTAACATTTTCTCGGCTGCACACTCGGGATAGAGGTTTCAAATATTCCGGCAGATCACGGGGTTGATATTTGTCGGTTTTCCCTCCCGCTGCGAGCACTTCAATGGCCGTATCCACTTCCGCAGGATCGACTAGTTTGGTGACAATTCCGAGGGCCTTCGCATCTGCGGCGCTGATGGGTGTGCCGAGCAAAACGTAGTATTTGGCAAGTTCCGGCCCGGTGAAGCGCGCCAATCGAAGCATGCCGCCAAGGCCGGGATAAATTCCAATTCCCGTTTCCGTAAAACCCAGAGAACCGCCCGGTGTGGCAATCACCGCCTGACATGCGAGTGCTAGTTCACTTCCGCCGCCCAGGGACAAACCGTCCAGCAATGCAATGGTGAGTTTGGCGGAATTTTCGATTCGCAGAAACAGCTCGTGGCCTTTGCGCGTGAAGGCGACAATGTCGGCGATCCGATCGGTCTTGATCTTGTCAATGAAGTATTTGATGTCCGCCCCGGCAACAAAGGCCTTGCCGGCCCCCTGGAACACAATCGCTTTGACGGCCGGGTTTTGCTCAGCCTCTGTAAAGCGCTGATCCAGCTGGGCGACGACCGTCTCGTTTAAGGCGTTCATCGCTTCGGGACGATTGATGGTGATATAGGCAATGTCGCCTTTGATATCCAGATCGACGAATTTGAAGTCAAATGGGCGGCCGAGCTCTTTCTGGCGGGCCAGAATTCGCGGCATCTTAAAATCCGGGTATTTTTCGGTGATCGCTGCGACGGCCGCGAAGGTTCGCTCCACCCCGATTTGATTCATGATTTCAAACGGCCCCATGATCCAGCGCAATCCGATCTTAGCACCCCGATCGGTGTCCTCGATGGAGGCAACGCCTTCGTCGACCAGGGCGGCGGCCACCCCCAGGCAGGCGCCGTAAAACCGTTCGATGATCGCCGGAATTTTGGACTCATCGATATCGCCCGCCAAATCCCAGTTCTCCCTTTTGTCCATCTGGGCCTTGAGAATATCGGCGGTGGCATAAAACGGGCCAAGTTCGTTGCCCAGGGTGGTTGATGCGTGCACCGCAATGGGGATGCCGGTTACGTTCATCAGTTCGAAGGGGCCCATGCCGATCTTAAACGCCTGTTTGGCCGCAGTTTCAATGGTTGCAACGTTGGCCATCTTTTCTTGCAGCATGCGGGCGGCCTCGTTGAGGAACGGCACAAAGAAGCGGTTGACGGCAAAACCGGGGGCATCCTTGACGACGATGGCCGTTTTGCCGTGCAGCTTGGCCGCCAGCAGGGATTTCTCAAGTGTAGCGGTGCTGGTGGTCTCGTGGGGAATGACTTCCAGCAGGCGGTTTTTGGCCGGGTGGTAAAAATAATGCAGGCCGATAAAGCGGTCCGGGCGTGATGTCTGTCGGGCGAATTCATGCACAAAAAAGCTGGAGGTGTTGGTGGCCAGGATCGTCTTGTCCGAACAAACCTGATCCAGTTTTTTAAACAGATCCGCTTTGACCTGCTTGTCTTCAAAAACCGCTTCGATGACCAGGTCCGCATCGGCGGCAGCCGTAAAGTCTGAGGTGGCGTGAATGCGGGATAGAATGTCTGCGACCTGTTCGGGCTTAAATATCCGGCGCGCGACACCTTCGTCCAACATCTGCCTGATAATTCCAAGGCCGCGCTGGACATATTCGTCCTTGAGGTCGACCATCACGACATTGAGCCCTTCCTGGGCCATTTTCTGGGCGATGCCGCTGCCCATGTTTCCGGCGCCGATAACGGCAATTTTATTGATCTGCGACATAGGAACTCCCGTAAAGATTGAAGATTGAATATTCAATACCCGATTCTACTTGTTCTTCCACACCGGTTTGCGCTTTTCTTCGTAGCTGGCGATGCCCTCCAGCGTGTCTTCGGTTTTCATCAGGGTGTTCAGAAACAGGTCGCTGACACCTGCTAAGGCCGCTTTAAAATTCAGACCCAAATGCTGCTTGACGGCTCTCTTGTTCAATCGAATGATCAACGGGCTGTTGGCCTGGATTTCCTTGACGATCTGCCCGGCGGCTTCACCGAGTTGATCGTCTTCGGCCACATGGGCAATCATGCCTATCCTTTGCGCTTCTTCAGCTTTATAAAATTTTCCCGTGGTACAGATTTCGACCGCCTTGGCGGGTCCGACCAGCACGGGCAGCCGCATGGCCGCGTAGGGCGGGAAAAATCCAACTTTGATCTCCGGCTGCCCGAACAGCGCGCCTTTGCCCGCTACGATGACATCGCAGGCAATCGCCAGCTCCATGCCTCCGCCCAGACAGTAGCCCTGGACCACGGCAACGATCGGCACTTCCAGTTGCTCGGTGAGCTCAAAGATACGGTTGAAGGTGGCAATCATATCGTCGACGTTTTCAGGCTTGTGATCGGCCACTTCCACGCCGGTGCAAAAGTGCTTGCCTTCAGCGGAGATCACCACACATTTGAGATCGTCATCGTTGAGCAGGACCTCAAGCCGGCCGTTGAGCTCGTTCATCATTTCGATGTTCATCATGTTGAACTTGGGGCGATTCAGCGTAATCCGGGCGACGCCGTCGGCCATTTCAAATTTGAGATTCTTGAGTTCGGTCATCAGCTATTATCCTTTTTAGTCGGTAAACCGCGGAGTTCGCAGAGATCGCAGAGATAGAAGCCGTGATTTGCAAAATGCCCGGCTCATGCTCTGTGCCTCAGCGGGCTCTGTGTGAGTAGAATTTTTTACAACTTTTGAAACACATAGTTCAACTGCCCGTTGGACAGGGTGTTGGCAGCGGTCTTCATCTCCATTCCCACTCTTATTTCTTCTTCCGGCAGATTGCGATCGATCCGGCCGAAGACCTTAAAATCGCCGTAGTCCAGAAGGGCGATGCAATAGGGGACATCGTCCTGGAAACCGATGGGTGCATATTCCAGCTTGCTGTATGTGACCAGTTTGCCGGCACCGCTAACTTCGAACCATTCCATATTGCCGGCCAGACATTGATAGCAGTCCGAGCGGGGCGGAAAGAAAACCAGACCGCAATCCTTGCAGCGCGTTCCCATAACCTTGCCCTTTTCCAGGTAGTCAATGAAGTCATTGGTCTTGGTGATGGAAGTAAAGCTGACCGTCCCGAATTTTTTAAATCTGTCATCTATATCATTGGTTTTACTCATCGGTTAACTCCCTGATAACTGAAAAATGTTGTGTATGTCCAAACGTTAAAATGAATGGATTCAATTTTTAAAATTCAAATAACGCTATCACCTTCCTAATATAGTGACATTCCCGTACAAGCCCACGCCGCCTATATTGTGGACTAGGCCTATCTGAGGGTTGTCGACCTGGATGTCGCCGGCTTCGCCTCTCAACTGCAATACGATGGTTCTGATCTGAGATCCGCCGGTGGCTCCGATGGGATGGCCTTTGGACAAGAGACCGCCGTCCACATTGACCGGAATGCTGCCTTCCTTGTATGTCGCTTTGCTCTTTATCAGATCTTTGCCTTCACCGGGTTTGGCAAAGCCGAGGTCCTCGTAGGCCATCATTTCCGCGATGGTGAAACAATCGTGGACTTCGGCGACATCGATGTCTTTAGCGGAGACACCCGCCATGTCATAGGCCTGTTTGGCGGCCTGCTGCGCCACGGTCAACCCGGTAAACAATTCTCTGCCCGCCAGGTTGACGCTGGTTGAGGCGGCGCCCAGGCCAAGGATCCAGACCGGTTTTTGGCTGAATTCCTTGGCTTTCTCTTCGCCGGCGACAATGATGCAGGAGCTGCCGTCGGCATTGGCACAGCAATCCCCAACCCGCAGGGGGCTGGCCACCGGGCCGGCCATGCGGTTGGCGGGATCGGTGAACATCTCAAAAGTGACCGGTTTGCGGTAGACGGCCTTTTCGTTTAACTGACCGTAGGTGGCGGCTTTGACCCGGATGCGGGCCAGGTCATCGGGACTGGTGCCGTATTTTGCCATATGCGCGCGGGCATACATGGCATAGTAAGCCGGCATCATAGTGCCGAACGGGCTTTCCCACTGGATGTCGGCCCCGCGGCCCATTCTTTCCTGGGACTCGGAGGATGAAATTTCGGACATTTTCTGAAACCCGATAACGGCCACGATTTCGTGAAGTCCCGATTTAACCAATGAATAGGCCAGCCTCACCCCCATACTGCTCGATGAGCACAGGCTTTCCACATAGAAAGTGGGCTGCGGGTTAAGGCCGAGATACTCGGCAAATACGCCTGCCGGCGACCGTTGTTTGTCATATTCGGGTGCCGAGCAGATAACAGAGGCACCGATATCTTGGGCCGTAATCCGGGCATCCCCCATGGCTTCCTTAAATCCCTCGAAGGCAAGCTCCCGGATTGAGCCGGGATACGACCGCACAAAGGTACTCTGTCCGACACCGATGATTGCTACTTTACCCATCTATAGTCTCCTAATTAAGCTTCTTTGGATATAAGGCCTATTTATTGATCAACACAATAAATCCGAAGCACTAAATCCGAATTCGATATTCGAATTTATTTAAATGTATTGTCCTCCATCTATCTTGATAATCTCCCCGGTGATGTGTTTGGCTTTATCGGAGGCCAGAAATGCAACCAGATTAGCCAGGTCTTCGGGTTGTCCAACCCGTTTGAGGGCGCTTTCGGCCATGGCCAGATCGATTATTTTATCGCGGGCCTCTGATTCCTTCAGCATGGCGGTCTCAATCAGGCCGGGGGCGACGGCATTGACGTTTACGCCGAAAGCGCCCAACTCTTTGGCCAGCGCTTTGGTAAAGCCGACGATCCCGGCCTTGGAGGCCGAGTAATTGGTTTGGCCGAATTTGCCGCGCAAGCCGTTTATGGATGTGATATTGACAATTTTGCCGTATTTCTGGTCCTTAAACAGGGGAGCGACCTGACGGGTGAAATTGAAATACCCCTTAAGATTGACCGCTATGACGCGGTCCCATTGCTCTTCTGTCATTTTCCAGGACACCCCGTCCCAGTTCATGCCGGCGTTGTTGACCAGGATGTCAAGACGGCCGAATTCATTCAGGGCGGCTTTGACCACCCGTTCGGCCTCGGCAAAAGAGGAAATATCGCACTGAACCGCCAGGGCTTTGCGCCCCATTTGCTGTATTTCGGCTGCGTATTTTTTGGCTTCTTCTTCGTGCTTGCGATAAGTCAGGCAGATATTGGCGCCTTCGCGCGCCAGTTCAAGGGATGCGGCCGCCCCGATCCCCTGGGACCCGCCGGTGACCAACGCATTTTTTCCTTCTAAAAGCATATATCCTCCGTTCAGAATTGGTTGATTCGTTTTTGACAATGTGGCAAAGCGGAACCAATAACCAATCACTATTTCTGAGGCTTGGCTAAAACCGCCGCCATAAACTCGATATCAAAGGCATCGCCTCTGGCTTGGCGCCTGCGGAATTCGATGAAATCGATTACATCCCGGCCGGTGATCTTTTTGGTATTAAAGGCGTTGAAGCCCAGATAGGCCTCACAGTTCATGTTGACGGCCAGCCAGTGGCGGTTGATGGTCTTGGCCTGATCCCAGAAAAATTTCTTTTTCA
>CAYTBC010000060.1:0-8897 GCA_964435765.1 uncultured Desulfosarcina sp.
TCCATGAATGTCCGTATATACCGGGTAAACATGCGCAGCTTGTCCTCGCCGTCAAATACCGACGGGTGAAAGCGCTGGTTCAAAATGGTGCCGTGGGGTATACGCTGCTGGTCCAGTTTGCCGACCGACTTGGCAACTGCCGTGGCGCCCAATTTATCCCTGCCGTGGACCGGCGAAATTCCGCCGTCATTTAAAGGCTCGCCGGCTTTTCGGCCATCCGGCGTCGCGGCAGTGCGGTAGCCGAAGGGGATATTAGCCGTGAGGTAATACAGGGCGCCGATGTAGGGTCCCTTTCTGGGGTTGGTGTACTTGCGCAATTCGTCGCAGAACACGCAGGCCACTTCATTGCAGAGGCTGTCCACAAAATCGTCGTCGTTTCCGAACTTGGGGGCTTTGCTGACGAGCATCAGCCTCAGGATTTCCTGGTCCTCAAAGTTGTGCTTGAGCGCGTGCAGGAGCTTTTTCATATCGAGCACTTTTTCGTCGAACACCAGCTTCTTAACGGCTGCCAGCGAATCTCCTGCGGTAATCGGGCCGACGCCCACCGGCGACGAGGTGTTGTATTTTGCCCCTCCCCGATTGAATTCAAGCCCCTTTTCCAGGCAACCACCCACGACAACCGAGAGGATCGGAACCGGCATCACGGCCGCATGGTACTGATCGATGATATTATCGTACAAAACGAGATATTCGACAAAATACCGGACTTGTTTTCGAAAGGCTTCGAGTAGATCTTCAAACCGGTCAAATGTCTCGGGGTCTCCCGTCCGCGGTCCCATCTGTTGATCCGTCAGCATACATTTTCCGTCATTGAGGGCAAGTTCCAAACACTTGGCTAGATTTATCTGCCCGGCATTTCCCCAGCTGTCGGTTTTGCCGCATATGACCGGCTCGCTGCAGCCGAGCGCCCCCCAGTCCCGCGCAGCCTGCAGCGGCATTCCGATGTCGAGCATGGATTGTATGACCACTTCATCATTCATAAATTTGGGTTTGGTCAGCCCTTCGCGAATGTTGACGGCTGCTTTCTGAAGAAAGGCTTCGGACATGGTCTGGTGAACACGAATGGCGATGTCGGGCTGCACCAGCCGGATGTGGCGATCCGCTTCCAAAAAGATGTGGGACAGTTCATTGGTGGCATCCTGACCGTTGCGGGTGACACCTCCCAGGGTAAAGGTCTGGCCATGACCCGGTCCCTGCAGGAACCGGGTGGCCTCATTGGAGTAGATTTTATCGGTTTCACTCAATTTCAGGTAGAATGTTTCGATCAGTTCGAATAAACGCTCCCGATCCAATTCACCGCTATCCATATCCTGTCTGTAATAGGGGTAGAGGAACTGATCCGGGCGACCCAATGAGATGGAAAGTCCATTGGCCTCGATTTGGATGGCGATCTGGATGAAATAAACACACTGCAGGGCTTCCCAGAAACTTTGCGCCGGCTCGGCCGGCACCCGTCTGCAATTTGCCGCTATCTTCAACAATTCCCGGCGCCGCACCGGATCGGTCTCGGTTTCGGCCTGGCGTTCCGCTTCGCGGGCATACCGCAGGGCCCAGTGCATGATCGCATCGCAGGCCATCGCAGCGGCAAGATACAGGTTGGCCTGGTCGATATACGCCGGGGCCGAACGGTCAAGGGCTTCCAGCTGCCGATGGCAATCGTCCCGAATCCGGGCAAGACCGAGTTTTAGAATCCGTTCATGATCCGGCACCAGATGTCCGGGGCCCGACATGGTGAAATTTTCATTTGCGAATATTCCGAACTCAAGCATTTCCTTTAGAAAATCCGGCAGCGCACCCTTGATTTTGTCTCTCAATGATTTTCCCTTCCAGTAAGGGAGTATCTCTCTGAGGGTCTGTTTTTGTTCCGGCGTGATCTGAAACCGATCCCCTTTGCGGGTGGGGAAGGTGTCCATGGATCTTAAGATCCACCCTACGGCGTATTCAGGAAAAAGCGGAGTTCCTTTTTCGTCTTTTGTCAGGTTGCCGACAATCAGTTCGTCTTCTCGAACCGCGATGCTCATTTGAGAGAAAATGGCTTTCAAAGCCAGCGCCTTCGCGATAACCGGCGGTTTATCCTCATTTTTTTTATAGGCCTCCGTGATAATAACGGCCCTTTCGATATCGACTTTGCGTCCGCTTTCCACATAGCGTTTTCGCAGACTTTCAATACGCTTGTTCATGAACATCATCCTGGGAAATTGGGTTGTTATAGGCTCGCGGCGGATAGGATCATCGGAATCCATCCACATTAAATAGATCGCACTGAAGTGTCAACAATATTGATGCGGTTTCATAAAGTGAAGACCTTGCTTTTCAGTGCGGATCAGTCGAAAATGGCTAATTGGGTATCGGCTTCAGCTGCAGCCGAACATGTGAAGACTCAAGAAAACGGAAACAACAATCATCGATAACGAAAGCAGGCCTTAATGTCAAATTGATTTTTTGCGCTCAATTATGGTATTTGCATATTCCATTACCTATAATTAAAGAAGATACGGTTCCGAAAAGTTGTACCGTCTAAAGTGAAACATTTGAATTCAGATATCCTGCTGCGCGGCCTTCCCGTCGAAGCCGTCCTTGGGGATTTGCACAATACTCTGGCAAAAAACGCCTGTGCCGTGCTGCAGGCCCCGCCCGGGGCCGGCAAGACAACCTGCATTCCCCTGCACCTGCTCAAGGCATTCTGGCTTGAGGGCCGCAAGATCATACTGCTGGCACCCCGTCGGCTGGCCGCCCGGGCTGCTGCCCTGCGCATGGCCGACCTTCTTAAGGAAAAAGTCGGGCAGACGGTCGGCTACCGGATCCGCCTGGACAGCCGTGTCAGTGCCGCAACCCGCATCGAAGTGGTCACTGAAGGGGTGTTGACGCGAATGCTGCAAACTGATCCCTCTCTGGAAGGAGTCGGGTTGGTAATTTTTGATGAGTTTCATGAGCGCAGCCTGGATGCCGATCTGGGATTAGCCCTGTGTCTTGACATGCAGGGCGTGCTGAACAAAAACTTGCGGCTGCTGATCATGTCCGCCACCATTGAAACCGAACCGCTGGCGGCAATGCTGGGTGGCGCCCCGGTAATTGCATGTCCTGGCAAAGCATTTCCGGTTGACACCCGCTATGTGGGCCGCCACACGCCCGTCTTTTCCGGCGAAGCCCTGTGCGAAGCGGTGCTGTCCGCTGCCCGCAATGAGTCGGGCAGTGTCCTGGTGTTTTTACCCGGTGCATCGGAAATTCGTCAGGTGGCAGGGTTGCTGGAGGCAGCCCTGCCGGGCCCGGAGTGGATCATCGCCCCACTTTTCGGGAACCTGTCACGCAGCGATCAGGACCGGGCTATTGCACCGCCGTCCGACGGCAGGCGCAAAATAGTTTTGGCCACATCCATTGCTGAAACCAGTTTGACCATTGAGGGCATCCGGGTGGTGGTGGACAGCGGCCTGCAGCGAGTCCCACGTTTTGATGTGCGCAGCGGGCTGACCCGCCTGATCACGCTGCCGGTATCGCGTTCTTCGGCTGACCAGCGGCGAGGGCGGGCCGGGCGAACCGGTCCGGGTGTTTGTCTGCGTCTGTGGTCCCGCAGAATTCACTACACCCTACCCGCCGCCCAACGGCCCGAAATTCTCGAGGCCGACCTGGCCGGCCTGGCGCTGGAATTGTCTATCTGGGGTGTGGATGACCCCTACCGATTGCGCTGGCTTGATCCGCCGCCTCCGGGCACTTTTGACAGCGCCCGCCGTCTACTCCGGTCCCTTGAAGCGCTGGATGCCGATGCCCGGGCTACCGATCACGGGCGCCAGATGGCGGCCTTGCCGCTGCACCCAAGGTTGGCCCACATGCTGGTGGCTGCGGACAGCCGAGGTCAGGGGGGCGTCGCATGTGATCTGGCAGCCTTACTCAGCGAACGGGATGTGGTCCGTTTCGAACCCGGACGGTCCGATGCCGACATGCGCATTCGGCTGGATCTGCTGCAGGCCTTGCGCAAAAAACAACCAGCTGTCTATCCGGGCGCCACCGTTGATTTTTCCGCCGCACGCCGGGTGCTCCGCGCGGCAGATCATTTGCGCAGGCGCCTGGGCTGCAACCGTGGTGCAAATGAGGCCGCATCCATCGGCCGTTTGTTGGCCTGGGCTTATCCGGAGCGGATAGCCCGCCGTCGTGCAGATGGGCGGGGCAGATTTTTGCTGGCCAATGGCCGGGGGGCTTATCTTGACCCCGTTGAGGCCCTGGCGGCCGGGCAATTTCTGATTGCGGTAGAACTGGACGGTGATCGCCGCAATGCTCGAATTTACAGAGCCGCGGCGAGCAGCATCGATATTCTCATGGAGCAGTTCGCGGATCGGATCCACCGGGTGGAAGCAGTTGAGTGGGATCAGCAGAGCCGGATTGTTGCCGCACGGTGCGATCTAAAATTAGACGCGCTGACATTGCGCAGCGATCCGCTTGCGTCTCCCGACCCGCAGCAGATTCTGGCGGCGCTGCTCACGGGCATCCAGCAGCAGGGTCTCGAATGCTTGCCGTGGACCCGGGCACTGCGGCAATGGCAGCAGCGGGTTTGTTTTTTGCGGCGGTTTGCCGAAGATCAGCAGCAGTGGCCGGATGTTTCGGATGATGGTCTTGTAAAAAACCTGCCCCAATGGCTGGCCCCTTACCTGACCGGAATAACCCGGCTGCGCGATCTGGCGCGGATCGACTTAAAAAAAGCGCTGTTCAGTATGCTGGCCTATCGGCAGCATAAACTGCTCGATGAATTGGCCCCCACGCACCTGACGGTGCCGAGCGGGTCGCGGATTCCCATTGACTACTCGAGTGGCATTCCCGTGCTGGCCGTACGTTTGCAGGAGATGTTCGGTCTTGTCAAAACGCCGGCGGTGGCCGGCGGCCGTCAGCCGTTGCTGATACATTTACTTTCACCGGCCGGGCGGCCGGTACAAATCACCCGTGATCTGGCGGGCTTCTGGCAGACCGGCTACCCCGACGTGAAAAAAGAACTGAAAGGGCGCTATCCCAAGCACTATTGGCCGGACGATCCCCTTCAGGCGCAGCCCACAGCGAAGGTGCGGCCGCGAGGCATTGCCTGAATTTTACACGCGCCGCAGCCCTTGAAAGGCAGGCATCAGAGAAAAATCTACCGCTTCCATTGATAAGGCAGCGCCTGAATCGTGCCCGGTTCGGTCATGGTCCTTAAGGCTTCGAGTGCATCCATAATGATGCGCCGCTGGCGTTTGACATTGCCCGGCTCGCCGAACATGCTGCCCCGTGCGAATTTAACGAGCAGGGCCCGCGGCGGTTTGATATGAGCCATGCGCCCGGCCTCATTGCCCATAGAGATGGTGACGATACCCGCGGCCTCGGCCGTCCGTTGGATCAGACCCACGGTCTGATGGCACTTGGGTCAGACCGGCACCAGGAGGAGAACATCGACACCTGCAGCCTTGATCCGGGCAATGAAATCCGGCAGCGTTTTTTTAACCAGGGTCACTACGTCGTTGACATAGCTGAAACTGTAGAGCGTATCCGGCACCTTGCCGATAACGCCCTCCTTTTCCAGTTCGACAAAGCGCTGGATGGGAAAAATGATGTTGATGTCCTGCTGTGCCAGGCTGTGGTCGTAATGGGCATGCGCAATTCCTAGGTCTTCCGGGTGGACGGTTTTGGGGATTTCCCGGAAAGACGGATCACCGTGAATTGATTCAATGTTGAAGGGCGGCTGGCTTTCTTTTAGATAAAGGCCGCCGCTGGTAACCAGTGCGAAGGTTTGCTCGGACGGCCGGCCGTGGTAGGGGGTCCAGGGAATGTCATCTGAGACCACGAAAGGATACTTCTTGACAATTTCCTGCATTTTGCCCGCCCGATAATCCGGCAGGCTTTCTTCAACCCATTTCTCATAGGCAATTTTAAACTTATCAAGATCAATTGGCATTGGCGGTCCTTTCCGATAATCTATTCAAATCGTTAATACGCAGTTTAGCTGAATTTTGGGGATAACATAATTCTAAATGCCGGGACAATCAACAAGTATAAATCTGTCCATTGCCTTTATAAGTGGTTGCTGCCGATAAAAAAACTTCTTGAAACGCGATTTAGATTGATGTATATATATGAACATATGTTCAGATATCAAGGTGTTTAATATGGGAACATCCAGAGCCAAACTAATCCAAGAAGCTGGCTGCCAAATACGGGTGGTGCACCTGGAACGGGTCGAGCAGGCGCGTCAGGCAGCCATACCGGACAGGGAGCTGGAGCGGCTGTCCCTCACATACCGGGTATTGGGGGATCTGAACCGCCTGAAAATTGTAATGGCTTTGAGCAGTGTTGAAATGTGTGTTTGCGATCTGGCGGCCTACACCAGACTGAGTGAATCGGCCGTGTCCCACCAGCTGCGTCGCCTGAAAGATTTATCCCTGGTCAAAAAGCGGCGTGAAGGGCAGATTATTTATTATTCACTGGATGATGAACATGTGGCAAAGCTGTTAAAGGTTGGTCTGGAACATGTTAGAGAATAAAATGAATTCGGAAGTCGGAATGCGGAAGGTGGAAAGTCAGTGCAAAGGGCAGAGCGCATAGCGTAATGACAGATGATCGTAAGCGGAGGACAGAAGTTAGAGGACAGGAGGGCAGAAATAAGGTTTCGGGTGTCAGGTGTCAGCATCGGCGGCCGAAAGGGCCAGTTTGATCAAAAAAATAGACTCTATCCTCACCCAATTCTGATTTCTGTCTTCTGTTCTCTGACCTCTTTACAACAAGGAGTATATTAAATTTGAACTTTATAATTGAAGTACTGTCAACATCCTGGCATTTACTCCTCGAAGCTTCGGTTTATATTTTATTCGGTTTGCTGGTCAGCGGTCTGTTGCGGGTATTTCTTAACCCGAACTCGGTGATCCGCCATTTGGGACGGGGTCGATTTACATCCGTCTTGAAAGCAGCTTTTCTGGGAATTCCCATTCCGTTGTGATCATGCGGGGTTTTGCCCGCAGCCGTGTCGCTGCGCAAACAGGGCGCCAACAACGGCGCCACGACCGCTTTTTTAATATCAACGCCGGAATCCGGGGTGGACTCGATTTTCATCAGCTACGCCTTGCTGGATCCCGTGTTGACCGTAGCCAGACCGCTGGTCGCCTTTTTCACCGCGACAATTGCCGGATTTGCCGAGAATTTGTTCGGCAAAAAAACTGAAAACGAACAAATAATGCCGGATCTCAGCTGCCCGGTTGACAACTGTTGCGACGGCAGCAACTGTGATCCGGTGGAACACAGCCGGCATCATTCTTTTCTTGAAAAAATTAAAGCCGGAGTCGGCTATGCCTATGGCGAACTCTGGGAGGATATCGCCAAATGGTTTCTCTTCGGGCTGCTTTTGGCGGGGTTCATCACCGTTTTGATTCCCGATGATATTTTCAGCCGATACCTCGGGTCCGGTTTGCCGGCCATGCTGATCATGCTGGTGGTTGGAATTCCATTATATATTTGCGCGACAGCTTCCACCCCGATCGCCGCAGCACTGATTTTAAAAGGCGTCAGCCCGGGAGCCGCTCTGGTATTTTTGCTGGCCGGACCGGCCACCAATGTGGCCTCTCTAACCGTTATCACGGGAATCCTCGGCAAGCGGGCGACGGCCATTTATCTGACGACCATTGCAGTTTCGGCCGTGTTTTTCGGCCTGATGGTCGATCAGGTTTATGCGATTTGGGGATTGTCCGCCCGGGGCATGATCGGCCAGGCAACGGAGGTGATGCCTCTGTGGATTCAGTGGGCAGCTGCCGCGGCGGTATTGCTTCTCTCCGTCAAGCCGCTTTACCGTATCCTAAAATCAGCGATAACCCGGTTAAGAGCGCCTAAAAGGCCCCCGGTCGAATCATCCGTTTCAGCCGCTCCCGAATCTGAAAGCCTGTTGACCTCATCACCGTGTAGTCCCACGTGAGGCTGCTCATAAGGGTCCCGGGGGTACCCTTTAATTTAACATTGAAAATTGAATATTTATTGATCCACTGAAGGTATCTAATTGTAAACTATATAAAAACGGGATGCTTTAATTTGCGCCTATCAGACGCTTGGCGCCGCAGAAAATATATAAACCGGGTCCGTCGGCCAGGGTTGCCAGGGTGATGTTGAGTTCCGCAGCCAGTTGGACCGCCAGAGCAGTGGGGCGGGATATGGCCAGGATGACGGGAATCCGCGCCCGGGCGGCTTTTTGAACCAGTTCATAACTGATGCGGGATGACAGGATCAACAGCGCCGTGCGGTCAAGTTTTTTGTCAAGAAATGCTTTGCCGATAACTTTGTCCAACGCATTGTGACGTCCGACATCCTCGGCGGCGGCCAGCAGTTCAAAATTTGAATCGTATAAGACCGCAGCGTGAGCCGCACGCGTTTGACGGCGCAGAGGCTGAAACCGGTTAAGGTCTTCCAGACATGCCAGGGCCTGGTTGATGTCGATGCGGCCGTTATCAAGCAAGGGCTGAATTTTCTGAAAAAGGTCCTTCACGATTTCCTTGCCGCACAGACCACAGCTGGTTTGACTGATAAACCCCCGCCGGTCGAGGATTTGAGAAATTTTAGCCCGGCGAGACGGCTTCAGGGTCACGGCCACCACATTGGAATCCTCGCCATCACAGAAGGCCATTGCTGTGTAGTCATCCGGTGTGTCAATAATGCCTTCCGTCAGGCAAAATCCGGCTGCCAGTTCGATTTCATCACCCGGGGTTCGCATGACGACCGAGTATGGATTTCCCTGAACCCGAATTGAAAGCGGTTCTTCGCCGAGCAGCGCTTTCCGGTTTGATTTTTGGGATGCCCGGTCCCAATGGATAATCTGATGGTCGATGGTCGTATTCAAATATATCTCCTATTTTTCCACAAATATATGTCTGAATAAGCATTTGTCTATTTTTCATAAAGTTCGT
>CAYTBC010000060.1:8997-22725 GCA_964435765.1 uncultured Desulfosarcina sp.
TTTTTCCACAAATATATGTCTGAATAAGCATTTGTCTATTTTTCATAAAGTTCGTGCCCGTTTTACATTCCGTTTGGACACTCTTTTTCTTGTTTAGTTCCGACTAAGTTGCTATATACACCTATAAATGATAAATATTACGGGAAAAAACCTAAAAAATTGTTCTTGACAAATCCTTTAAAAAGGCTAATATTTCGAATTTTTGAATCCAAGATAAATACAGGTAACAGGAGGCCGATCCGATGTACGCGGTAGTCAATACAGGCGGTAAGCAGTACAAAGTCCAGCAAGGTGAAATTTTTAGAGTCGAAAAGATCCCCGGGGATGTCGGCAGTCCCGTGACTTTTGACCGGGTGTTGATGTTCTCAGACGGAGAAATTGTCAGCATCGGTCAGCCGGTGCTCGAAAATGTTGCGGTTGAGGGGCACATTGTGGAGCAGGGCAAGGCCAAAAAAATTCTCGTTTTCAAGTACAAACGACGCAAACGCTACCGCCGCAAACAGGGACACCGCCAGGAATTTACGGCGATCCAAATAGACAGCATTAACGCCCAGGGTGCGAAGGCTGAGGAAGCCTCCGAACCGGCGGCCGAAAGTTAAAAAGCTGGTGCCAACAAGTAAGGTTGGTCGGATCCTTGTTACTTAGCTGTTCATTTTTTGGCGATTCCAACAAATCCCGGATATCGCGTTGCGATATCCGAATTAATCAGGAGTTTTATCATGGCTCATAAAAAAGCAGGCGGCAGTTCGAAAAACGGCCGTGACAGCAATGCGCAACGACGCGGCGTCAAGCGCTTTGGCGGAGAGACGGTAAAAGCAGGCAATATTCTGGTGCGTCAGCTGGGCACCCGGATCCATCCCGGCATCAATGTCGGTATGGGCAAGGATTATACCCTTTTTGCCAAAGTGGACGGTACGGTTTCTTATGAGAGGCTGGGGCGCGACCGTAAAAAAGTGAGCGTATATGCAGAGTGAAATTTATTGATGAAGTATTCATTACCGTTCAGTCCGGAAACGGCGGCCGCGGATGCGTGAGTTTCAGACGGGAAAGATTCGTTCCCCGTGGCGGCCCGGATGGCGGTGATGGGGGCAAAGGTGGTGACGTTATTCTAAAGAGTACGTCCCACCGACGCACTTTGTACCCGTTTCGATTCAAAAGGCAGTTTAATGCCAAAAACGGTGCTCCCGGCCAGGGCAAGCAGAAAACCGGCAAAAACGGAGAGGACCTTATCATTGAAATTCCGCCGGGAACTCTGGTCAGTGATGCCGAAACAGCCGAATTTCTGAAAGATTTCAACCAGTCCAGCGAGTCGTTGATCGTTGCCAAGGGCGGCCGCGGCGGACAGGGAAACGCTCGTTTTAAAACCGCCACCCGGCGCGCTCCACGTTTTGCCCAACCCGGGGAGCCCGGTCAGTACCTAAAACTCAAGCTGGAACTCAAACTTCTGGCCGACGTGGGATTGATCGGTTTGCCCAACGCCGGCAAATCAACCCTGATCAGTGTCATCTCTTCTGCCACCCCTAAAATTGCAGATTATCCTTTTACGACCCTGACCCCGACACTAGGGGTGGTTCAGCCTGACCAGGCCGAGTCTTTTGTCGTGGCCGACATACCCGGCTTGATTGAGGGGGCACACCAGGGAGCCGGTCTGGGAATTCGTTTTTTGCGCCATATCGAACGCACCCGTATTCTGGTGCATCTCATTGATGCCGCAACCCTTGATCCGCAGCATCCCCTTGCAGGTTATGAAATCATCAACCGGGAGCTGGCGCAGTACAACCCGCTGCTGAAAGAAAAACTCCAGGTCATTGTTTTAAATAAAATGGATATCCCGGGTACCGACCAGGCCGCAGAAAATTTTCAGGCTGCAATCAAAAACCGGCCGGTATTGAAAATTTCTGCTGCCACCCGCAAGGGGGTTGCGCAGCTCAAGCTAAAGCTTGTCGAATTATTGGATAATCCTGATGGCAGCAAAGAGTGAATTAGATTTTAGCGGGGCCAAACGTATCGTGGTGAAAGTGGGCAGCAATGTGTTGACCCAGGACCATGGTTTAAATTTAAAAGCCATGCGCTCCATCACCCGCCAAATTGGACATCTTATCGCCAACGGACTGGAAGTGATCCTGGTTTCTTCCGGGGCCATGGCTTCCGGCCTAAAAAAAATCGGCCTGACAGCCAGACCGGATGAACTTCCCAAACGACAGGCTGTGGCTGCCGTCGGCCAGGCCGGCCTGATGATGGAATATGAAAAAGCCTTTGGCCGCTACAACCTGAAGGTCGCCCAGATACTTTTAACCAGCGAAGATCTCTCCAACCGCAACCGATATTTAAATGCCCGCAACACGCTGAACACCCTGCTGTCATGGCAGGTGGTCCCGATTGTAAATGAAAACGACACCGTCTGGGTCGAAGAGATAAAACTGGGCGACAATGACAATCTGGCAGCCATGATTACGCTCCTGATGGATGCCGATATTATGATTAATTTGACCGATATCGACGGTCTTTTTGATCGGGATCCGCGGACATATCAGGATGCGGAGTTGATCGCCAGCGTTACCCGCATCAGTAAGGACACTGAAAAATTTGCCGGTGATATGCCCGGTGCGCTGGGAACCGGGGGGATGATCAGCAAAATTAAAGCGGCCAGAAAAGTCACCTCGGCCGGCGTGCCGATGGTGATCGCCAAAGGTGACAAGCCTAATATTCTGCTCAAATTGTTTTCCGGTCAGAAGCACGGTACCTTGTTTTTGCCTCAAAAGCAGCGCTTGACCAGCCGCAAGTGCTGGATCGCCTATTCTTTGAAGCCCAAAGGGATCCTCCAGATCGACGACGGCGCCGTGAGGGCGATTTTAAAAAACGGCAAAAGTTTGCTGCCCAGCGGCATTGTTGCGGTGAAAAATGATTTCGGCGTCGGATCGCCGGTGGAATTTCAGAACCAGCGCAATGAATCCCTGGGAATCGGATTGGTCAATTACAGTTCGGCGGATATTGATAAAATCAAAGGGCTGCGGTCCAACCGCATCAAACAGGTGCTGGGCCACAAGTCTTATGATGAGGTCATCCACCGGGACAACCTTGCTATTACGGCGGAATATGAACTATAAATAGCGAGCAGCTGCAGCATGAACCAACAATCCTTCTGCTAAAGGATCGGAAAAGTCAATGTCCACTGTAGAAACTACCATTACAACAATGGCCCGGGCGGCCCGGGCGGCGGCCCAGCAACTGGTGCGAATGACCTCCGATCAAAAAAACGCCGCCTTATTATCGATTGCCGCTGGCCTTGAAACAGAAGCCGACCGGATCAAAGCCGCAAATCGCAAAGATCTGGCACAGGCAGCGGATAGGGGGCTATCCAGCGCCATGATGGATCGGTTGACCGTTAAAGATGAAACCATTACATCCATGGTAACGGGCCTCTATGAAGTTGTCGGCCTCAATGACCCGGTTGGTGCGATGGGTCCGGCTTGGATTCGGCCTAACGGGCTGCAAGTTGCCCGCATGCGAATTCCACTGGGCGTCATCGGCATCGTTTACGAGTCAAGGCCCAATGTAACCATTGATGCAGCCGGATTGTGCCTGAAGGCCGGCAACGCGGTCATCCTGCGCGGCGGCTCCGAAGCCTTCCATTCGAATCAGGCGCTGGCGCAAGTTATCCGGCAGGCGCTTAAAAACTCAGGATTGCCGCCTGATGCCGTCCAGGTCGTGCCGTTTCGCGAACGGGAGGCAGTGCTGGCCCTTTTGAAGCAGGAAGCCTTTGTTGATCTGATTATTCCGCGGGGCGGCGAAGGGCTGATCCGTTTTGTGGTGGCGAACTCGAAAATTCCGGTTTTAAAACACTACAAGGGCGTTTGCCATGTTTACGTCGATGACGGTGCCGACCTTGATATGGCGCAGGAAATTTGTTTCAATGCCAAGGTCCAGCGCCCCGGGGTGTGCAATGCGTTGGAAACGCTGCTGGTGCATCAGGCGGCAGCCGAAGCCTTTCTGCCGCCCATGGCCAAGCGATTTGCTCAGGCCGGCGTAGAGCTCAGGGGCTGTGAAGCGACCCGTCGGATACTGCCTGATGCGAAGGAAGCGCAGGAATCCGACTGGCCGGCTGAATATCTGGATTTAATCCTGGCCGTCAAGGTGGTCACAGATCTGGACGCGGCCATCTGCCACATCGCAACCTATTCCTCCAGCCACACCGAGGCCATCGTGACACGCGATTATGAGCGCGCCAAACGCTTCGTGCGTGAAGTCGATTCATCCGTAGTGCTGGTCAACGCTTCAACTCGCTTTAACGACGGCGGACAGCTTGGACTGGGGGCCGAAATCGGCATCAGCACTTCCAAATTGCATGCCTTCGGGCCCATGGGGTTGGAGGAATTGACGACCACCAAATTCGTCGTGATGGGTAGTGGGCAAATAAGAATATAACCAGCAACCTCTAAGCCAAGGCTTCCAAGGGTATATTCATACAGATTGTCTAAAATCCGAAATCCGAAGCACGAAACTCGAAACAAATTCGAATCAACAAAATTCAAATGATCAATACCAGATTTTAATCCGATGATTACGAATTTGGCAATTTTTTGGGTCATTGAAACTTTTGAATTTGTGATTTGTTTCTGATTTCGATATTCGTATTTCGAGTTTATGGTATCCTCAGATAGGCTGCTTACAAATTGCGTAAAAAAGTTATAACTTTAGCTTCCGGCAAATTAGGGTTAAACAATGCGCATCGGACTATTCGGCGGAACCTTTAACCCGGTTCACTTCGGTCACCTCAGAGCTGCGCTGGAGGTGAAAGAGGGTTTTGAGCTGGATGAAGTGTTTTTGATTCCCGCATCTCTGCCGCCGCATAAAATGTCCGCGGGTGTGGCGGATGCTGCCGACCGCCTGCAGATGCTTAAGCTGGCGCTTGAAGGCGCTGCGGGGCTTAATCTTTCCGACGTTGAATTGATGCGGTCCGGTCCTTCATACACGATCGATACCGTTCAGCACTTTAAGCGCTCTCTGCCCGCCGAATCCCGGATCTACCTGATTATGGGGCTGGACGCATTTCTTGAGCTCGACACCTGGAAATCCTATGATGAATTGTTGATGCAGATTCCATTTATCGTCATCAATCGTCCGAAGGCCGGTGGGGACTCCGATGGCTCGGGATGGAAAATCATGTCGGATTATCTCGTATCCAGAATATCGGCGGACTATGCGTACTCCGAATCGCAATGCAGTTACCGGGCGAAAAGCAAGCAGCCGGTCTATGCTTTTAACATCACTTTACTGGACATCTCTTCAACCCGGATTCGAAGCCTGATCAGCCGGGGCCGGTCGATTGATTACCTGATGCCTCAGAAAGTGGCGGAATTTATCAACTCCAAAGGACTTTATTCATGACGAATATCGTGGATCCTCCCCTTGACCTTTACATCAAGGCGATTTTAAGCAAAAAGGCCATGAATGTGGTGGCGCTTGATGTTGCAGAAATGACCTCCTACGCGGATGTATTTATCATTTGCAGCGGCAGTTCGAACCGTCAAGTCAATGCCATAGCCGAATCCATAAAAACCGAATTAAAAAAACACAAAATAATACCATTGAGTGTGGAGGGCACCAAAGACGGCCACTGGGTGCTGCTTGATTACGGCCATGTGATTATCCATGTTTTTTATGAACCCGTGAGAGAATTCTACGATCTCGAAGGATTGTGGGTCGATGCCCAGCGAATCATGACGCCTTCCCTCAAGAAACAAAAAGATACTTCCGTCTCTTCAAAAAAAACGGCGGATGCCTAAACGCCACATAAGATATTTCATACTTTTTTTGCAAAAAAAGATTTTAATATTTAATCTACAATATTCAATTTTCAATTCCGGCTTCCCCGGACCAGGGAGTTTATCGTGTCGGATACCGTAAAGCCCTATACAATGATCACCGACTATGTCACTGGCCGGGAGATACCCAACATCGGCGCCGAGGAAAACCGGCAGGTGGTGGCCCAATATCTGATAAACATAAAGGGGTATTCGAAGGACGACATCCAGGTCGATGCTGAAATTGAAATGACCGTGGCCGGCGAGCGTTACCATTCCCAGGTTGACCTGGTCGTGTCGGTTAACGGCGGCCAAACGCGAATTATGGCCATCAAATGCGCGGCCGGATCACTCGGTTCGCGGGAAAGGGAAATCATTGCCGCAGCGAGGCTGCTGGATACGTACCAGATTCCCTATGCGGTGGTTTCCGACGGCCAAACAGCCATTGTGCTGGACACGGTTTCCGGTAAAAAGATTGCCGAGGGAATGGATGCCATTCCCTCAAAGGCTGCCGTTCTCGATAAGTTGAGAACCATTGAACTTGTTGAATTTCCCAAAGAGCGTCTTGAGCGGGAAAGACTGATTTTTCGCACCTATGACATCGAAAATGTGAATGTGCAAAGAAATATATAACTATCAGCATTCAAAGGTTTGGGGCTTCGCCCTTCGTGCTACGACCCCACAAGCAGCGTTTATCTTTCAAGGTTTTTATAATGCCGCCGCAACTTCGATCGGTCTGAAGGTTTTCTTCAGCTCCCCTTAAGGACACAGAAATGACAAACGTGGTAAACGATGGCCGAATCCAAATCGAGAAACTTGAACTGGGGCCCTACGGCACCAATGCCTATATCCTGATTTGCTCCCAAACCGGTGAAAGCGTGGTTGTGGATGTGCCGGGCGAAGCTCCAAAAATACTGGAGTTGCTTAAAGGAACAACCCCCCGCTGCATTCTGATCACCCACAACCACATGGACCATACCGGCGCCCTTGCCGAATTAAAATCGGCCCTCGATTTACCCGTTGCCGCGCATGCCGATGATGCCGGGCGGCTGCCGATTTCAGCGGATCAATCGTTAAATGATGGCGATATTATCTCTTTCGGTGATTTAAATTTGTCTGTTTTACATACGCCGGGGCACACCCCGGGCAGCCTGTGTTTTCTAACCGGCAATTACCTGATTGCAGGTGATACCATATTTCCGGATGGACCGGGCAAAACCGGATCTCCTGCTGATTTCAAGAGAATTGTGGAATCTCTGAGCACTAAGATTTTTGTTTTGCCCGACGGCATTCAAATTTTTCCGGGTCACGGCAATTCTACGATTTTGGGTAAAGAGCGGCAGGCTTTTGAAGCTTTTTCCGCCAGGCCTCATGAAGCCAACCTTTGCGGAGATGTGCTGTGGGCCTCATCTTAGTACCTGAATTTTCTTTAACTCAATCCGCGCTACTCAGCTCTAAAGAAGATTGAAATGACCGACGAAATTTGGACTTTTCGAAACTTTCAACCGATTGATTTTGAAGACTATTTTCGACTGCATCTTGAGTCTGAAAAGCTTGATCAATCCGGTCGCCGCGTTTCAAGATCGCTATTAGCAGAAGCATTGGGACATCCCGGACACCATCCGGAAAACGATTTATTTCTGGTCCATAGTGATGAGAAAGTGATCGGTTATATCAGAGTCTTCCTGGAACCGGGCATCGGACGTGCGTTGGTGGATGGACTTGTGCATCCGCGGCACCGTAGAAAGGGTATTGCCACCGCGCTTTTCGGTCACGCGGTCCGTCGTGCGCAAGCCGCCGGATCCGGACGGGTGCAAATCTGCATCGCCGAAAACAACCTGGCAGCTAAACAATTGTTTGCAAGTCTGAGTCTCAGATTTATCCGCTATTTTTTTGGCTACAGGATAAACCTTGCGGTCGTTCAATTGCCCGAAATCAAGACGGATAAATTTATTTTTCGCAGTCTGCGGCCGGGAGAAAAGGATAAGTTGACGGCCATTCAGAACCGTGCTTTTGCTGGTACCTGGGGCTTTAATCCAAATACCCGGCATGAGATTTCCTACCGGATTCATTCCAGCAGCTGCGCACCGGAAGATGTCATCATGGTTTACCGGCAAAATGCACCTATTGCCTATTGCTGGACGAGGATATTCCATGAAAACAGTGAGGTCGGCGGAGCAGGCAGGGGAGAAATTCATATGCTGGGTGTGGATCCTGATTTTAGGAAACAATCGATCGGCAAAAATGTTTTGCTGGCGGGCCTATCCCACCTTAAGCATAGAGGTGTTGAACTTGTCGAATTAATGGCTGACAGTGAGACGCCGGCCCCCCTGGCGCTTTATGAATCTGTGGGGTTTGAAAAATATATGAGAACCGAGTGGTATGAGAAGAAGTTGTCGCAAAATTAGGGTTTCACGTGTCTGCCCTTCGCCGGGCCGCCGCGGCTTCTTCCGCGCAGGCGGGTGTCAGGTGTCAGCCACGCTGTTGGGCTGAAATGCGGGCAGTCTAATTGGAAAAATACCACATTTGAGGCCTGACACCTCTTATGAAACTACATTTATGTGTATAAGATAGACCGAGTAAATCGCGGTTAAAAACCGCTCCCACAATCAAAAAAAAGCTAATTTCGATTTGAAAAACTTCTTTCCCGATCAAACTGAACGCTTCACCCCCAGGGGCTGGCTGACACCCGAAACCTGAAGCCCTTTATCCGCTTCACTGATTTGACATTGGCGCCGCCGATAAATGAGGCGCTGTCGTCTTTTATCTGGAGAGGAGCCAGGTCGATGACATTTTAAGAAGAAAGCAGCACTCGAATCCATTCCGAACTTTGCATCTAAACCGGCTTTACGGCTTCAATATAGGCCGAAACAACATAGTCCCCGGCTTGCTTGCCCTGCTCCGCCAGCATCCACTGGTTTATCAGTCGTCGGCTTTCATCTTTGGGCGTGATCCTGATATCCTTAAAACCGGCCTTTTCTAGCATCTTAACCGTAGCGTCAATGGTTGCGGCGCCGCCGACACAGGCCGACACCAACGCCAGGTTCTGCTGAATTTCCTGGGGCAGCGGGGCGGTAGCGACAATGTCGGAAATGGCCAGGCGTCCCCCGGGCTTGAGGATGCGCCAGGCGTCGCGGTAAACACTGAGTTTATCCGGTGACAGGTTGATGACGCAGTTGGACATGATAATGTCGATGCTGCTGTCAGCGACCGGCAGGTGCTCGATCTCACCCAGGCGAAATTCGACATTTTTGACCTGCATTTTTTCAGCGTTTTCTCTGGCCTTGCTCAACATATCCGGCGTCATGTCGACTCCGATGACCTTTCCGGTGTCGCCCACCTGCTTGGCCGCCAGAAAGCAGTCAAACCCGCCTCCGCTGCCCAGGTCCAGGACAATTTCTCCGGGTTGAAGTGAAGCCAGGGCCACGGGGTTGCCACATCCCAACCCCATGTTGGCGCCTGCGATAACGCTCTGAAATTCTTCCGGTGAATAGCCCATGAGTTCGGAAAGTTGGCGCGGCCCAACTTGTGATCCGCCGCAGCAGGCAGATACCGGGGTGGATGGTCCAGCACTTTGCGATGGTCCGCAGCAGGACGGCGCCGGATTTATGCCGCTGAAAACGTTTGTGGATTTGGCAATACTGCCATAGCGCTCCCGGACCACCTGCCGGATTTTCTCTTCGGTTGACTTATCCATAATATCCTCCTTATCCTTTGCTTGATATTTCAATTATTCGAAAATTATCGAAATATTGATCCAAAAAAAAACCGATTAGATTTCAGGAAAAAAAGCTCTGCAAAGCCTTCAGGGTTTCCGGGTCAATCCAGCACTCCATTTTTTGCCCCCGGCGCTCCATGCGAATCAAGCCGGCCCGTCGAAGTTCCTTGATGTGGTGGGAAATTGTCGAAGGAACGATCTCCAAATCCTGACCGAGTTCACCAACACATGCGCATCCCGCCTCGCCGGTATTGGGATTTATACTGGCAACAGTTCCCGGCAGGCAACAGGAGGTCAGGCGCATGAATATTTTCAGCCGGTTCGGGTTTGAGAGAGCCTTGAACATTTCTGCCAATGCTTCTATATGATTATCACGATAGTTCGACATGTTTCGAATTATAATTATGCTTCCAAGGTTGTCAAGGGGTTTGTAATTTTTAAGGGTTGGGTGAACAAATTTGAGGGCAGCGCTCTTTGGGCCGAGCGCTTTTCAGGTGCAATCCGTCGGGTCTAAACCCCCGCCACTTCTTTGCCGCAATGTTTACAAATATTGGCCCGTTTTTTGATGATTTCGGCACAAAAGGGGCATTCGCGAGTAAAGTGTCTTTCATGTATTTTTTTGATGGCGGCATCGACTTCCTTTTGGACCAGATCGTTGCCGAATTTCACATTCCGCAAAGGTTCAACAGCTTCAGCTTCGCCAATGTCGCCAATCATTTCGGCGGCCTTTTTTCTGACCCGGTTCGGATGGGATGGGTCCATAAGGATCGTTAGCACGGACGGACCGTCTTTTCTGACATAACATTCGGCCAGCATGGCAAACCCGTTTTTGATGGCTTCTTTTATTGCTTCCTGTTCGGCCAAGACCTGTTCGTCTATAATTTGGCCCCTGCCGCCCTGGTCGCTGAAGACCGGGATCAGCTCGAACTGCTCCGTGCCGGGATAATTCATACAGCGATAGGAGGCGTTATGCGCATAGTTTTCTTTCATATTATCCCAGCCCTGTTGGTACAGCTGGCAATCATCGTTAAAGCACAGGAAAAGAAAGGGAGTACCCCACCCCAAGCCGTCGCCGACATTGATCGGCGGCACTTCCCAGAGGTTCATTTCATATCCGCAATGAGGGCATTTGGGTTTCTTTTGCTCTAGAATACGTTCTAAAACTTGTTCGCGGGTTTCAAACATTTATTATCTCCAATTTTAAGTGAGCGGCTTAGACCACATCTTCCGTTAAGCCTTGATAGTTGCCGTAAAATTAAGGTGCATCCGTGCAAATGTCAATGAAGCCGGCCTGTTTTTTAACCAATTACCAATTTAACATGAGGGTCTTAAGTTCCAGCGTATTTTTTGTTTAGCTTGCTCTTTGAAAACTTGTTTTGTATACAGAACTTCCGACGATAGACTCTCAAGATTTTAGGAATAAAAGGAAAAAATGCAACTTAAGCAAATCAGACTGGCTAAGATGGCGAACTTTTGTTACCTGATCGGAGATGAAGATTCAAAAACCTGCGCCTTGATCGACCCGGCATTTGAAACTGATCGGATTTTAGCCGAGGCCGATAACATGGGATACCGGGTTACGCACATCATCAATACCCATGGGCATTCGGACCATACGGCCGGAAATGATGCCATCAAGGCGCACACCGGTGCCAAACTGCTCATCCATGCCAAAGATGCCGGACGCCTGGGCAAGGTGTTACACAGCACTTTTTCCAGAATAATCGGCGGCAAAGGCTCTCCTGAAGCCGACGTCTTGCTGCAGGACAATGATGTCATCCAGATCGGGGCGGTCCGCTTAAAAGTGCTTCACACCCCCGGGCACACTGCGGGAGGTATCTGCCTTTACAGCGCGGGTCATATTTTTACCGGAGATACACTGTTTGTGGGAGCAGTGGGAAGAACCGATCTGCCGGGCGGATCCATGAAGCAACTACTAAAGACCATTCATGAGAAGATTTATACACTGCCCGGCGACACTGTTGTCTGGCCGGGACACGATTACGGCCCGACTCCTTCCTCGACGGTCCAGCGGGAAAAAGATACAAATCCGTTTACCCTTCATGGCCGGTTCAAAGATGTTCATATCAGCGACCGGCAAAGTTAAAGCATACCTTGAAGCGATAAAGCTGCGATAGGCGTTTATGTTGGCAGGGCTGAGTCAAGTAATGGTCGGATAGAGTTCCAGCAAACGATTGCCCAGCATCTCTGCCAGCCGTTTGAAAAGCAGGGCTTCATTGTCAGAATTCTTTTGCAGGAGTTTGAGAAAGCTGTCCCGATCGAATCTGAGCAGTTTGGAGGATTCCATACATTCCGCAGATGCGGAATATGCCTCCCGACCTACCAGGCTCGACCATCCAATAACCTCGCCCGGATGTTTGGCCCTATAAACGACCGGTCCGGTTTTACCCAAACTGAGCTTGACGCGGCCCTTGATTAACACGTAGAAATGACCGGCGGGCTCACCGGCTTCAAAGAGCAGGTCTCCCTGGCGGCGGGAAATTTTTTCTGAAATCGCCATGGCTTCAAGGGCAAATTCCTTGCCCATCCCCATGATAAAGTCACCCATTTTAAAATACATGGCAACTCCTATTATGCGCTGGTTGGTAATCCAAAAGCCATTGCAGTTTTTATTTTAAATTAGTGCCAATTTCTAATTTGTCGATGGAAAAAATGTTGGAAACCGCAGCGGGTTTATTGGTTTTCAGGTGTGGGCAAAATACGGCGGGCCGTCCAGAAATATTTCCCCAGTAATTCGCATCGATTTTGGACACCGTGACGCCGTTATTTTTGGATGCATGGACAAACTCCGACTTTAAAGTCAAAAAACCCAAGCCCTCTTTTTTGGTGCTTGAAATTTTTTTAATAAATGTTATTATATACCTACCGGTAGGTAGAATAGATCTTGACAAATTCAGTCTATTTATCTAAAAAGTGCCTTTTTTAAGATATTAGGACATTTTCTTATATGCAAAAAACCAGCAAGAACCAGACCCTGGGGGTCAATGCCAGGCAGCGGCTATTGGAAACTGCAACCGAGCTTTTTGCCGAAAAGGGTTATGCCGGCACTTCGGTACGGGAAATTGTTGAAAAAGCCGGCGTCAGCAAACCGGTTCTTTACTATTACTTTAAAAGCAAAGACGGTTTGTTTTACGCCATCCTGGATTGGGCCGCAGACGCCCAGCAGAAAATTTTAAACGAAATTTTTGAAAGCAAGGGAACGGTTCTGGATCGATTTATAATTCTTTACCGGCGCGTTTACGAGGGAATCCGGCAGTACCAGAGCCTGTACATCATGATTCACGGTCTGATCTACGGCCCCCCTCAGGGGGTGCCGGAGTATGATTTTTTAAAATACCAGCGTCAGATGTTGGATGCGGTCAAGCGTATCTATTCCGAAGGGGTATCAGCGGGTGAAATCAGGAACGTCGATGCAGAGGAGGTTGCGTTTCTGGTACTGGGTCTGATGGATTTCAGTTTAAACATCGATATGGTCCAGCCTGATCTCGCGGATCCGCAACGTCCGGAACGCTTGCTGCGCCTGGCATTTCTGGGGTTAAACAACGGTAACAGCGGAAAATGAAAACCACAAAAAAGACATTAATGGCAGCGCTGATCATGCTGCTGGCAGCCGTCGCGCTGGCGGGTTGTAAAGACAATGAAAGTATTGCCACCACTGACAGCAACTCCGCCGAAGCGCCGGCGGTGGCCGTCTCCGTGGAAGTTGTCGAACCGGTTGTCATGCAGGATGTGGTCTTTTTGCCAGGTGAAACCGAGGCTTATGAGGATGTCCAGGTTTCTGCCAACACCAGCGGCCGGGTTGAATGGATCGGGTTCCGTGAAGGTCAAATAGTAAAACAGGGTGACCTGCTGGCAAAAATTGACGTCTCGGCCCTGAAAGCCGCTCTCAAACACGCCGAAGCGGCCTATCAGCTGGCCAGCGACCTTTGGGAAAGACGGCGGCGGCTTTTTGAGAATAAAATTATCGCCCAGGAGGAATTCAATCAAAGCGAGACCCAGCGAACCCTGGCGCTGACCGACCTCCAGCAGATCAAAGTTCGATATGATCATGGCTTTCCAAAATCCCCCATTACCGGTGTGATCAATCATCTTTACCTGGATGTCGGGGAGTTTGCGGATGTCGGAAAACCGATTGCAGACATCGTCAATATCGATAAAATCAAAATCAACGTGCGGGTGCCCGAG
>CAYTBC010000061.1:0-8807 GCA_964435765.1 uncultured Desulfosarcina sp.
ATTTGACAAAAAGTCGATGCAGCGCATTTTTATTCTGAATCAGAGCCAAGTGGGTGATCCAAGCCATCACTTTCTGTTTACTGACAAGGAGATTTTGAAACGAATTTATCTTAAAACATTCATGCGTTGTTGCCGTGCCGCTGAACAGACGGATCTCTCTTTCCTTTCTCGAAAATTGGAGGCAGAAAAACAGTTGTTAGCACCATATCTCGATAAGCAATATAAAGACATTATCGAGAATTTTGACCCCAGAATCTTAAGGTTTCGAAAAAAATACAAAGTAATCTTCCACAGAGATTCCGGTCTTGATGAGCTATTGGATTAAAATTTTTATTTTTGTGTGGTAAGAGCTTGCCCATTTTGACACAATGGGTGAAAGATTGTCTAACCTGTCATTTGAGCTTGACGCCTTGATTGAAGCGACTTTTGACGATTTTTTATTTTAACATATTTTGTCGGAGTTGAGCGTTTCCGGGTTTTACCCGGCGCAGCTCAATTCATCCTTGTGCGGAAAGAATAAACAAATTGATAGGATAGCTATGTGGCATTATGGAGGTGAAAACCATGCCGACTATTTCAATGTTTTTTGGGATTATCATACGGATGTATTTTGCGCCAAGCGAGCATCAGCACCCCATTTTCATGTTTACTATGCAGAGCACAAAGCGACAGTGGATATTCGAACCTGTGAATTGCTTGAAGGTGATCTTCCGAAAAAACAAATGAAACTGGTATTAGCATGGGCTGAATTGCACCAGGAAGAACTAATGGCCAACTGGAAGTTAGTTATGAACGGAGAAGATCCTTTCAAAATCGATCCTCTTCGGTAAGGAGAGATCCAATGTATCCATCAATAGTAAAGGTTACACCTGGTAAGGATTACGTGCTCTCTATCCTTTTTGATAATGGTGAAAGTGGCACGTTGGATATGAAGCAGTTTCTGGATTTTGGTGTCTTTAAGAGGCTTAAAGACCATCACGCATTCAAGAAGGTCCGTATCTCCTTCGACACAATCGAATGGGAGTCCGGGATAGATCTTGATCCCGAATTTGTTTATGAAGAATGTAAAGCCAGCGCACAACAACAGGATTCAGGCTGACCCAAAAAAGCCGGCGCGATTTTGTGGTAAAATCGAAGGCTCAGGTCGGCTTTTTTGGGCAGCTGATCCTGGGCGTTATAAGGTTACGAAAATCTGATTATGTAGGTTTTTGAAATGGGCCGGTTAAAATTTCGGATCAAGTCCGGCTTGTTTGCAGAGTTCGTTTGCTGTGATTCTATCGAGTTGTTTGTGCCTTTTGACCGGAATTACCTTCTTATCGTTTGTGTAGATGCTATGATTACCTCCTTCTCTAAGCAGGTAGAAGCCGTTCTTTTCCAGATAGCGGATTAAATCACGTCGCTTGACTGACATGTTCGACCTCTACGGGGAGCTGTTCAATGAGAGCGTTACCTAGTGGGACTTCTTTACCAAGCTCTTTATACGCAAGTATCATCTCATTAAGAGCGTCACGAAGCATTGCACGGCAATCTTCGAGATCCTTTCCTTCGGTAACGACTTCAGGCCACTCAACAAGCTGCCCCATGTATCCGGATTCAATTTTCATATATTTTGCGGTATAGTTTATCATGGCGAGCCTCCAGTTTGTTGAAACATTTTACGCATTATTGTGATCGCTGTCAAACTTGAATAACATCAGTTTCTGATAAATTATAACTATATGAATTAAAACGGCATTTTTACGCTGCTGGCAAATTACCAACCTTATAACAAAAGCTTGGAGTCAGACGCCTAATACCGTGCGGTTTTGGAAAACATTCCGTTTTTGGTCATCTCGTCAGTTTAACAATATTGGTGTTAAATAGCCCGCGCTGCTCAAGCTTGGCGTTATTCGCCTAAAAGTCGCAATGACGAAAACAATACGGGTTAAAGTGAGGTTCTTTTCGATAGAGGAAGGAGGACGCAGTCAATTGCCGCCGGAACTTCTGTCTGTTGGAGTTTGTCGCCCACATTTGGTGGTCGGAGATCCTAACCAAAGGCATCCGCTGGTAGATGAAAACAATCGCTGTGTCGAGGCTGATAAATCAAGTAATTGCAGGCGAGGAGGTCATTGTTGCCAAATCGGGAAAGCCGGTGGCCAAACTCGTACCCTTTGAAAAACCAACCCAGGATCGCAAACCCGGATCAGCGAAGGGAAAAATAATTATTTCTGATGATTTCGATGCGCCGCTGCCCGATGATATTCTGAAGGAATTCTACAAATGAGATATCTGTTGGGCACACAGGCATTCTTGTGGTTTGTAATCGAATAATTATTTCCCAATCAATAATGGAAAATCTTCAGCTTATCTCAGCAGATAGAAATATTAGAAAATACAAAACGGCAGTAGTTTGGTAGGGGTTTTCAGGCAGTTGACCATCTTCTTTAACGCTATGCCCTATGCGCTCTGCTCTTTGCCACACCATTCCGACTTCCGCATTCCACATTCCGACTTCAAGCCTTTTCTGTCTTCTGTCTCACCTTATCTCTCAGCCATTCCAGCCAGGGCGCAAACCCCTCCTCGGTTTTGGCGGACATCTCAAAAATCGGCATACCGGGGTGAACCTGGTGAATGTAGTCGATGGCCTTGTGCTTATCGTAATCCAGGTAAGGCAGGAGATCGATCTTGTTGAGCAGTGCGACCTCGCACTGCCTGAACATCAGTGGATATTTGACCGGCTTGTCTTCCCCCTCGGTGACGCTTAATACGACCACGCGCGCATCTTCTCCGATGTCGAATTCAGCCGGGCAAACCAGGTTGCCGACATTTTCGACAATCAGAAGATCGATGTCATCCAGATCAAACCCGCCGGCGGCCTTTTCAATCACGTGCGCGGCCAGATGACAGTCACCGCCGAATTCATCGGTATTAATTTGCACCACCGGCGCACCGCTGACAGCCAACCGATCGGCATCATGGGTGGTACAGATGTCGCCGACAATCACGGCGGATTTGATTTCCGGCATAATGTGCGCCAACGTTTTTTCCAGGGTGGTGGTCTTGCCCGACCCCGGAGAACTCATGACATTAACCACAAACACGCCTTTTTCAGCAAACATCCGGCGGTTTTCTTCAGCCATCTTCGCATTGACGTCAAGCACGCGCCGAACCACTTTGATCTCCCGGCTGCCGCTCTTCTGGGTGGCAATTCCCAAACCGCTGTCATCCGGGTGCGGGTGCGCATGGGGGTGATCCGAATCCTGATGATGATAATGTCTTAAATTTGTAAAAAGCTTGTCAAGATACATGGTTGTCCTCTGGTGTTATTTCGATGGATTCGATATCCAGCTCCCGGCCGGACAAAATCTCCAGGGCGCCGCTGCGGCAATTTTCACAGCTGAAGGCCGGACTCGTGATGGTCCATTGGGTACCGCAATCCTTACAGCGGGCCACCACCGGCAGTTCCGTAATCGCAAGGGTGGCGCCGTCCAGCGGGGTGTCTTTGACGGCGACCTCGAAACAGAAACGCAGGCTGTCCGGCACCACGGCGGCCAGTTTACCGATTTTCAGGTTGATTTTTTCGATCCTCACTTTTCCGGCATCCGGTGGAATGGAAGCGGTGGCGATGTCAATAATCTGCAGCGCGATACCCATTTCATGCATAATAAAGTTCCAAATAAGGTTTAGATGGTTTGGAGCGTTATGATCGTTTGGATCGTTTGGATCGTTTGGATCGTTTAGTTCGTTGTGTTCGTTGCGTTCGTTGCGTTCGTTGCGTTTGCTGCGTTTGCTGAGTTTGATATTTGACCGGTTCCACATCCGCTTTGAGCTTTGAGCTTTCAGCTTTTCTGCCTCCAACCTTTAACCTTTATCCTCCAACCTTCCACCATCTCAGCGATCCGAACCATCTTAACGATCTAAACGCTCCTAACCATCAAAACGATCTAAACCATCTCAACCATCAAAACGATCCTAACCAACTATTTAAACACTTCAGCGCACAGCTCCCCGAGTTCTCCGAGATTCTTGCAAACATGTATGCCGGCAGCTTCCATGGCCTCGATTTTGGCTTTGGCGGTCCCGCTGCCGCCGCGGATGATGGCACCCGCATGGCCCATGCGCCGGCCGGGCGGGGCCGTCAGACCGGCGATAAACCCGACTACCGGCTTGCGCATTCGGGTGGCCACAAATTCCGCGGCCTCTTCTTCGGCGCTGCCCCCGATCTCCCCGACCATTACGATCCCTTCAGTATCCGGATCGTTTTCAAAGGCGGCAAGACAGTCGATAAAGTTTGAACCGATGATGGGGTCTCCGCCGATGCCGATACAGGTGGTCTGCCCGATCCCCTGCAGCGTTAATTGATTGACCACCTCGTAGGTTAGTGTGCCGGATCGGGATATCACACCGATCGGGCCGCCGGGTTTGTGGATCGGACCCGGCATGATTCCGATTTTGGCCTCGCCGGGGGTAATGATGCCCGGGCAATTGGGACCGATGAGGCGCGCAGGTTTGCCCGCTAAATAGTTCATGACCTTCATCATATCCAGCACCGGAATCCCCTCGGTAATCGCAACAATGACGCCGATGCCGGCATCGGCCGCTTCCATAATTGTATCCGCGGCAAACGCCGGCGGGACAAAAATCAGGCTGCAGTTGGCGCCTCTTTCGGCGACGGCCGCTTGAACCGTATCGTAAACGGGCACGTCGTCCATTTTCTGTCCGCCTTTGCCCGGGGTGACGCCGGCAACCACCCGGGTCCCGTAGGCCACACAGCGGCGGGTATGAAACTGCCCCTCTCTGCCGGTAATCCCCTGAACCACAACACGCGAATTTTTGTCTACGAAGATGCTCATGGTTTGTCCCTTAGTCGTTATGATCGTTGAGTTCGTTAAGATCGTTAGGATCGTTGAGAACGTTTAGTTCGTTTGAATCGTTTGAATCGTTGTGATCGTAATTAGAATGGAGTTTTTATCGGGATTCCGCTCAGTCTTCATAACTCAGTCCTCTTGACCGCCTTTGAGTTTTGAGCCTTCAGCTTCGAGCTTGACTCCCTCCGGACGCATCTTTCCCTCTGCTCTATGCCCTATGCGCCATGCTCTCTGCAGTCTGCTCTCAACTCAGTCCACCCCTTTGAGCTTTCAGCTTTCAGCTTTGAGCTTCCTTATCCTTACGCCTTCGCTATCTCGGACACCTTGCGGGCGGCATCTTTCAGATCCTTGGCGGTAATCAGGTCCAGGCCCGATTCGGCCAGAATGCGGCGGCCTTCCTCGATATTGGTCCCTTCCATGCGAACCACCACCGGGACCTTGATACCGGTTTTTTTAGCGGCCTGAACAACGCCCTCGGCCAGCACGTCGCAGCGCAGGATTCCGCCAAAAATGTTGATCAGAATCCCTTTGACGCCAGGGTCGCTGAGGATGATTCGGAAACCGTTTTCCACCATCTCGGCGCTGGCGCCGCCGCCCACGTCTAGAAAATTGGCCGGTTCCGCACCGGCCAGTTTGATCAGATCCATGGTGGCCATGGCCAGGCCGGCGCCGTTGACCATGTTGCCAATGTTGCCGTCCAGATTGATGTAGTTGAGTTTATATTTGGAAGCTTCCACATCCAGCGGATCTTCTTCCTCAAAGTCCCGATATTCCAAAACGTCTTGATGGCGAAACAGGGCGTTGTCATCGAAGTTGATTTTGGCATCCAGGGCAATCACGGTCTCTTCTGCGGTGATCACCAGGGGATTGATCTCGATCAACGAGCCGTCGTAGTCGACAAAGAGCCGGTAAAGATTTTTAAGCAGGGCCGCAAACGGTTTGATTGCAGCCGCCGGCAAGTTGAGGCCGAATGCGATCCGGCGGCAGTGATAAGCTTGAATACCCTGCAGGGGATTGACGGCTACCTTGATAATCTTTTCCGGGCTTTTGGCTGCCGCTTCTTCAATATCCATACCACCGGCTTCACTGGCCATGATGACAATCTTGGCAATCGCCCGGTCCGGAACGATGCTCAAATACAGCTCTCTGGCGATGTTTAATCCCTGCTCCACCAGAACTTTTTTGACCGCCTGGCCCTGGGGCCCGGTCTGGTGGGTGACCAGATTCATCCCGATGATCTGCCCGGCAAGGCGCTCAACTTCCCGGCCGGATTGGGCCAGTTGGACACCACCGCCTTTGCCCCGCCCTCCGGCGTGAATCTGGGCCTTGACCACAACCGGGTAGCCGCCCAGGGTCTCGGCGACCTCAACGGCCTCATCGCTGCTAAAAGCCACCCGTCCTTGCGGAACGGGGATATCGTATTTTCTAAAAAGTTCTTTGGCCTGGTATTCGTGGATTTTCATAGCTCGTCTTGTCCGTTTTGATGGTTTCGTTCGTTTGGATCGTTGAGATCGACTGATTCATTTAGATGGTTTAGGTCGTTTAATTTGACGGTTAGACCAATTCCACCTCAACTTTGAGCTATCAACTTTCAGCTTTGAGCTTTCAGCTTTGAGCTTTCAGCTTCGAGCTTTGAGCTATCAGCTTTCAGCTTCGAACTTGATGCTCTATGGCCGGACGCTTCCTGCCCTTTGCTCGCAGCGCCATGCTCTCTGCGCCTAACCGATCACGGCCAACACATCCCCCTTGGCGACCGTATCGCCGCTGGCGAAGTTGACGGCTTTGATGGTGCCGCCGGCAGGCGCCGGCAGTGCGTTTTCCATTTTCATGGCTTCCAGGATGCAGACCGTATCACCTTCTTCAACGACATCGCCGACATTTTTCTGATACTTGACGATCATGCCGGGCATCGGGGCGCGCAGCGGCGTGCCATCGACTGCGGCGGCCGGTTTGGCCGCGGCGGCCGGTGCGGCGGCTTTCGGCTCAGCCGCGGGGGCAGCGGCCGGTGCCGGCCGCGCGGCCGGCGGTGCGAAGGCCGACGGCATCATCCCCGGCATCGGCTGCACATAATTGATTACCGGAGCGCCGTCAAGGGATTCGACCCCGACTTCAAAATACTCATTATCCACAAAAACATTATAGGTGCGCAGGTTTTCGCCCTTGGGTGGTGCCGCTTTGTCTTTTTTCTCTACCAGCAGGCCGGCTTTGGCCTTTCGAATGAGTTCCTGCTCGGCCTTGGCATCTTCCAAAGACCTGGCCTTTACCTCCGCCGGCGGTTGTTCCTTGCCGTATTTCCAATTCAAAAACTTTTTCCCGGTCACCGGATACAGCGCGTAGATCAGCACATCATCAAGGTCCACGGCCAGTCCTTGGGTCTCTTCTTTGGCTTTTTCAAGCTCCGGCTCCAAAACTTCGGCCGGCCGGCAGGTAATCGGCTCCTCGCCGCGCGCATATCCTTTGAGGGCTTTTTTCTGAACCTCCGGATCGATGGGAACGGCGGTTTTGCCGTAAAGACCGTAACAGAGGTCTTTGACCTGGGCGGTAATCATTTTGTAGCGCTCTTTGTCATCGTCAAACAATACATTGTTGACGGTCTGGATGCCGACGATCTGGCTGGTGGGCGTCACCAGCGGAACCTGTCCCAGCTCTTTTCTGACTCTCGGCAGTTCGGCATACACCTGGTCGATTTTGTCCAGGGCATCCATTTCGCGCAGCTGATTGACCAGGTTGGACAGCATACCGCCCGGCGTCTGGTGCAGCAGCACGTTGATATCAATAACCGACATTTTGGTATCGTCCAGGAGATGCCTGTATTTCGGCATGATTTCTTTTTCAAGAATCTCATTGATGGCTGCCAGATGCCGGATGTCAAAACCGGTGTCCCGGTTCGTGCCCAGCAGGGTCATGACCAGTGGTTCGATCGCCGCGTGGGAAGTGCGGTAGGCGTAAGGTGACATCACCGTGTCAATGATGTCGACGCCGGCTTCAATCGCTTTGAGATGGGACATGGGAGACATCCCCGAAGTGAAATGGCTGTGCAGGTGAATCGGCGGCTTGACGGCCGCTTTCATGGCCTTGATAACGGCATAGGCGTCGTAGGGCGCTATCAGTCCCGCCATATCTTTGAGACAGATGCTGTCCGCGCCCATGGCCTCGAGAGACTTGGCCTTGTTGACATAATAATCGATGTTGTAAACTTCGCCGCCCATCCGCGGTTCGGTCATGGTGTAGCAGATGCATCCCTGAAAATGCTTGCCGGCCGCCTTGATCACCGGAACCACGGTTTCAAAATTACGATAGTCATTGAGGGCGTCAAAAGTTCTGAAAATGTCCATGCCGTTGGCGGCCGCCCGCTCGACAAAGGCGCGGGCCACATCATCGGCATAGTTGCGATACCCCACCAGGTTTTGCGCCCGGAGCAGCATGGAAAAAGGCGTCTTTTTGATGTAGCGCTTCAGCGTCCGGATTCTTTCCCAGGGGTCCTCGTTCAAAAACCGGTGCATGGTGTCGAAGGTGGCGCCGCCCCAGACTTCCATGGCCCAGAAGCCGACATCATCCATCATTTCGGCCACCGGAATCATATCCTCCGTTCGCCCGCGGGTTGCAAACAAAGATTGATGGCCGTCGCGCAGGGACAAATCTTCTACTTTGACGGGATTTTCCGCGGCCGGTCGATCTTTGTCATAGATCATGGGTGTCATTTTAACTGCAATATCTTGGCTCATTTTAAAATTCTCCTTAATTCCTTTGAAAGGTCCGCAGCTGCATCAGATTGCGCAGCTGCATCTGGGTCTGCCGGCCGTGCATGCTCCATGGCGAAAATGCCGGTGCCGGCGCAGATGGGACCCGCGGCAGACCGCCCATGCCCGCTTGCATCAAAACAGCCTCTTCTTCCTGAATATAGTGCATCACCGCGGCGATGGCAGCGCTGATTTTCTTTTGTTTTTCCATAACTTCTCC
>CAYTBC010000061.1:8907-22518 GCA_964435765.1 uncultured Desulfosarcina sp.
GGTATATTGCCGTGTTTTTTCGGCGGCCGGGTCTCCCGTTTGGAACACATGACATCCAGGGCGTCGATGAGCCGCGGCCGGGTGTCACGGGGCACAATAACGGCGTCGATATACCCTCTTTGGGCGGCTTGGTATGGATTCGAAAAAAGCGCTTCGTATTCCTGGATTTTCTCCCGCCGCTTGGCGTTCGGGTCCTCAGCCTCTTTAATCTCGCGGCGGTGAATGATATTGGCGGCGCCGGCGGCTCCCATAACCGCGATCTCAGCCGTCGGCCAGGCAAAGGCCATATCGGCACCCAGGTCCTTGGAGCACATGGCCAGATAGGATCCGCCGTAGTCTTTGCGGGTGACCAGCAGCAGCTTCGGTACCGTGGCTTCGGAATAGCACCACAAAAGCTTGGCACCATGCCGGATAATGCCGCCCCATTCCTGCTGGCTGCCGGGAAGGTACCCCGGAACATCGGCGATAGTTAACAGCGGAATGTTAAAGGAATCGCAAAAACGGATAAACCGAGTCGCCTTGTCCGAAGCGTTGATGTCGAGACAGCCGGCCAGGAATTTGGGCTGGTTGGCAATAATGCCGATGGCTCTACCGTTGAGCCGGGCGAAGCCGACGATCATATTGCGCGCAAAGTATCGGTGGGGCTCAAAAAATTCACCGTTGTCAACGATGGCATGAATGATGTCCTGCATGTCGTAGATTTTATTGGGGCTGTCGGGTATAATCGTATCCAGGGCCGCATCCGTGCGCTGCGGGTCGTCTCCGGTTTCGATTCGGGGCGGGTCTTCCATGTTATTGGACGGCAGGTAGGCAAGCAGACGCTTTATCTGCTGGATCGCATCTTCGTCGCTTTCACAGGCAAAATGGGCCACACCGCTTTTTTCGTTGTGAGTTTTGGCGCCGCCAAGCTCTTCAAATGAAATTTCTTCTCCGGTCACGGCCTTGATCACTTCGGGGCCGGTGATGAACATGTAACTGCTCTTTTTGACCATAAACACCCAATCGGTCATGGCGGGCGAGTATACCGCGCCGCCGGCGGTCGGCCCCATAATGGCTGAAATCTGCGGGATCACGCCGGAGGCGGCTGAATTACGGAAAAAGATCTGGCCGTATCCGGACAGCGCATCGACGCCTTCCTGGATTCTGGCGCCGCCGGAATCGTTGATTCCCACAAACGGCACCCCGGCCTTGAGGGCCAAATCCATCACCTTGCAGATTTTTGTCGAGTGCATTTCCCCCAGACTGCCGGCTCTGGTGGTAAAATCCTGAGAAAAAGCAAATACCGGCCGTCCTTCCACCCGACCGTGGCCGGTGATGACGCCGTCGGCCGGAATATCCACGGTCTCCATATCAAAATTAACGCAGCGGTGGCGGACAAACATGTCGATTTCGCGAAATGTACCCTTGTCAAACAGCTGATTCAGGCGCTCCCGGGCCGTCAGTTTGCCCTTTTCACGGTGGGCGGCTACGGCCTTCTCTCCGCCCATTTCAAGCACCTTTTTTTCCCGGGCTTTCAGATCACGGATTTTGTCTTCCACAATTCCCATTATCTATTCCTTTCTTCTCATAATACCCCGCCGGTTGCTGTGAAACCAAAAGGGTATGATTGCCGATTTGAATATATCTTTGGTTGGTTAAAAGGGACAATCGGTTGAAGCGATGAACGTTGCCAAATCATCGAAAAGTTAAACAACCAATTTCCTATAGGAGTTTTTTATTGTCAAGGAAAAAAAGCAATTCTTCGGCAGCCAGGGTGGGAGCCGTGACCCCTTTTTCAACGGCGCGGGTCAGTTTCGGTATTCGCTTTTTGATCTCGGGATTTTGATTAAACCGGTATTTGAGTCCTTCTTCGATCAGCGACCACATCCAGTCCAAGGCCTGCCGACGGCGTTTCTGCTCCAACTCCCCGCTGGCGGTGAGCTTATCGCGATGCGTCAATACGGTCTGCCAGATTTCCCGGATGCCGGTCATGGCCACGGCACTGCAGGTTAAGACCGGCGGAACCCAGACCGCTGATGCCGGCCGCAAAAAATGAAGCGCATTTCCATATATCCCGGCGGCCTTTCGGGCCTTGGCCTCATTGTCGCCATCGGTCTTGGTAATGGCAATGGCATCGGCCATTTCCAGGATGCCTTTTTTTATACCTTGCAATTCATCGCCGGCGCCGGCCAGCATCAATACCAGAAAATAATCAACCATGGACGCCACCGTGCTTTCGGATTGGCCGACACCGACCGTCTCAACGATGATGACGTCATAACCGGCGGCCTCGCAGATCAGCATGGTTTCCCGGGTTTTGCGGGCTACGCCGCCCAGGGCGCCCCCCGAAGGGGACGGCCGGATAAATGCATTTTCCTGCGCCGCAAGCTTCTCCATGCGGGTTTTATCGGCCATAACGCTGCCCCCGCTGCGGTTGCTGCTCGGATCCACCGCCAGCACCGCCACCCGCAGTCCTTCTCCGACCAGGATCATCCCCAGGCTTTCGATAAATGTGCTTTTGCCGACGCCCGGAACCCCGGTGATGCCAAGCCTGACGGTTTTGCCCGTATACGGCAGCAAAGAATCAATAATTTTGCGGGCCATCTGCTGGTGCGCCGCCAAAGAGCTTTCAATCAGCGTGATGGTCTTGGACACCACCCGGCGCTCCCGGTTAAGCACGCCGTCAATGTAGATCTGAGGATCCGTGGTATTCATATTCTGCAAATTTATACGCGTTTTGTTTCAGGCTCTTAGATTAAGATTTCGGGTTTCAGGTTTCAAGTGTCAGTCCAGCCAAGGGCCGCCGGAGGCGTCTATTTTGACCAGACAAGAAATTAATGAACATCGAACACTGAACATTGAACGTCCAACATCGAATACTGTATTCTATCCATTTAAAAAATTATGAAAAACACAGGGCGCAAGCGCTGCCGCTGCGCGACCGAATCTTCCCTTCGAAATTTTGCGGTTCGCTGTTCAATCCGGTGTAAGAGCCTTCTCCAACGCATTCAGCACCTGGTTGGCCGATTCCGTCACCGGCGTTCCCGGTCCGAAAACCCCGGCCGCCCCCGAATTATAGAGAAACTCGTAGTCCGCCGGCGGGATAATGCCTCCGACGACCACCAGGATGTCTTCTCCACCTTCGGTTTTAAGGGCTTGGATCAGGTGGGGTACCAGCGTCTTGTGGGCGGCAACCTGGCTGGACACACCCACCACGTGCACATCGTTTTCCACCGCCATTCTTGCGACCTCTTCGGGCGTCTGAAACATAGGACTGATATCGACGTCAAATCCGAGGTCTGCAAAACCGCTGGCTATCACTTTGATCCCGCGGTCATGACCGTCCTGCCCCATTTTGGCCACCAGGATGCGCGGGCGTCGGCCCTCTCTTTCCTCAAACTGGCCGGTTCTTTTGAGCATGGCTTCGATAACTTCATTTTGACCGTACTCGGCGGCGTACACTCCTGAGATGCACTGGGTGGTGGCCACATAGCGTCCGAATTCCGATTCAAGGGCATCGGATATTTCGCCGACCGTGGCCCGCAGCCTGACGGCGGCGATCGTCAATTCCAGCAGATTGTCATCGGAAACCGCCGCCCGGGTCAGGTCATTGAGCGCCTTTTGAACGGCTTGGTTGTCACGATTTTTCTTCAGCTCCTTGATCCTGGCAATCTGCTCGTCGCGTACGCTGGCGGGAACTTCCAGTATCTCCAGATTGACATCCTCTTCGATCTGGTATTTGTTGACACCCACGATAACATCTTTGCCCTGATCAATGCGCGCCTGCCGGCGGGCGGCCGATTCCTCGATGCGCAGCTTCGGCATCCCGGTTTCAATGGCCTTGGCCATACCGCCCATCTCCTCAACTTCTGCGATGATCTTGCCGGCTTCGCGGATAATCCCGTCGGTCAGGGATTCAAGGTAATAGGAGCCCGCCATCGGATCCACCACGTGGCAAATCTGGGATTCCTCTTGAACGATGATCTGGGTGTTTCGGGCAATCCGGGCGGAAAAGTCGGTGGGCAGCCCCACGGCCTCGTCAAAGGAGTTGGTGTGCAGCGACTGGGTGCCGCCCAGAGCGGCGGTCAAACACTCCAGCGTGGTTCGGATAATATTGTTGTACGGATCCTGGGCCGTCAGGCTCCAGCCCGATGTCTGACAATGGGTGCGCAGCATGGACGAACGCGGGTCTTTCGGGTTGAACCGGCTGATGAGCTTGTGCCATAAAAACCGTGCGGCCCGCAACATGGCAATGTCCATGAAAAAATTCATTCCGATGCCGAAAAAGAAAGAAAGCCTGGGCGCAAATGCATCGATATCCAGCCCGGCATTGATGGCCGCGCGAACGTATTCCAGGCCGTCGGCCATGGTAAATGCCGTCTGCAGCACGGAATCGGCGCCGGCTTCCATCATGTGGTAGCCGCTGATGCTGATGGTGTTGTATTTGGGCATATGTTTCGAGCAGTAGCCGATAATGTCCGAAACGATCCGCATGGAGGGTTTCGGCGGATAAATATAGGTGTTGCGAGTTAAAAATTCCTTTAAAATGTCATTCTGGATGGTACCGCTGAGCTTTTCCTGACTGACGCCCTGTTCCTCAGCAGCCACGATATAGCCCGCCAGAATCGGCAGCACCGCCCCGTTCATAGTCATAGATACGGTCATCCGGTCCAGTGGAATCTGATCGAAAAGAATTTTCATGTCTTCAACCGAGTCGACAGCGACCCCTGCTTTGCCGATGTCCCCGACCACCCTGGGATGATCGGAATCATAGCCCCGGTGGGTGGCCAGATCAAAGGCGACCGACAAACCCTTCTGGCCGGCCGCCAGGCATCTGCGGTAAAAGGCATTGGATTCTTTGGCGGTTGAAAAACCGGCGTACTGACGGATGGTCCAGGGACGGCCGGCATACATGGTGGCTTTGGGCCCCCGCACGTAGGGCATAAATCCGGGCAGGGTGTTTAAATGCTCCATACCTTCAAGGTCTTCGGCCGTATACAGCGGTTTGACCGGAATCCCCTCCGGGGTCTGCCAGTTCAACGACGCCAGCGGTTTTTTTCTCAACTCCTTGGCAGCCAAATCGATCCATTTTTGAATATCAGGATGCTCGGACATAGTGGTAGACTCCTTCTTTCGAATCGTCGTGTTAGAAACCGACCCGTTTTTTATTTTCACAACTTTTTATTTAAACAGATACTGGATGCTGGATACTCGATACTCAAGCTGTTACAATTGTCCGCAACGCGTAACCTGAAACTCGCACCCCGCAACTCGCCTCCATTCCGCATTCTGACTTCCCTCTTCCGCCTTCCGAATTCCTACTTCCAATTAGTCTCTTTCACAGAGCTCCACCAGCACCCCATTGGTGGATTTAGGGTGCAAAAATGCAATCTTGGCGCCCCCGGCGCCGATTCGCGGTTTTTCATCAATCAGCCGGATCCCTTTTTGCTTTAACTCCTGCAAGGCCGCTTCCACATTCGCAACCCGGAAGGCGACGTGCTGGATCCCCTCACCTTTTTTTTCCAGATACTTGGCAATGGGGCCGTCCGGGGCGGTCGACTCCAGCAGCTCCACTTCACTTTCACCCACCGGAAAAAAGGCTGTGGTCACTTTCTGTTCTTCGACAGTTTCCGAGCCTTCAAATTCCAGGCCCAGGACATCCGTCCAAAAATGTTTCCCCTGATCAATGCTGCTGACCGCAATCCCGAGATGGTCGATTTTCAGGACCTTCATGGCACCTCCTTGTTTTATGATTTGGATCGTTTTGATCGTTGAGATCGTTTAGTTCGTCCCTGTGAAATCCGCTGCGGTCCTCCCTGTCGACAATTTCATGCAATAAATCTGCATCGTTTGGCTGGATACTTTGGTTGATTAATTTGATAGAAGGAATTTTCCCAGTTTGAAGCGAGTTTACTTCAAATAGCTCATAAAGCTTAAAAAATCATTCAACTCAATCAACGTATCAACATATTCAGCTCAATCAAAGTCTTTGGCTTTGAGCTTTCAGCCTTGGGCTTTGAACCCATATGCTATACCCAATTCAGGATGCGGACTCGACCGCTACCACCCCGGGCACTTCCTGCTTTAAAATTCTCTCTATCCCGTTTTTAAGCGTCATTTGGGACATGGGGCATCCGCCGCAGGCACCCCGCAGGCGCACCGTCACGATCCCGTTCTGCACGTCGACGAGTTCAACATCGCCGCCGTCGGCCTGGAGCATGGGTCTAACTTTTTGCAGTGCCGCTTCGACTTTTGCTTTCATGCTATCTTCTCCTTTGTAGTGGTTTAGTTCGTTTCGTTCGTTCAGATCGTTCAGATCGTTAGGATCGTAAGGATCGTTAATGACTGAAGTTTCCCTTCGGCAGCCTTATGCCTCAAAATCCGCTGTCGCGTAATTCCGCCTTCCGCATACTATAAAAATCCTTTCGAAAGGATTCAAATTGGTCTGCCAAAATCGCCCGCCGCATCCGTTGCATAAAGCTGGTAAAATAATAAACATTATGGATCGAATTTAAACGGTATGCCAGCAGTTCCCGGGACAGGTAGAGGTGCCGAAGGTAGGCCCGGGTGTAGTTGCGGCAGGTGTAGCAGGTGCAGCTCTCCTCCAACGGTTCGGTGTCTTCCCGATAGCGCGAATTGCTGATGTTGATGGTGCCGCTGCGGGTGAACATCTGGCCGTTGCGGGCATTGCGGGTGGGCAGCACACAGTCGAACATATCGGCGCCCCGCGCAACCAGTTCAATCAGATTTTCAGGGGTCCCGACCCCCATGATGTACCGGGGGCTGGCCGACGGCAAAAGCGGCAGTGTATAGGCCGCCACTTCCAGCATGACCTCAACGGGCTCACCGACGCTCAGTCCGCCGAGGGCAAATCCACTGAAGTCGACCGCGGCCAATTCTTCGGCCGATCGTTGGCGCAGGTCTGGAAACATGCCACCCTGGACGATCCCAAAAAGGGCACGGTGGCCGTTTCCCGTCTGCAGCCAGGATTGCTTGCATCTTTTGGCCCATGTGGTGGTGATTTCAAGCGCCGCCTGACATTGTTCGCGGGTGGCCGGATACTGAATGCATTGATCCAGACACATCATAATGTCGGTGCCCAGGCAGTTTTGAATGTCAACGGCTTTTTCCGGGCTCAAAAGATGCTTGGAACCGTCGATGTGCGATTGAAAGGTGACGCCTTCTTCTGAAATCTTCGCCAGCTGCGCCAGGGAGAACACCTGAAAGCCGCCGCTGTCCGTCAGTATGGGTTTATCCCAGTTCATAAAGCGATGAAGCCCGGCAAAACGGCTGATGACGTCACACCCCGGTCTGAGATACAGGTGATAGGTGTTGCCGAGAATTATTTGAGCACCGGCTGCAATCAGATCCTCGGGGGATAAGGATTTTACCGAGCCCAGGGTTCCCACCGGCATAAATACCGGCGTTTCGATCCCACCATGGGCGGTCTGGATCACGCCCGCCCGGGCGTGGGATTCGGTTGATTTTGCTTCAACTTCAAAAGAGAACATGGCTGGTTAGCGGTCCGTAGTTTGTATTCCGTTGTTGGCATTCGTTTGTCTGATCTTCCATTTCCCGTTTATACAACGGACAACGAACACCCTGCAATTGACATTAAACAATAAACATTGCATCCCCATAGCTGAAAAATCGGTAGCGCCGTTTGATGGCTTCCCGGTAAGCGTTCAGAATATTCTGCCGGCCGGCAAAAGCCGATACCAGCATCAGCAGCGTTGATTGGGGCAGATGAAAATTGGTAATCAGCGCATCCACGGCTTTGAACCGGTAGCCGGGATAGATAAACAGGTCACAGCTGCCGCTGCCGGATGCGACTTCACCATTTGAATTTGATGCAAATTCCAGGGTTCGCACACAGGTTGTGCCGACGGCAACCACCCGGCTGCCCCCGGCTTTGGCCGAATTAATCGTTTCAGCCGATTGAACGGAAATTGCAAACGGTTCCGTATGCATCCGGTGTTGGCGAATATCAGCGACCCTGACCGGCAAAAATGTGCCGTGGCCGACATGCAGGGTGAGCTCTGCAACCTTAACGCCGCCGGCACGAAGTTGATTGAGAAGATTTGCGGTAAAGTGCAAACCCGCGGTGGGAGCTGCGATCGCGCCCTTGCGTCTGGCGTAAACCGTCTGATAGGCAGTTTTGTCGTTGCAGCCGGCCGTCTGCCTGGAATTTCTTTTAATATAAGGTGGAAGCGGCACTTGTCCAATCCGGTCCAGGACCGTTTCAAAATCGCCGTCGGCCTCAAATTTAAGGGTATAAGATCCCTGGTGGACATCCAGTACTTCGGCCTGGGCCCCTTCTTCAAATTCCATCCGGGTGCCCCGCGCCAATCGTTTGGAAGCTTTCACCAGACAACGGCAGACAAAATGGCCGTTTTGCCGCATCGCTTCCCGTCCGCCGGCAAAGTCGCAAATCAGCACCTCAACCTTGCCGCCGGTTTCTTTTTTTCCCATCAGACGCGCGGGAACAACCGCCGTGTTGTTTATGACCAGAACATCGCCGGCTTTGAGATAATCACCGAAGGCATTAAAGGCGGCATGCTCCAGCCCCCCGGTGTGCCGGTCCAGGCATAAAAGTCTGCAACGGTCCCGCTGTTCTACCGGCTGCTGGGCAATCAAATCCTCCGGCAGATCATAGTGATAGTCGGTCAACGCAAACATAATGCAAAAAAAAACGCCTAGCTCCTTCCAAAATATACTAAAAACAGCCCGATGGCCATCAGCACAAGTCCAAACCTTCGCAGCGATGCATCCGGTGTGGCGGCAATTTTTTGAATCCAGGATTTCATTTTTTCCGGAATTGCGAAGTAAGGCAATCCCTCGATAATCATCACCATCCCAAGGACGCACAAAAAAAATTTCATTCGTATTCAGACCTGTCTGGCAGCCCGGTAATTGTTAAAAGTTTGAAATATTATCTTTTGGATCAAATTTTGTCAAAACAAAACAATCCGCGGATCATGCCGCTGCTTCTTCCACCTTGACCACCACCAGGGTGATATCATCGGATCTTGTCTTCATGGGATAGCGAAAATCATCCAGGGCTGCCGTTACCGCATCAATAATATCCCGGGCGCTGCGCCCCGCATGGGCCCGAAGGATCTGCATCAGCCTTTTTTTCCCAAACATCTCCCCCTGAGGATTGGTTGTTTCCCATATGCCGTCTGTGCCGATCGCAATAATCTGGCCGGGCTTGATTTCGCATTTGAGCTGCTCGTATTCGGTCTCTGCGGAGACGCCCAGCGGCAAACCGCCGCCGGCAAGTTCAGAAATGGAATCGGTATCGGCGTCATAAAAAAAGGCGTCGTCGTGCCCGGCGCGAACCCATTGAAATATCTTTTCACGGCGATTAATCTCGCCGTAAAAAAGGGTCATGAAATGACCGGAGGCCTCCGTATCTTCGGTCAACTGGCGATTGACATCGGAAATGATCTCTTTGATGCTGCCGGGCATTGACGTGCGCTGCCGCAGCAGCGCACGCGCCGTGGTCATCAGAAGGGCGGCCGAGATCCCGTGCCCGGAAACATCTCCGACCACCACACTGGTTTTATCTTCACCCACCTTAAAATAGTCATAGTAGTCGCCGCCGGTTTCCTCACAGTAATCGCTTTCCCCGGCTATATCCAGCCCGTTGACCTGCGGATCGGATTTGGGCAACAGGTTCTGTTGAACTTCCATGGCCAGATCCAGTGATTTGCGCAACTGGTAGTTTTCTTCCAGCCGGGGGCCCACACTGTTGAAAACCCGCGCCATGTCACCAAACTCATCACGGGACCTGATTTCCACCTGGGTATCAAGCTGCCCCTGCGCAAGGCGCCGGGCACCTTCAGCCAATATGCGCAGCGGCCGGGTAACGGAACGTGAAAAAGCCAGCGCCAGCACAACGATAACGACAAAAATTCCGGCAATCGTATAACTGGTGAGTGTTATCAAATTTTGGATCTGGGACTGGATATATTCTTCGGCCTCCAAAGCCGGCTTCATAATTTCGCTGTATGGGGTTATCAGCATTAAAAAGCTCTGTTGATGGATCGGTCCGTAAACCCAGAGGCAATCACAGCCCTGGTAGTCGATTCTGCGGATATTGGCAATACCCTTTTCAAAATCATCCAAAACAGCCTGATTCTGGGCATCGTCATCGGCAACCAGCCAGTCGGCTTCAAACGGCGAACGCCAGCTGCCGCGTTCGTTATCGGCGGTCCCTTCCTGCACGACCACCCGAATGCCTCGTTTACCCGTGGCGGGTTGGGTCGTCAGATAGGCCACAAAAGAGCGGGTTTGACCGGGAATATTTCCCAAAAGCAGCCTGCGTTCCAGCAAATCGCGCACGGGGATAATCAGGGCGCTGGCGCCCCTGCTCTTGCCGTTGGGGCCTTTTATGGGTCGGGAGACGGCGATGACTCGCTGTCCGGTAACCGCATCGACGAACTGATCGGTCCAAAAACTGCTGCGGTTGGAAGCTTCGACGTACCAGCGCTGCTTTCTGGGGTCAAAACCCACGGGAAAGCCGCCATGGGCAGGATAGACGGTGTAAAGTCCGTTATCAAGAACGGTATAATTCCACATCACCAGATTGTTGAGGTATTCGGACAGCCCCTTATAGATCGGGGTCAAATGGGATAGACGTTCAATATCGTCTTTGACCGTATTCACCCGGACCCCGGGGGCCAAATTGAAAACCTGGGCCGAATAGGAAATTTGAATTAATTCCATTCTATTTTCAGCCAGGATGCGAAAATAACTGGCCGAAGTATCCAGATCCCCGGGCACATTCCGGCCGGTGTCAAAATCCTGCGCAAAATAAACCGCTGCCGGTTTAAATCGGTCTTGAGCCAGAAGGCGTTCAATCTCGGCGCCCTGGTAGACCAGCGCAATCTCCAGCGCCTCCCGTTTCTGGGAAAGCATTTGGGAATACGCTTCGACGACAAACTGGAGCTGCTTTTTGGCATTGTCGCTGAGGTTCTCTCTGGAGCGGGAAACCAGCTCGTCGCTCAATGCGCGCACGCCGCGCTTGCCGAAAAACCGCATGGCCGACATGGGAACGATCGCAATCAGCAAAAGTAGAATCATCAGCTTCCAGCGGAAACGCATCAGCAACCTCCTAACCCGGACAATTCGGAACCCAAAAGGACAAATTAATCACGAAAACACGAAAAAAAGACAATAAAAATTTCGCGCTTTCGTGATGAAAATATTTTTTCATAAAATGCAAAAAAATTACAATTAATGTTCTAATGGTTTATTTATAAGCACTCTCTTTGATTAGCACAGCCATAGGCCTTAAGGCAAAAGATTAGTAAAGAATCCTTGCCAACAACAACGGGCTGTCACGGTTGTAGTACGGCCAGCACGGAGAGAATGATGCAGGCCGCTGCGCTTGCAGGCCGCAACTTGCCGGGTCCTGTTTGCAAATATCCATTGAGTGGTTACGTTAAGACTCATTAAATTATGCTTGTCACGGGCATCCATTAATAGTAATAATTACGAAATCATAGAATAGATGTTACTGCCTGTCATGTTTTTGGGTTACATCTCAGCAATCTTTTCACCGGGTGAAGGAGCTTACTATGGTCAAGGCTGACACCCCCATTGTCAAACGGTCCCTGTTTTCCTGGATACTCCCCGGCAATCTTAAACTTCAATTGCTGCTCTTGTTCATCATCGTCGTGATGGTATTTGCCCGGGTTTTGCCGCTTGAAATGCAAAAGCGCATCGTCAACGAAGCCATCAAGCTGAGAAGCATTGATATGCTGTTTTTGTATTGCAGTATCTACCTGGCGGCGGTAATTTTCTCCAGTCTTTTAAAATACCTGACCAATATCATTCAAACCCGTATCACCGAGCTGACCACCTCTCGCATGCGCAAAGCGCTGTACCAACACATCCTGACCCTGCCGTTAAACTACTTCAGAAAAACCCAGCCCGGGACCGTTGTCAATGCACTTTCGAGCGAGTTGACCCTGCCCGGCAATTTTGTCGGGATGGCGATCGCATCACCCGTGACCAACCTTTTAACCCTGCTGGCTTTTGCCGGCTACCTGTTCTGGCTCAATCCGCTGTTGGCGGCCGTATCATTGAGTATTTATCCGTTCGTCATATTTTTGGTGCCATTGCTTCAACGGGGCGTCAATAAGGCCAATAAAAAACGGGTGGACACGGCCCGATCGTTTGCATCGAGGATTGCGGAATCCATATCCGGCATTCATGAAATCCACGGCAATGGGTCCTATAGGTTGGAACGTAAAAAATACGACCAGCTGGTCGACAGGTTGCTGAAAATCAGAATCGTTTGGAGCCTGTATCGATTCGCGGTTAAAACTCTCAATGGGTTTTTCACCGGTCTGGGCCCCTTTCTAGTATTCATGCTGGGCGGCTGGCTGACCATCAAGGGCCGGCTGGAACTGGGTGCCCTGGTTGCATTTCTGTCGGCCCAGGAACGTTTATTCGATCCCTGGAAAGAACTCATCGAGTTTTATCAGGTCTACCAGGACGGCAGGATCAACTACGAGCGCACCATGGAATATTTTGATGTTGAACCGGAGCACGAGCTTGAACCCCGCGGCCGCGATGCACTGGCGCTGGAGGGCAGCGTGGAGGTCAAGGACTTGTCTTTCGTAACCGACACCGGTATTCACCTGCTCGACGGCATCAACATGTCCTTAAAACCGGGCGAACTTATGGCGCTGGTGGGATTTTCCGGCAGCGGCAAAAGCACGCTGGCGCTTTGTATCGGACAGCTTTATAAATACACCGGCGGCAGTGTGATGATCGGCGACAAGGAAGTTTCAGGGCTTACCAAAAAAGACATCATAAACAACATGGGTTTTGTGGCCCAGAGTCCGTTCATATTTGACGGTACGATTGAAGAAAACATTCTGTATTCCTGTCTGGCCAGAGCCGGGGATAACGATCAGGGGCAGGGAAACAACGGCATGCCCTCCCTGGACGACATTATCGCCATCCTGCATCAAACCGGCATTTTCGTAGACGTGCTGCGCTTTGGTCTTAACGCTATTTTAAACCACGATCGGCATGAAGAGCTGATCAACGCGATTATCCGCATCCGCAAGAGCTTCCAGCAGGATTACGGCAAAGAACTGGCGGATTATGTCGAATTTTTTGATGAAAACAGATATCTTTACAACTCCAGTGTGGCTGAAAATCTGACCTTCGGTGCACCCAACAAGGCTGAATTTGCCGGCGAAAATTTGGCCAAAAGTAAATATTTTCTAAATTTTCTGGATACAGCCGACCTAACCCGCCCGCTGCTTAGCCTGGGTGCCAATCTCTGCCGGCAAACGGTTGATATTTTAGGTAATCTGCCGCCGGATGCCGTTTTTTTTCAACAAAGCCCCCTCAATCCGGAGGAACTGGAAGAGTTCAAGGTTCTGGAAGAACATTTAAAGAAAAAAAGACTACATGAACTGGATGATGAAGATCGCCAAAAACTGCTGGAATTGGGCTTGCGATTTACACCCGGTATTCATAAAATGGCCGCGCTGCCGGAAATTCTGGAAACCTTGATCCTCGAAAGCCGGGCCCTGTTTCACGATAAAATAGCTGAAGACGACCCGGACGCCTTTACTTTTTATCAAATGTCGGAATACATATATT
>CAYTBC010000062.1:0-22515 GCA_964435765.1 uncultured Desulfosarcina sp.
GAATTTCGTGCTTCGAGATTCGAATTTTATATCCAGGGACGACTCCCATGGACCCTGGTTTCCCTCTGTGTCCAGCAAAAAATGTGGGACACGCTAAGTTTACCCAAGGGGAGACCCTTGCCTCCGCCCTTGTTAAAGTTATCGGCAGACTGGACTGAGCCCGACCATTTCTCATCAGTGCTGCAGTTCGACGATCATTTCATTGACGAATGCTGCAATTTTTATTAATAAAATACACAATCTTAACTTTCAAGCAGCAAGAAGCAATTCCTTGGTCCCAAACCCGTCACTGCCGGATGGATTGACAGCGTTGAGCGTTTCTGCAGATGTCGAAACCTGCCTGCGCCAAAGGAGTGAATCATGACTTCCAGAACCACCATCGATGATCCAGTTCAAGGAACTGAAGGTGTCAAGAACCAAAGTTTGGATGCAAAGGGGTTTGTGGAGGAACTGCAGCTTGTCCGCGAGAAATACAAGTCTCTATTTGAGCGCAAATTGCATTGCATTTATGCCCACGATCTTGAAGGCAATTTTTTGGATGCCAATCAGGCCGCTTTGGATTTGCTGGGCTATACCCGGGAAGAGATGCTGGCATTAAATTTTTCCGATTTAATTGAAGAAGACGATATGGCCCTGGCTGTAAAAACCGCAGACGAAATTGTGCGCAGCGGAATCCAGCAGAATTTCACCGAGTTTAAGCTGCAAAAAAAGGACGGCAGTTTTGTGTGGGTTGAAACGGACGGGTCTCTCATTTACAAATGCGGCCGGCCCTATGCGATCATGGGCGTTGCCCGCGACATTACGGACCGCAAGCGCGCCGAAGAAGCATTGCGCCAAAGTGAGTCAAACTACAGGCAGATTGTAGAGCATGCCCCCGCCGGAATTTACGAAGTCGATTTGGTTAACATGAGATTTGCCAGAGTCAACGATATTATGTGCCGGGTAACGGGATACAGCCGGGAAGAATTGCTCGCCATGAACCCGGCCGCAATCATTACCGATGAAAGCAGACCGAAATTTGAGGAAAGAGCCGACCGGGTATTGCAGGGCCAAGAGGTTCCCCCGCGCGTTGAATTTAAGATTAAAACTAAAGATGGCCGTGAGCTATGGGCGCTGATCACCTCCAGATTCGCCTATGAAAATGGCCGACCCATACGGGCCAGCGTTGTGATTTCCGATATCAGTGAACAAAAGAAAACCGAGGAGGCGCTGCGGTTATCCGAGGTAAAGTACCGTTTGCTGGTCGAAAATGCCAATGACGCCATATTTATTCTCCAAGACGGAGAGATCAAATTCCCGAACCGCAAGGCCGCGCAAATCGGCGAAATGCTGGGCATCCAATTGGAGCACTTTCCTTTCCTAAACTTTGTTCACCCCGAAGATCGGGAAATGATTGTTGACCGGCAACTGCGGCGGCTCAAAGGGGAAAATCCGCCCAACTTTTATGACTTCAGGCTGGTCGGCAAGAACGGCCACGAAATTTGGGCTGAAATCCATGCGGTGGTCGTCGAATGGGACGGACGGCCCGCGACCCTGAATTTTTTGCGGGACATCACCCTGCAAAGAAAACTGGAGCAGCAGCTTTTGCTGTCTCAGAAGATGGAGGCCGTCGGAACCCTGGCCGGCGGGGTTGCACATGATTTCAACAACCTGCTGATGGGCATCCAGGGCCGAACCTCTTTGATGCTGTTGGAGACGAACCCGGTTCATCCCTATTTTGAACATCTAAAGGAAATTGAAAATTATGTCATGCGGGCATCCGGACTCACAAAGCAACTTTTAGGATTTGCCAGGGGCGGGAAATCTGAGGTCAAACCGACGGATCTGAATGATCTGGTGGCCAATAGTGCGCACATGTTCGGCCGCACCAAAAAAGAGATATCCATCAATACCAAATACCAGGACAACCTTAAAACGGTGGAGGTGGATCCCAGCCAGATCGACCAGGTATTGTTGAATATTTATGTCAATGCCTGGCAGGCGATGCCGGATGGGGGCGTCTTATATGTCCAGACCCGCAACGTCCATCTCGACGATGACTTTGTCAGGGTCTACGGGGTTCAACCCGGAGAATTCGCAGCCGTTGCGATCACGGATACGGGCATCGGCATGGATGAAGAAACGGCTAAAAGGGTTTTTGACCCCTTTTTTACCACCAAGGGGAAAGACCGGGGAACCGGCCTGGGTCTGGCCTGCGCCTATGGCATCATCAAAAATCATGACGGCATAATTACCGTTGACAGCGCCCAAGGGCAGGGCGCGACGTTCACCGTCTACATCCCAGCCTCTGATAAGAACGTCCGGGAGGCCCGGCAGGAAGCTGCCAAAATCTTGAAAGGTTCGGAAACCGTTCTTCTGATCGACGATGAAGAGCTGATCCTGGAAGTGGGCGGAGCATTGTTGCAAAAGATGGGGTACCGGGTATTGACGGCCGCCGACGGGCGTGAAGGCATCGAGATCTATAAACAAAACCGGGAGGCGGTTGCGATCGTCATTCTTGATATGATCATGCCGGATATCGGCGGTGGTGAGGTCTATGAAAGACTCAAGGTAGTTGATTCAAATGTGAAGGTTCTTCTTTCCAGTGGATACAGTATCAGCGGCCAGGCGACCGAGATCCTCGATCGCGGCTGCAATGGATTTATCCAAAAACCCTTTCGCCCGGACGAACTGTCCAAAAAAATCAGGGCCATTCTCGCCGCTTGAAAAGCCCGTCAATTCCTAAGTCACACCGGCGCCGGACACAAAGGCGTCCAGTTCGTCCAGATAGTTTTGTTTTTCCGCCCGACTCAGAAAAGAGGCCCGAAAGGCATTGTGCGCCAGCCGGTAAATATCCTGAAAATCCAGCTTTTGCGCTTGGGCGACGGCGCGGAGGTTCTCTTCGATATATCCGCCAAAATACGCCGGGTCGTCGGAATTTACGGTAACGCACAGACCCAGATTAAGCAAACGTTTGAGGTTGTGCTGCGTCAGGTCTTCAAAAACACGTAGCTTCACGTTGGACAGCGGGCAAACGGTCAGCGGAACCTGCCTTTTTACCAGATAGCGCACCAGGGCAGCGTCTTCGAGACAGCGAACCCCGTGATCTATTCTGGCAACCTCCAACAACCGCAGCGCCTGCCAGATATACTCCGGCGGACCTTCTTCACCGGCATGGGCCACGGCCGCAAACCCCTGCCGGCGGGCCCGATCGAATACGGGCGTGAACTTATCGGGGGGAAAGCCTGCTTCGGCCGAATCCAACCCCACAGCCGTTATCCATTCTTTGTAGGGTATGGCCGTTTCAAGCGTCTGCATCGCCTCGGCGACCCTGCGATCCCTCAAAAAACACATGATCAATTTTGCCGACAGGTTCAACCGTCGGCGGGCGTCCAGGCACGCACGGTGAATGCCCTGCAAAACCTCATCGAATTTGACCCCGCGGGGAGTGTGGGCCTGGGGGTCAAAAAATATTTCGGTGTGCCGGACATTCTGCTCCGCGGCTTTCTGAAGGTAATTCCAGGTCAACTGATAAAAGTCATTTTCGGTCAGCAGCACCTGCGATCCCTGGTAATAGATGTCGAGAAAGGATTGAAGGTCGGCAAAATCATAAGCGCGATAAATTTCGGCAACCGATTCATATGGCAGGCGAATGTTGTTTTTGGCGGCTAATTCAAACATCAACTGCGGTTCGAGTGTGCCTTCGATGTGAATATGCAGCTCCGCCTTTGGAATGGCGTGGATAAAAGCATTTAAATCCATTTTTATACACAGCCTCATATCCATTTGCGCGTCATTCTAATCGCATTGATACTATCGATTTAGAATTTTTGCAACCCGGAACGCGTAACCCCAGCGATTCTCGGTGAAGAGCGCCTTGGCATCTAGATACCGTGATATTCGGTTTTTGGGCCAATTTATCGGCCTTATCTTTTAGAGACTCGCTGATTTTAAGGCCTTAAATTAAAAATGGGTCGCTGAAAATGATCAAGCTGACAAATTTAGATACTGCCAGACCCTTTCGGATTCTTTACTCCATGTCAAACTCTTTGAAATCGAACCAGTAGCCGGTTTTGCCCAGGTAATCCAACTCGAATTGCACCGCCTGGATGTGGTTATTTTCAATTTCCAGGAACCGCCCAAACAGTTCCTGGCCTTCGGCCGGCAGTTCGGCAACCATTTTGCGGTAGAACTCACTGGTTTCAATTTCCAGTTTCAGCGCCTTGCTCAGCATCTGCTGGCGGACGCCGTGGAAATCCCTAGCCATCAAGGACTTGACTTTGGCGGCCTCCTGTTTTACGACTTCCCGGGAAGGAACAGCAGAATCAAGGATTTCGGGAACTATTTTGCCTGTCGTACGCAACTGTTCGAGTTTGTGGTGAAGGTAATCGATGTGATGCTGTTCATCCTTACCCAAAGTCGCGAAGATTCGCTTGCCGACATCGTCGCTTACCGCGGTTTCTGCCTCCCGATAGATATCCCGGATCTTGAGCTCGTACGCGATGGCCGTATTGATAGCTTCTTCGATTTTCATGATACCCCCTCTTGAAAGAATCATTCGCCCGTAACCGGTTCTGCCGGCAAAGATCACCGGAGTGACGGCGTGCCGGATTTGGGACTGCCCTGGGAACATGTTAAGTCGTTCAGAGGTTTAATCAAGGCGATCAGTGCCGGTTGGCACTTTAAACCCTATAATTGAATAAAGTATTGAATTGGACTTAGGTTGTTGCGAAGAGAACCTGTGGCAATATTGACTGATCCTGGATACTGGTTTCTGGATACTGGATGTTCCTGGATTTCATTCCCGGTGCATTCCTGAGTATCCAGCATCCAGTATCGAGCATCCAGCATCGGCCTCGTAAAAGAAACGGTTTTGCGCTTACCCCCCTTAAATTGGTATACTGATTTAGGCAACGTTAAGGTGAACTACGGGTTGACAGCCTTTGGCCTTTTCCTTTAAATAGCATAAACGAATATTGACAGCAAATTCCACTTATGGCGCCGTTAGGCGCCGATTTCAGCAGGAGGAGAAAAATGCCGCAGTATCTGACGCGAGATGAATTGGATGCACTGCTGGTTTGGCCGACGCCGGCTATCTCGAATGCCATCGAACTATTCAATATCAGACCCCGCAACGAAGGGTTCATGCTGCCCGAGATTCAGTGCCGCTACCCAAGCCTGAAACCGATGATCGGATATGCGGTTACCGGCGTGGTTACAGCGGATTCGCCGGGCGGCCACCAGGTGCCGCGCGACGTCTGGTGGCAGGAGATTCAAAAATACCCGGAGCCCCGGGTAGTGGTGCTTCATGATGTCGACCGTCCGGTGGTGGGCTCTTTTTGGGGTGAAGTCAACGGCAACGTCCACAAGGCATTGAAGTGCGCCGGCACCGTTACCGACGGGTCGGTCCGCGACCTGGACGAAGTGGAAGAAATTGGGTTTCACTTTTTCTCCAGCTGCGTCACCGTTTCCCACGCCTATGTCCACATGATCGATCTGGGCGTGTCCGTGAACGTCGGAGGTCTGGTGGTCAAACCCGGCGATCTTCTGATGGGCGACAAACACGGGGTCATTTCCATACCCCTTGAGATCGCCCGCGACGTGCCCAGGGCCGCCCAAATGGTCGAAGACTGGGAGCGCCGCGTCATCAACTTTTGCAAGTCGGAAGACTTCAATCTTGAAGGGCTGGCGGAACGCTACCTGGCGCCGCGGCCCACCTGGCCCCCTAAGTGAAGTCCTTCCATAAAAAATAGCGGACCCTATTAGACCCTAACCCGGATAAACCGGAACCAGAAAGGTATCTCGCTAAGACGCAAAGACGCCAAGATTAACTTAATAATTTACCTTTGGGGGCTTTGCGGCTTTGCGTGAAAATATTTTTTGTCACAAAATGCGAAAATTTTACTTTTAGGATTCTAATTGTCGCTCTTGTCCAAAATAATCCAGCCACAATATTAAAAATTACCTGAATCATTTTAAAAACCGCTGTGCCTGATTTGGGCGATCTGGGAGTGGTGGAGTGTCGGAGTGATGGAAAGGATGCAATACTCCAGCACTCCGTGACCTCTTTCCCCCGGCATCTATCAGACAATTTGCCGGTTATCGCTCGCCCTGCCCACCGGTTTCGACTTAACCCGCCCTGTCTTTAACTCCCGCGCCCTGGTTTTGTTCACAAAAAGATAACAGCGTGTTCACAGTAATAGCAATCATTGCGGTTTTGAAACCGGCGCGGCAATTAAAATCGGCCTGAACTGCCGGAAATCAGGCCCTTTGGATCTGCCGGCAAAGATGGAATAGAAATTGCTTTAAGATGGGGATGCACAACACCTCAAACCGTCGAATTTGAAGATCAGGAGGAGAAATCATGAAAAATAACGTATGGGTTAAATTGGCAATATTACCGGTTAGTCTGCTTCTGGCGCTATCCGTTTCCTGTCAAAAAAAGACTGTGGCAGTGGAGCCGGGATCTGTAGTCGGGCAGGGCGGGTACAGCCAGCCGGCGGACGAAAACAATCAGCCGAAGGATGGCGGAACGGATTCGGCAGCGCGGCAGGATGCGTCTGATAAAACGGCCGGTGTTGTCTTGCAGGAAAACATCTATTTTGATTTTGACAGATTCACCTTGACACCGGCCTCGGAAGAGATATTGATCCAGAATGGGCAATGGCTGATAAACAACCCCGATGTAACCATAACGATTGAAGGCCACTGTGATGAGCGGGGCACCAACGAGTACAATCTTGCCCTGGGGGACCGGCGAACTCAGGCTGTCAGAACCTTTCTGGCCGATCTGGGCATCGAAGCCGCGCGGCTTGCAACCGTCAGTTATGGTGAGGAAAGGCCCGCATATCAAGGCCACGACGAAGCCGCCTGGGCAAAAAACCGGCGGGCCCACTTTTTGATCAAATAGTCGCCGGCTGAAGCCAGGTTGCCCCATCGCCGGGGCGGAAAGATCGCAGCCTAAATTCAGGTCGGAGTGAGGCCGGCAGCCCCACTTCGACCTTTTCGCGCCGCCCTTCAAAGTTTCAGGGGTCCCCCGATATATTGCAAGGAATTCGTAAGATTTCAGGAGAGCGGCGTGAAAAACATTTTGATTCAATACCGTTTCCGAAAGGCGAACAACTCCCGGGCAGACTTCAATTTTGAATTGGACCCCGTCAGCCTCGAACTGATAAGCCCGATTCCCGAACATTTGCCGAACTGGACCGTACTGGATTTTCATCAATGCCCGAATTGTCCCCTTGATGTTGCCGTTGACCCGAACTGCCCTCTGGCTATAAAAATGGTCAATATCGTTGATCGATTCGAAGATTTGCTGTCATATGATAAAATCAAGGTGGACGTCATAACGGCAGAGCGACGCATCTCCCAGCAAACAACCGCCCAGATAGGAATCAGTTCCCTGATGGGGCTGGTCATCGCCACCAGCGGATGCCCCCATACCGCATTTTTCAAACCGATGGCCCGCTTTCATCTGCCGCTGGCGAGCAAGGAAGAGACCATATTTCGCGCCACCTCGATGTACCTGCTGGCTCAGTATTTTCTTCAGAATGCAGGCAAATGCGCGGACTTTGAACTTGAAGGGCTCAGCCGGATATACGCCAATATGCAAACCATCAACATGGCTGTCGTGGAGCGCCTGCGCGCTGCGACCAAAACCGATTCATCCGTAAATGCGATTGTCATACTGGACTGCTATGCCAAATCCCTGCCTTTTGCCATTGAAAAATCTTTGGAAGACGTCCGCTACCTTTTTTCGCCGTTCTTGACGAAATAATCACCCCTGAAAGATACTGTGTTTTATCTGTCGACTGTGGATAGATATGCGATCCGACATGTGCTAAAATGAAGATCCGTCTTGATGGCGCCTTTATCAAATTAAATTGGGTTCAATTGAATTACGGGTCGTTTTATTATGATGAAACCGGTTTTATGGATTGCAGTATTTGGCTGCCTGGTTATGAGCGCGTGCGCAACGATGGGGGTTGCGCCTGAATTTGTCGGACCCTCCGATTGGACCAGTTCAGACCCTTTGAGTATTCCTTATGACATCCGGCAGAAGCTGTTCGAGAAAGGCAATCTTGTCGTCAACCCTTCTTTTGAACAGGGTCAAATGACTGCCGGAGAGGCCCGGAAGACTTTCTCGATCCAAGGTTGGGAAGTGGTCGGTTCAAATGTCAGTTGGGTCGATCGAACATCTGATGGCGAAATTGGCGCAGATGTCCACCGCGGTGAGCATGCCGTCAAGATCGCCAGGGAAAGGGCCAATGAACTCGACTCGGCCGAGGGGATTCTCAGTGATTATATTTCCGTGATTCCCGGAAACTACGATTTCACCTATTCGATCCGGCTAAAAGACATCTGCGGCAGCAGGCAGCGGATGGCCCAGCACCTGGGCGATACGATTTTTGTCAGGGTTCTGTATTATGATGCGGATAAACTGCCCCTGGATCCGGGTTACTATAATCCGGTCAGCAAAACCCTGATCGACAACTCGGACAAATCCTATCCCTTTGCCAATTACTGGTCGCTTGACGACTTCCCCTGGGGCAAGGTCAGAGCCCGAACCTATAATTACCCCTTCTCCGAAGGTGATGTGCCCGATCGCACCCGCTTCGTGCGCTTGTTTTTCGGCCTGAACGGCAACGGCTCCATGTGGGTGGATGATATTGTCTACCGCTATTCGAAATGGAATTTTACAACCCTGGAACGTTTCAAACCTTATTTTGGCCGGCAGCCGGTGCCGGCAGATAGGATTGTCCCAACTCCGCAAATATATCAGGCGGTACAAGATGTGGCCTATTACGATGCCGGCAGTTCGGCGTCGGATCCCGCGGTCATTGTCCTGCCTGCGAATCCGGCCCCCGCCGAGCAAACCGCAGCCGTCGTATTGCAAAAAAAAATCACTGCCGTCCTGGCCCGCCTTCTGCCAGCGCGGCAGGGTCGCGAGCCCAGGATCCGGGTTGTCCAAGAATATGATTCGCTCAGCAGCCTGCCAGACGCGAAACTGGTCCTCAGCATCGGCCCAAACAGTTTTTATCAAAAGGTTCAGCCGGATCTTCCGTGGCAGGCCATCCGGGGCAAACCCCAGGGATATATCGTTAAGGCCGAGCAGATCGGCAACCGCCACTGCGTATTTTTAATCGGCGAAACACCCCTGGCAAGCTACTATGCCGCGGCCACCGCGCTGCAGCTATTCGAAAACGATAAATTTATCTACCACAGCGCCACGGTGGTCGACTATCCGGATTTTTTGGAACGTGCCTATGCCTTTAAAAAATGGGAAAATAGGAGCGAATGGGAAGAAGACCTCAAAAATATCGAGCGTCTTAGTCTTTATAAATTGAACAAGGCCTATGTCGGCAGCATCCCGGCCGATAAAATCTGGCGGAAGACCGCCGGGACGAATTTAGAAGGCATTGCGGCCGTAGGTCAACGCTGCCGGCAAAGCGGTGTGATGAGCCTGGCGGTGATGGCCAACCCGTATTCGCACTTTCCCTTTGAACCCTCCGCCGAAAATCTCAGCGAAGAATCAAGATACACCTGGACGCACAGCAGTCCCGCCAGCTTCGAAAAACTTAAAAATTTCTACAAGATCGCACTGGACGCCGGTGCGCAGACGATCATGCTGCTGGCCGATGATCGGGTGCCGCACTACGGGAAAAACAGGCAGAATTACGCGCTTTACACCGAAGAGGACCGACAGCGTTTCGTGAATCTTCAGAATGCCCAGGCTCACCTGATAAACAGTCTGAAGCAATGGATCGACCGCGAATATCCGGGAACCCGTCTGGAGTTTTGTCCGCCCTGGTATTCCAACGAACATGTTTTTCGCAGTACCGGCAAAGCCGAGCCATATTTTAAAGAGCTTATCTATCAGATTCCGCAGGACGTCGCGATTGTCTGGACCGGACCGACCATACGGTCTCTTTCCGTCGATGCGGCCGACCTGCATTATTTTCGGTCGCTCATCGGCCGCTGGCCGATGTTCTGGGACAACACCCTTTACGCGCGCAGCATTGAATCCAAGGGCTACGGCGGGTACACCGCCCACTACCCGGGCAAGGTTCGCATGTGCAACCTGTTCGAGCCTTACGATACCTACCGGCCTGTAGAATTTTACCAGTACAGCGACGGCCGGCGGATGTACACCAACGGCCAGGCCTTCAGTGAAATTTACAGGATAAAATTTGCCACGGTTGCCGATTACGGCTGGAACACCGCCGCCTACGTGCCGGAGCTCGCCCTGTGGAAAGTGTTGTGCACCGCTTACGGGCCGGCTGGCGGCGAGGCGCTATTGCGTTTTAACGATGCCTATTACGGCCTCTATGGTGTGTGTCTGCAGATGGGGTCGGCGGGCGTTAAAGCTAAACTCGAGAAAGACGGCAGGCAATATTCAGCAAAAATGGCGGATGAACTGGAGCGCCTCACGCACATTCTTTCAACCGGAGGGACTCTGTTGCCGGAGCTGGAAAAAATAATGGACCGGCAAAAAAAGCGCTTTGAGAATTTGCTGGCAGATGATAACCACTGAGCAGGCCTGTCCTCACAATGCAGCTTGAGGTTGATTCTGAAAGGAACACACGATGAATCGGGAAGAAATGATCAGCAGAATCCTGGATCGAACCGATCCGTGGGATATGCTGGTTGTCGGCGGCGGTGCGACCGGTATCGGCATTGCCGTCGATGCCGCCTCCCGCGGATACGATCTTCTGCTGGTCGAGCAAAGCGATTTCGGCAAAGGCACCTCTTCGCGCAGCACCAAGCTGGTCCACGGCTGCGGATCAGGGCGCCGCATGGATGAACCCGAAGCGCCGGCCTTGATTTCGCCCAGCCAGGGAATTCACCTGGTCTTCGACAAATCTTTTCTGCCGGGAAATTCCGCTATCATGGTGCCCCACACCAAAGACGGCCGGGTGATGTTTGCCATACCGTATCTCGAAAAGTAAAATCTTTGCATTTTGTATTAAAAAAATTCTCTCGCAAAGCCCGCAAAGGTAAATTATTAAGGTAGTCTTGGCGTCTTAGCGAGATACCTTTTGGTTCCGGCTTGTCCGGATAAGGGTTTAATAGATAAAATGACAGCTTTAACTCCAGCAGAATTGCGAGCCTGCATCGCTGCGGATGCACAAACCAGCCCGTCAACCCATTTAGCGGACGATTCTTTTGCCGCCTGGTGCTATGACCACTTGTCATTGCGGGAGGCACGCTCCGCTTTCCAGCGGGATGCCGACCCGGATGACTGCCGCAAGTGGGGGCTTAGCCCACTGGAGTGGAAACGCCAGGTTGAGATGGCCATTATTGCGCTGACGGCGGTGCAAAGAATGAATAAATAAGATGAAGTACATCGGCAAATACAAAATTCGCGGCCTGCTGGGCCGGGGCGGCATGGGCAGAATCTACAAAGTCGAACATCCGCTGATTGGAAAAATTTTCGCTTTGAAAATGCTGCGTCCCGATCCCCTGCTTATTAGTCTGATGGGCAGGGAAAAAATAGTCGACATGTTCAAGGCCGAAGCCGTCACCTTGGCCGGCCTGCGCCACCCCAACATTATCGAGATCCTGGATTACGACGAATCCGACGGCGACCCCTTCTACCTGATGGAATATTATGTAAACAATCTGGGGGACATGATCGGCGAGACCTATCGGACCGATCAGCCGTCGCGCAAAATAAGAATCGAAAAAGCGGTCCACTATGCGGCTCAGACCCTCAGCGGTCTGGACTGCCTGCACCACGCCGGCATCATCCATCGCGACATCAAACCCTACAATCTTCTGGTAACGGATCAGGACACGGTCAAAATCTGCGACTTCGGCCTCTCTAAAATCAGGGGCGAAAAATTCAGCGGACCGCCGAACCTCAAAGTCGGCTCGGCCTGGTATGCCCCGCCGGAGCAGGAAGAAGCCCCCGACAGCGTCGATTTCAGCGCCGACCTGTATGCGGCTGGGATAACACTTTACCGCATGTTGACGGGGATTTTGCATTCCGGCGACTATTTGCCGGTCGGCCGCTTCAATCCCGGCCTGGATGGCGCCTGGGATGATTTTTTGGCCAAGGCGACGGCGCCCCATCCGGAGCAGCGCTATGGGAGCGCCGCCCGGATGCTGGCGGACCTGCAGCAGCTGCAGGCCGCCTGGCAGGAAAAAAAAGAGCAAATCTGCCTGCTGCCCGGGCCGGGGGAGACCGCCGCCGCCGGACCGGTGACCACACGAGTGCGTCCTCGCAGCCGATGTATTAAGGTCGATCCCCGCAATGCCAGGCAAACCTTCGGACTGGATGACCTCTGGCGGCCCGCCCGCTATTTGAACAATGACTTTGTGCCGAGCCCGGATGAGACGGTTGCCGACCGGGCGACCGGTCTTGTCTGGCAGCGGGCAGGCTCCAAATTTCCCCTCAACCGGCCCCAGGCGGCCGCCTACCTCGAACAGCTGAATGGGTCAAACTTTGCCGGCAGCCGGGCCTGGCGCCTGCCGACGGTGGAAGAGCTGATGACGCTGCTTACCGAACTGCCGCAGGGGGAAGATCTCTGCATCGAGCCTGTCTTCGATCCGGGTCAGAAATGGATCTGGAGCTGCGACCGGCGATCGTTTACTGCCGGCTGGTACATTAGCGTCGATCTGGGGTATGTGGCCTGGCAGGATTTTAGCGGATATCGCTATGTGCGGGCCGTGCGCACCGGCCGGCAGTTTAAACTTTAGGCGCTTTGAGGCGCGGCATTGACAATTTGTTGTCGATACTGCCGAGTGATAAGAGTTTTAAAGGTGTCAGGTTCACGTGTCAGCTCGGCCGCCGACCCAAAAAACGGCCGGTCTAATCGAAAAATAAACTAATGAACATCGAACATTGAACATTCAACGTCCAACATCGAATATTGTATTCTGCCAATTTAGAAAATACCGAACAAAGCGATCTTCGCTTCAAAATTGTGCGGTAAATTTGTTTAAAAATAGATAAAGCGCAGCACCATCCACATTGAACGTTCGATGTTGGACGTTCGATGTTCGACGTTCTATCTATTCGCTGTTCCGGCCGGGTGAAGTTTCATGCGAGCACCGCTGACTTAAGGGTTAGCGGTTCTTCCCTCAGGCTGCAGGCGAAAGCTGCGGCGATAAGCGCCCGTGCAGTTTTCAATTTCCACCCGGATGATTCCGGCGGCATCATAAACATAGGTCTCGCACACTTCCTGGGAAGACAGGTCCGCGCGCCTTTCGACCGGGATGCCGGCTAAATTTTTGCGGTCGGCCAGAACGGGATCATAGGGAAAATAGATGTTCTGCCAGATAGAGATGTCGCCTTCGGGTTCACTCGCCTTTCCGAGAAAGCTGCATTCGAGATACCGCAGGAAGCCGACATTGTGCAGGGGCCGGTAGCGCCGGGTAACGGTCAGGCGGCCGGTATCAGGATCGACGCGTTTATCCTTGGCAAAAATCGGATCGAAAACCTTGTCTTCCCCTATTTCCCGCCAGACACCGAAATGCCGTGAAACCGTCTCCCTTATGCGCACCTGAAACCCCTGGTCGGCGGCAATGGCCAGACCCACGCACGTTGAGGCCTGCGGGTAGGGCGAAGTTTTAATCTTGCTTTTATACAGCGTTCTGAGTTTGCGCGCCACCGGCGGAAACGACACGGAGCCGCCGACAAGGTAAAACGCTGCAATGTTGCGGGTTGCGCCGGCTTCTGTGAGATGGTTGTTCGACAGCAGGTTTTGAACCGCGTTAAGACTTTGCTGGATGATCGGCCGGCAGCGCTCATACAACTGAACGGTTTCCAACACCACCGGCGCCTTTCCATCCACATCGGCGCCGACATCGACCATTATACTGCGCGTGTTGGACCTGAGGCCTTCCTTGCGTTCGCGGCATTCTTCCAGCAGACGCGAGGTTTCGGTCGGGCCCAGGCGGCTGCGCGGCACGCGGATCTGCTCCAGAACCATGTCGAGAATGATTTCGTCGAAATCGTCGCCGCCGAGGGTGGCGACGCCTTCATAACCGAGAACATCGTGTTTGCCGGCGGCAATGGCAACAACCGACGTGTCGAAAGTTCCGCCGCCGAGATCATAGATAATCACATAGCGCTTGGGGCTTTTGGGCCCGATGCTGCCGCTGGCGTTGTGCAGAAATTCGAGCACGGCAGCCGACGGTTCATTCATCGCTCCGAGCACATGAAAACCCGCGCTTCGGAAGGCCTCCAGGGTGAGGTAGCGTTGATTGCTGTTGGCATTGGCCGGTGTGGCCACCATTACCTCGAGCGGGTTTCCCCTCTCAACCGGCAGATTGCTGTGCTTGAGTATCATGCGCCTGACGTGGGCCAGAAAGCGGGTCAGCAGATCCAGCATCGAGATGGTTAATCCCGGGCCGAGCTCGACGGGATCTTCCGGCCTGAAATGGCCCATCAGGCGTTTAAACGAGCGCAGCAGCCGGACATCCGGCCGCTGGAGCCGGTCGGCGGCACTCCAGCCGAAATAGAGTTTGCCGTCACTGACGGCAGCAATTGAAGGGATGTAATCCTTAATTTCGCTTTTCCACGAAAACGATACAACCGGGTAGCTGCCTTTTTTCACCGCCGACACTACGGTGCGGGTTGTTCCGAAATCAATTCCAAGTCTCATGATGTGGGGTTAACCTTATCGGGCTGTTTCTTTAAATAAAATTGTTTTTCATTTGCATTTTAAGGCATAATGCCAGCTCCAACATGAATTTGCAATATTTGTTGCATCAGAGCGCAGCTGTTTTTAGCAGACGGGCATCCAATGGGGCTGCCGTTTTATTTTTTTAACTTGCTTTTTGGATTTTTGTACCCATTATTTCGGTTAACCGTCACGCCGTGAAGGGCGTACCGGGGATATCGTGAAAACGCCATCGAATATCGGCAGGAAATTATGAATTCTCAAGAATATTACCGGCAAGTCATCGACCGCCTCAAAAAATGCTATCAATTCAATGATTTTCTTGTTGCCGCGGGTACTGAGCTTGCCGGCGAGGCGCCGGACCCGATTTTTCCCGCTATTGCAGCGCCGGTGGATCAGCTTGAAAAACTTACCGTCGAAAGAGGCCTTCAGGTTCATCTGCCGGTTCTCGGAAAAAATTGCCAGTCGGTGCTCATGCCCCTTGATTTTGAAATTTTCATGGCCGCCGAAAATCACAAACTGTACGAAGACAAAGAAACCCAGCGGATATTTTTCAAGCAGATTTGGGAGGTCATTCGTTCTCTGGAAGACCTTCTGCGCTCCCGGGGGATTCCTTATCTTTTGGATTACACCCCTTCCGGCGGCCACATCCTCTTTCAGAACCTGTTGGGATATCGCGCAACGGACAAGCTGCAGCAAATCGGCTATCTGGAAGAAGATCTGATTAAGGCCTGCCGATTCGTTGATCCCTATGATCTGCGGCGGCGGAACGGGATTTCGCTGGATGCCGCCGCGGTGTTCAGCGGTCTCACCAAGATGGCGGAATATGTCTCGCTGCTCACCATGAAGAAGTTTCGGGACAATGAATCCAGGGGGCTGCTGCCCGTTTCGATTGCCGACAGCGATGACCGCTGTATCAATTTCGACAACTCGTGGAGTGAGGGATCCCCGTTTATGCGCTGCATTCGAAGCCCTTTCAGCCTCCACAAAAAAAATCAGGAAAAGTACGGCAAACACAACCAGCCGCCCCTGGTGGATGTCATCGGGACTTACTTTGACGGCCACACGGTCGAGGAGGAAACCAGTCTGGATTACATCCTGGACTGCATGTGGGATCTGGAAAAGGCGGCCGACCACGCCCGCAGGTTCTCCGGTTTTATCCCGTGCTCCAATGAGACCTTGATCGACTTCATCCGGGAGTACGAATCATCCGATCTTTATCGGTTTCATCAGGAGTTTGAAAGCCAGCGGGATATGGTCCGGGGACAGGCCCTCGAGTATGCCCGCAAGGAGACAAACATCCCCGACTGGACGCGGCGGATCCTTGACAACCCCAATCCCGCCGCGCTTCAGCCGCAAAAATTAAAGGGGTTTGTCTATGATTTTCTCATCCACGCTCACTGGAAACCCAAACACATTTCCAACGTTTTGCGCGACCTGTATCAAAATCCCGTTTTTAACTGGACCCAGGATTTTTGGAAGTATCCGGCCGAAGAAAAAGCCAATTTTTGGGTAAGGACTTACAGTGCGGTTGCACTCTGGCAAACCGGCCGGCTGAACATCTAATCGCCTCCGGTACTGCGCATGCCGGCCGGCGAGACCGCCGTACCGCAAGAGTGGTTAATGAAACGGAGAACCTCAATAAACTGGGGCCGGTGGGTTCGCAAACCCGAGCAATACATGCGGCTTGTCGACGAGATTCTTGGAATCGCAAAGCAAACGAAACTGTGGGCGGCCGCCGCGCTCCTCATTACGATCATTCTGGCATCCGCCGGCGTCGTCTTAATGTATTTGATTGGGGTTCAATCATCCGCGAAGATCGATGCGACCAGTCGGAAGATGATAAGCGCCCATCAAGAATCCATCCGGCAGACGATAGCAGCCATAAACCCCAATGACTTCAGCTTTAAACCCTTTGGAGACAGCCAGTGGTATGCACCTGCACCGGTTGATGAGTATGTGCGCTTAAATATTATACCCATCCAGACCAGAGCCATCTCCCTGAATTTAAGCATCAGAAACAACTCCGAATTTCCGGCCCGGGATGTGTATTGTACGATTTTCTTTTCCAATCAAGAAGTTGTCGAATCCGGAGATGATATTGTCAAAAGGTTAAAAGGGATTGACGGCCTGAATGCGGCTGCCGTGAATTCTTCAGATGACTACCTGAATGAGGCCCTGGCGTTTGAGTGGGGCAGTCTACCGCCGAAGACGCAAAAAACGTTGGGCCGGCGGGTTGATCTGACCCTGAAAGGCAATTCCGCGCGGTTAAGCGTCAAAATCAATTCGGTGAACAGACTCGCATTTGAACTCAGACTGCAGGAATCCAAAGCGAACGGGTAAAATCGTCGCTGAAATTCTGAATAATTGAGGCCGCAATGAAACCCTGGATAAAAAGAACCGTTTTTGCCGTCTGTCTGGTTGTGATTGCTGGCGCCGGTGCAGCCGGCTGGTACCTGAGCAACACCTTGCCCATCGGAACCGGTCATGTAGCCAAAACCCTCTGCTCCAATGTCTTTATTTCCCAACGCGATCCCGAGGCCGTTTTCCGGGAAGATATTGCGCCGGTTCACTTTCTGTTCGCCATTACAAAATTCGATGTGAACTATGCCGAAAAATCAGTGACCTCGACAGCCTACGGTTTTTTTGCGACCAAGGCGATCTTTCGGCAGGGGTGCGGATGCACGGTTGTAAACGGCATCTCGGAAGCGGCCTTGCGCAGCCAAACCTTCATGAATATTGCCGCGGAAGCCGCGCCCGGGGACAGGAAAAGCGATCAGCTCTGGCCGGCAGGCGATCAGCTGCCCGTTAAGCCGCTGCCAGCCGGTGTCGACGGCGACAAACTGAACCAGGCCTTGGAAGGGGCCTTTGCCGAACCCGCACCCGACAGCCCGCGCAAGACAAGGGCGATTGTGGTGGTCTATGACGGCCGGCTGGTGGCCGAACGCTACGCACCGGGATTCAACCGTTCGATGCCCCTGCTGGGATGGTCGATGAGCAAAAGCGTCACCAATGCCCTGGTCGGGGTCTTGGTAAAAAAGGGCAAATTGGACATCCACCGTCCGGCGCCGGTGCCTGAGTGGCAAAATGACGGAGATCCCCGCCGTCGGATCACTCTCGATCAACTTATGCGCATGAGTTCCGGTCTGGAATTCAGCGAAGAATACGCGCCGTTTTCCGATGCGGTTACCATGTTTTATGCCAGCTACGATTTCGCCGCCTACGCGGCTCAAAAACCCCTCGAGGCCGAACCTGACACGAAATTTAATTACTCCAGCGGTACGGCCAACATCATCGCCCGGATTGTGCGCCGGGCGGCCGAGGCGGAATATCGCAACTATTACAGCTTTATTCGCCGAGAGCTGTTCGACAAGATCGGAATGCACAGCGCGGATTTCGAACCGGATCCTTCCGGCACCTTTGTCGGTTCCTCTTATGTATTTGCAACCGCCAGAGATTGGGCTCGCTTCGGCCTTCTCTTCCTTCAGGACGGCGTCTGGCAGGGCCAGCGCCTGCTCCCCGAGGGATGGGTCGCCTATACCACGACCCCCACGCCGGATGCCCCCCGGGGAGAATACGGGGCCTTGTTCTGGTTGAATGCCGGGTCGCCTTCCAACTCTGCGGATCGTCGCTGGCCGTCAATTCCCCGGGATGCGTTTTGGGCCGATGGATTCCAGGACCAGAGAGTCGTCATTATTCCATCCAGAAAACTGGTGCTGGTCCGGCTCGGCAATTGTTCCTATAGCGCTGCCTGGGATGATGAAAAATTTATTTCGGAGGTGCTGGCGGCGTTGCCGCAGTCGTGAGGATGATTTTAATTCGGGAAAGGCTTCTGCTGTAATAATGCAAACAGCAGAACCCTGGAAAAGCGAACCGCAGAACCGCAGAATATCGAATATCGAATGTCGAAGGGCAGAATCGCTGCGCTCGGGCATGTTAATATTTAAAAGATAGCATACCTTCCTTCGACATTCGATATTCAGTATTCGTTATTCGATATTCGCTTTTTTTAAAGTTTTTTCTACGAACAGGCCGGCCGTTTTTCAGACCAGCGGCGGGGCTGAACCCAGAACTCTGAACCTCTGAACCTATAACCCTGAACCCTGCAACAGGGGGTGTCATGCCGGATTATGAGATTTACGCCTTAAAATATGCCGGACCGTTCGTCAGGACCGGCGCCCACCTGATGTGGTATCGGGATTGGGAGCTGAGGGAAAAGATAAATTATTATATCTGGTGCATCCGGGGGGCGGGCAAAACCGTGGTCGTCGATGCCGGGGTCACGCCGCAAATGGCCCGGGAAAGAGCGCTTGACGGATACGTTAATCCCGCAAATGTTCTTGCCCGGATGAACATCAAGGCGGATGAAGTTCGTCACGTCGTCATCACGCACATGCATTTTGATCATGCCGGCGGTGTCAGCCTTTTTCCGGAGGCCACATTTTATATTCAGGAAGATGAGTACCGGTTCTGGCAGAAGGATCCGGTCGCTGCGCGGCCGCCGTTCAAGCATGTTGCGGATGCCGTTTCCAGTGCATATCTGGCTTCAATCGAAGGCACGGACCGCCTGGTTCTGCTTAAAGGGGATCAGACGATCATGCCCGGCATTGAATGCCTGCTTTCGCCGGGGCACACCGTTGGGCTGCAAACCGTTGCCGTGAAAACCGTCCGGGGTACGGCCGTCATCGGTTCCGACTGCGCCCATGTCTTTCGCAACTACCGGGAGGATTGGCCCAGTGCTCTTATCGTTGATCTGGTGGGATGGATGCGAACCTATGACAAGCTGCGTGAAAGGGTGTCTTCGCCGGATCTGTTGTTCCCTGGCCATGACCGGCGCCTGTTGGACAATTATCCAAAAGTCGCCCCGGACATTACCCGGTTGGTTTAGGAATTTGGGATGAATTCGCTATTTGTCATGCACCATGATTCCACAAGGTGCTTCTTCAATGCACAACCGGAGCCAATCCCCACCGAATGCTGCCTTATCTGCGGTTTTTTCGGCGCGGTCGCCTCTGTTTGCCTCCTGCGTTTTGGTTTTTTTACTTTGGCCATAATTTGCCTTGGCTTGTCAATTTCCCCTGAATAATATGATAATGAATTCGCTGCAAAGCAGAAACAGAAAGATTTCAATTAGCTGTGCCTGCCGGAGTTGATGCTGCGGTTGCTTGAATATATCATTGAACCATTCATGCTGCAAAAGGAAATCTATGGCCTTTCGGGCCGATGGTAAAGACAAAATTTAATATTCCAATTTGAGATTTAACGGGCTAATATACCGGATTATCGGTATTTGATGCCGAATCAAAGGAGGATGCAGTCCGCTTAATATCCCGTATATTAGTTTTAACCGGAATCCTCCGGCATTGGATTCGAGCAAAAAGCGGATTTGATCGCGCTGTTCATAAACTGTTCGGGCAAGGGGTAATTAGGAGGCTGACTGATGGATGGAAGAAACCGGGGGGATATAAAACCCGGAATGAAAGTTGACATCGTGTTGAAAAAGGACCAGCGCACCGGCAAGTTGACCCGGGGCGTCGTCAAAGATATCCTGACCAAATCGGACAGTCACCCTCATGGCATCAAGGTCCGGCTGGCCGACGGGCAAGTGGGACGGGTGAAATCAATCCTCGCCTAATGGCCAGCCTTGCGAGGTGCAACCGCCAAATTCGGGATCAATCGACGCCGCAAATTTGTATCCCGCTTTCTAAGGCCATGTGGTATAATGTATCAAATACCATCATAAATTTGCAGAGGTTTCAGATCCAATCGGCGTTTAATTAATGAAACCTACAAACACTGGTTCCGGCATGTCCGGTTTAGCCTTAGGAAGGGAGTCATTATGCGTGGAGCATTTATCATCGGTCTTCTAGTCGTATCGTTGATCGTTGGGTTGTTGGTCATGAAAAATATGGGCGCCGACAATTCGAGCGGCAAAACCCAAGCCAAAAAATACGTAGAAAAAGCGGAAAACACCGCAAATGACGTGAATCAAAGATTGAAGGACATCAACAAGCGAGTCAAGGGCGCGAATGTCGATTAGGACCGCACCGCACTCGAGAAAATCAATCATATTTAGAAGGTGTCGGATCCACCGCGGTGCAAAACAGCTCCAATTCCTTGCCGTCGATGATTCGCCATCGCCCGCATCCAAACCGGGATCACGCCCAACGTCGTCTGACGGTGCCGAAAGATCAGGTTGATGGCGAGCTGTTTAATTCAACCGGTGTCAAAGAAATTCATCCCCTCCATTGCGTTCCCACGGTCGACGACATCCTTGTGCTGCCCGAGGCGCCAAAAAAAAACGGTTAAATGGTTTTACCATGTAACCGTTAAGGAGGAGAACAGATGAAGAAATTATTAGGCTGACATATACCTAATGCAAAAACGTTGCCAGATATCAGCATAAAAAATAAAACTAAACAAAAAAAATTATTTTAATATATTTCAGTATCTTAAAATTTTTCATCCCGCAGCGAAATTGCGATACGGATACCCTTCGAAAGCCTAAAATGGGTCCTTCGGGTTCACAATTATAAACTGCTGTCGGAAAATTCATATAACGTATTGTTATCTAATCCAAATATTAATCCGAGCTGAAGTTCAAAATTTTGAACCCTGATGATGCCGGCCCAAAGAAATCCTTATAACTATCTAAGATTGTAATATTTACTGTGGTTCACGCTTTTGAACCTCGCCTTGCAGACAACCCGATTCGGTCTCCGGCCCCTCGCTTCTATCGACATTTTTCAGAGAGTAAATTTCGATTCATTCACCCCGTAAATAGGTATGGTGTCCAATCCAGATCTGTGATTGAATGAACCCATTCGTTATCGGTGGTGAGTTGACACCCAGTTTTTCGGTAAATTTTCGGTAAACATGGAGGTTCATCATGGGAACAGATGGGAAAGTCATAGGGCTTGTCGGCAGCCCCAACCGCGAGGGAAGAACAAATCAACTGGTTGCGGCTGCTCTGGACGGCGCCGCCCGGCAGGGCGTTCAAACCGAAATGATTCAGATGGCTGATCATGTTGTGGCAGCCTGTAAAGACTGCCTTCCCTGGGTATGCAAAGACAACTTGAAGTGCACATATGAGGACGAGGCTCTCGAATTCTTAAGTCATAAGATTCTGGATTGTGGTGCGCTGATCCTGGGCACGCCGGTTTACTGGTGGGATACCAGCGGGCTGGTAAAATACTTAATTCTGAAAATGTTTCGGATTTATGCACGTTCAGCTCCCTTGCAGGGACTGCCGGCCTTTGGTATTGCCATTGCTGGTGGAACGGGAAATGGCCTTGTCTCCGGGCTTCGTCCTGTCTACCATTTTTTTCAAATGATGCAGATGCGTGCAATTGAACCGCTTCCTGTAACGCGCTTTAACTTTGATGCCGCTGTTGAACGCTCTGGAATACTCGGTAAAAAAATTGCCGCGATGGCCGCTCAGCGCCTTCCATTTGCCAATCTTGAAGAACGGCTGCTGTGGTATGATGAACTGCCTTATCTGAGTTTGAGTCGGGCGGCGGAAAGGCGTTTGCTGGCAGACCTTGCTGTTCAAGCTCGGCCGTCAAGCGCAAACGCCGCCGCTGCATTCGGTCTAGCCCGGGCCGATGAACTATCGGCTGCCGGCATGCGCGTGGATTCTTTGATTGAGGTCAGCCGGGCATATGAAGCCGGCCTCAAAGCCTTCGAGGCGCAGCGATAAAAAAATAGTGAAACTTGTACGAGGTATCGATATTTAATTTTGATAGAACTTAGTTCGCGTCGCTTCCCTCACGCCAGGTGGCTTAGTGCTCTTATTCATAATTACGGTGACGTATTAGCAGTAATATTTTTTCACCACAGAGACACGGAGAAACTATTTCTTTTTGCCCATCGGGAGACGGCGATGGGCAAAAAAACCTCAACCTTC
>CAYTBC010000063.1:0-22445 GCA_964435765.1 uncultured Desulfosarcina sp.
CTGGGCGGCTTCCGGGAGGTGCTGCTGCCCCAGGCCATTATGCTGCAGATTCAGCGTCTGGCAGACTTTCCCATGGCTTCCGCCATGAGCCTGGTGTTGATGGCGGTCATCTCGATTATTTTCCTGCTGTTTTCCCGCTGGCTGAAAATTGAGAGGATGTAGTATACAGGCGCTTAGCAGCGCGGTATCGACAATTTGTGGTCGATGTTGATTGGCGGTTGTGTTTTATTGTTACAAATGAACTAAAATTTAAAATGACTAAAATGAGCTAAAGTTTTGGAATTCTACCATTTTTAGGAATAGACTTTTTCACCACGAAATCACGAAATTTAAAAACCACAAAATTTTTCTTGTTGTTTTTTCGTGTTTTCGACCTTTCGTGCTTTCGTGATTAATTTTTTCTCGATTTAGATTTGTCCGGGGTTAGAGGGATGCTGGGAAGGGTGCTCAAAAATCTACCCGCAGCCGTTTATGTTGCGCTGGTTTACCTTTTTATATTCACGCCGGTGGCGGTTCTGGTATTGTTTTCATTTCAGGATTCCCTGCTGCCGATCCCGCCGTTTCAAGGCCCCTCTTTGAGATGGTATGCGGCCGTCTTCAGCGACTTTCGGATCATGGGCGCCTTGGGCAACTCGCTGATGGTGGCCGTGGTTTCCTCAGCCCTGTCCTGTCTGCTGGGATTTCTGGCTGCCTACGGTCTGGCCCGCTACACGGTGAGGGGTTCGGGCGTCGTTCAGTGGTTGATGGTGGCACCGCTGAGCGTATCTTATCTCATAATCGGCATGGGACTGCTGGTTACGTTTAAAACCATGGGGATTCCCAAATCCCTGCTGGCGGTCACCATCGGCCATGTGGTCATCAATCTGCCGCTGGCGTTTGCCATCCTTTACAGCCAGATGGGCGAACATCAGGCCAATCTTGAACGCGCGGCCCGCGATCAGGGGGCCGCCGAATGGCAGGTTCTGGCGCTGGTCACCCTGCCCCTGCTGTGGCCGGCGCTGATGGCCTCATTTTTCCTTTCGTTCACCTTATCCTGGGATGAATTTATTATTGCCCTGCTGGTCAGCCGCTTTGATGTGACGCTGCCGGTGGAAATCTGGAGCCTGCTGCGAAGCGGCCTTAATCCAAAGACCAACGCCGTGGGCAGCGTTGTATTTATAGTATCCATCATGCTTGTATTTGCAACGGAAATCTTGGTGTTTGGCCGGAGAAAGTCTAAATGAAACCGATGGTAGAAATCAAAGGCGTGTCAAAAACATTCGGCCAGACGACCGCACTTTCCCAAATCGATCTTAACATTGACGAAGGCCAGTTTTTTGCACTGGTGGGACCGTCGGGCAGCGGCAAGACAACCCTGCTCCACATTCTGGGAGGCTTTGTCGAACCCAGTTCAGGGCAGATCCGCATCGCCGGCCGCGACGTCTCCGACCTGCCGCCGGCCAAACGGCCGACGACCTCCATGTTTCAGGACTATGCCCTGTTTCCCCACATGTCGGTGGGGTCCAATGTCGGTTTCGGCCTGTTGATGCGCAAAGTCCCCAAACGCGAAAGATTGGACCGCGTCGCCAAAGCCCTGGACATGGTAGGGTTGACCGGCATGAGCACCCGGCGTGTCCATCAACTTTCCGGCGGTCAGCAGCAAAGGGTGGCCCTGGCGCGGGCCCTGGTGGTGGCGCCCAAGGTGCTGCTGCTGGATGAACCCCTCGGGGCGCTGGATCTTAACTTAAGACGCCAGATGCAGCAGGAACTGCTGCATATCCAAAAAAAGGTAGGCACCACCTTTGTGCACGTGACCCACGATCAGGAAGAAGCCATGAGCATCGCCGATGTCATTGCGGTCATGAACAACGGACACCTTGAGGATGTAGGTCCGCCGGCGCGGGTCTACATGAAACCCAAAACCCGGTTTACTGCGACCTTTATGGGTGAAAGCAACATGTTCGAGGGCACCGTTGCACAGCGCTCGGGTGAAGGCATCGAGGTCGAGACGGCTTTCGGCCGTCTCCAGGTTGCCGGCGCGGCCGAACCGGGTGCAAGGGTGGATTTGTCCATCCGGCCGGAGCAGATCATCGTCGCCGGCGGCGCCCCCTGCGGCCAGGTGCCGCTTGGGCTTTTGCAAGTGGAAGAAGTCTCTTTTTTCGGAACCCATCACCGCTGTCTGGGTCGCCATGTAGAATCAAATTTGCCCATGATAGTCCGCCTGCCGCAGACTCACCAGCCCCGGGTCGGCGAAAAATTGGCCATCTCGGTATTGCAGGGCGACATCGTGCTTCTGAACGAGTAGCCTGTATCAATCCCATTGTGCAGCAATACCTGAATTTTGGTACAAAATTCAGATCATGACTTAGCTGATTCAGATTTCACAATGTTCAGGGAAAAAATTAAATCTTTTTGGACGAACAGAATCAATAAGTGCTTTCCAGCCGTGCGCTGGCCGGTACTGCTCATAGTCATACCGGCGCTTTCGATCGGAATTTACACTTTGCTTAATATTCTGTCAGAGGTTGTGATTGAAAAAAGACGCAGTGACGTGGTTGATTATGAAAACCGTTTCGCATCGATCCAAAAAGATCTTCCTGCCAATGCCTACGTCAACTATGCGACGGATCAAGAATATAGCCCGGATTTTATCCTTGTAAGATATGCCTTGATACCCGCCCGCGTTGTGTCTGGTTTATCGCCCGCACAGGAATATTTGGTTGCCCAGTATTTAGATCCGGCAAAAATACCCCGTTTTGAAGGATACATTTTGAAGAAGAACTACGGAAACGGTGTCATGCTGTTCCAACGGAACAGGTGATGATAATGGATATATTGGTATTTATCCTGCCTTTTATTGTCGGTTCTGCGACCATCGTGGCGCTGTTGCCGGAATACAGCTTAAGCGGTGCAGGCCTGATTCTAACCGGTTGCCTGGGAGCGGGTATCGGACTCGGCATTACATCTTCTACGGCATTTTTGTGGCTGGCTTTATTTACCCATCCCGGTGGGCATTATCTTATTGCAGAGCTGTGCTTGTCAGTTGTTCTGGTTCTTATTGCTATTTATCGTTTTCATTATGCCAAAAATTCGATCAAGACAGATCCAGCACTATCTCAAAATTCAAATACCGGCAGAATCGGGTGGTTAAGAAGTATCTTTCTAATATTAATAATAGCATTTGTGTTTTCTTTTATCTTAAAAGCCTATTTTGAGCGCCCTTACGGTGCATATGATGCCTGGGCGATATGGAATTATCGAGCGCGATGGCTGTTTAGGGGGGGCAGTCATTGGGCTTATGCTTTTTCATACACGAATGCCGCAGACTCTCCGGATTACCCGCTGCTGGTCACCGGTTCCGTTTTTCGCATGTGGAGCTTGCTCGGAACGGATCATGTTGCGATACCGATCACGGTTGCAGGCGTATTGGCCGTTGGATCTATTCTAATAATTTTTTCTTCTCTCGCCATGCTTCGAGGTGAAAATCAGGGTTATCTGGCCGCCATATTCATGTTCATAACAACCCAGTTTTTAAATGTCGCAACCTACCAATACGGTGACGCGCCCTTGGCTTTCTTTATTCTGGGGACCGTTATACTCTTTAGCCTGAAAGATCACTATCCCCGGATATCAAACCGCCTGCTCTTTTTAGCCGGGCTCACGGTTTCGTGCGCCGCCTGGACAAAAAATGAGGGTTTGCTGTTTTTAGTTTTGGTCATTTTAATTCGATTTATCGGGGAAATGCGCCAAAAGGGTTGGTATGTATCCATAAAAGAATTTTTGATTTTTTGCCTGGGAATGTCTTTTATTTTGAGTACCTTAATCTATTTTAAATTAAATTTCGCTTTGGGGAATGATCTGATAAATCAAGAAAATTTGAAAAAATCAGGGGCCTATCTTTTTGACATTGATCGATATCTTGAAGTGCTGGTTGGAATTGCAAAAAAGATTTTTATCTTTAACGATCACATTGTGATCCTGTTGATTGTGTACGTTTTGATTTCCGGCCTTGCCGGATCTTCTTTTTCCAAAAAGAAATTAGCATCTCATGTATTATTGATGTTGTTAATGTTGGGCGGCTATTCTTTTTCCTATTTTATTTCTCCGCACGATCTGATATGGCATATGGGCTCTTCGCTGCGGCGGCTTTTAGTTCAGCTTTGGCCAACCTGGGTCTTTCTCTGCTTTTATTGCGTTAAGGGCCCGGAAAAAACACCTCTGGTATGGGGGTCGATCTTCAAGGCAGATTAAAAAATGAGTAAAAGCAAGTCTAAGGCACCCGAGGCCAACGTCATGTTTTCGGACGGTTCGGAAAAACGCCTGCGCGATCTCTGGCAAAACCAAACGCTGGTGCTGGTCTTTTTACGGCATTTCGGCTGACCGTTTTGCCGCGAGCAGGTGGCGCAGTTGCGCCGCCACAAAAAAAGCTTTGAAAAAGCCGGGGCCCGGGTGGTCCTGGTGGGTATGGGCACACCGTCGGAGTCCGCGGCATTCGCCGCAAAATTCAATGTTCCCTTTCCGATGGTGGCCGATCCGGAGAAAAAATTGTACCGCAAATTCGGCCTCAAGCAGATGTCGACCCTGGGATTTCTCTCGCCAAGCCTTGCCCTCAAGGGTGTGGCCGCCATTGCCGGCGGCCACGGAATCGGCATGCCCCAGGGCAATGTCCGTCAACTAGCGGGCGTGTTTATCATCAACACCGCGGGAGAAATGGTTTTCAGCCACTTGTCGAGCAACCCGGCCGACCACCCGGATGCCGCAACCCTTCTCGCCGCCCTGCCGCCAGCCGCCTAAACATATTTGCCCAAAAAAACGGCCCGAATCGGAGAGCCGTCCGAATCCTTCAACTTAAGCGGCAGAAAGGAGTAAACTCCTTTAACCGCTTTTATTTTATCCAGGTTGCAAAGGTTTTCCACGATGAGAATATCATTTCCCAGCAGGATGTCATGAACCGGATAGCCGTATTGCGCTTCATCCGGCAGGTCTCTTGCCGGCTGATCGGAATCCGTGTTCTGATAGTAGGTGGGATCAACGTTCAGGGCATCTACCCCGACCAGCGAAACGCCCATCTTCAGCAGCCGCCTCGCCCCTGCAACACTCAAATAGGGGTGAAGGTAGTAGCGCGGGGTGCCGAAGTATTTGTCCCGGCCGGTTCTAAAAATAACAAAATCTCCTTGAGCGATCTCATCTTCATAGGGCTCAACGTCTTCAGGTTCGATTAAACCCCGATCCGCTTTTACGGATACATTAATCAGAACACCGTCGCCGACAAAGCGTTGAACCGGCAATTCGTCTATTTTTTTACCCTTTTTTAAAAAATGAAAAGGAGCATCGATGTGGGTCCCGGTGTGAGATCCCAAAGTCACCACGTCGACATGGCAGTAGTCTTTTTCATGGGTCAGCCCCCGCTTGATGGAGGGCACCGGGTCTCCGGGATAAATTTGAATTTCGTCATGTATCGTATGGGATAAATCGATGACTTTCATGGATTTAATCTCCCATCAATTTACCAACTAAATAATCCGTGTTAATCTGTGAAGAACCGTGTCCAAAATAACAATAAAAGCAGATTTTACATCCGCATATTTTTTACTTCCTCTGAAATACATTGATCGATCACTTTCAAGGCTTCGTCGATATCTTCTTTGGTGATGATCAGCGGCGGGGCAATCTCAAGGGCGGCCCCCATGGTTTTAACCAAAAGGCCGCGGTCCTTGGCACGCGCAATAATATTATTAACGTGGGCAATCGGAAAAACAGCCCGGGTTTTCTTATCCGAAGTAAAATCAAGGGCCAGCCACAACCCGCTGCCGCGCGCCTCTCCCACGATCGGGTGCTTTTCCAGGTTCTTTAGGCCTTCGAGAAAATAAATTCCCATTTCAGCCGCATTTTGGACCAGCCTCTCATCCTGCAGGATTTGGATATTTTTTATAGCGGCGGCACAGGCCACGGGATGGTTGCCGTAGGTGTGCAGATGCATAAACTGCTCGATGGGTTCCATCACCTTATCGGCACAACCCGCTGCCGCTAGGGGAATGTAGCCGCTTGATATTCCCTTGGCCATGGTCAGCAAATCCGGCTGAATTCCAAAATGTTCGATGCCGAACATTTTGCCCGTGCGTCCAAAGCCGCAAATCACCTCATCAATGATTAGCAAAATTTCAAATTTGCTGCATATTTCTCGCACGATGGGCCAATACTCGGGGGGAGGTGCCAGAGCACCCATGCCCTGCATAATCGGCTCCCCGATAAATGCCGAAATCAGGTTGGGATCTTCAAATTCGATGGTTCGCTCAATATCACGGGCGCATTTGATATCACAGTCCGGGTATGTCAATCCATAGGGGCAGCGATAACAGTAGGGCGGCTCGACGTATACGGCTCCAGGTGCCACCGGCTCCATAACCTGCCGCATGGGCATGACGGTTCCCAGAGCCCTGATTGCAAAACCGTTCACACCGTGGTAGGCGCCCTTGCGTGAAATGATTTTAAAGCGGGCCCGGTTGCCGCAGTAATAATGATAATGCTTGGCCAGTTTCATGGCGGATTCCACCGCCTCTGATCCGGAACCCTCAAATGTAAAACGGTCAATTCCCTCCGGCGTAATTTCGGCCAGCAGATCCGCCAGTTCCATGGCAGGCTCATTGGCAAAGCCGCCGGGCGAGAAATAATGGAGCCGGCACATTTGGTCGTAAGCCGCACGGGCGACTTCTTCGCGCCCATATCCAATATGGGTCGGCCGGGTAACACCGGCCACCATATCCAGATAACTTTTACCCGCTTTATCAATAACCCGCACGCCTTCACCTTTAACCATGACGGTAATTCCATTTCTGATATCCGCCCGCGGGGTTCGATGTAAAATAAGTCGCGATGTGTCATCCATGAGATTGTGCTTTTCGTTCATATGGCTGCTCCCCTTGATGATTTTACCCTGATCAAGGTATTTGCCTCGATCAGGGCGCTTGCTTTTTGTTCTATGTGGTTATGGTGTCACCACTCGACCCATTGGTCAAGCTGCAAAAACGACCTTGCCGCCCACAATGGTCATCTCCACTTTGATTCGGCCGACGTGGTCGGGCGATACGCAGTAGGGATTTTCACTGAGAACCGTAAAATCAGCCAGTTTGCCGACCTCAAGGGTTCCCTTCAAATGCTCTTCGAACCCGATGCGGGCCGCATTGGCAGTAAACATTTTCAGTGCTTCGTAGAGCGTAATTCTCTGGCGTTCGTTGGGGTGGCAGATGCACGCCTGGATGCCGTTTAAGGGATTCATTCGGGTCACCGGGGCATCGGAACCGCCTGCAATCAGGCCGCCCGCATCTATTATCGACCGGAAGGGTTTCCAGCGCTCAACCCGTTGGCTTCCCAGCAGCGAACGGATGTTTTCAAAAGTTTCTGCTCCGCTCAGGTAAAGAAACATCGGCTGCATGGCAAGCGCGAGCTGCAGATCGACCGCCCGCTTGATCTGGCTGCCCAGCGGCATTTCAAAATGCTCGATTCGGTGGCGATGATCCGCCCGCGGATGCCTTTTAAGGATTTTTTGAAAAATGTTTAAAACCTGCTCGGTTGCCCGGGTACCGCAGGTGTGCACGGATATCTGAAAACCGGCCGCGTGCGTTTTTGAGGCCAGCTCTTCGAGCTCTTCGTCCCGGTAGTAGAGCATGCCGTAATTGGCCGGATCGCTGCGGTAGGGCTCGAAAAAGGCGGCGGTTTTGCTGTCCGGGGCCCCGTCGGCAAAAAAAGCGACGGCTGCTCGACTGCGGTAGATGTCGGATTGGAGGATTTCAGCCAGATCCTGGTGGAAAGGCGCTTTGATGATCACCATCGGCTTCACCCGCACGGGCAGGTTGTGCTCGTGCTTAAGGATGGCCTCCAAATTGCTGCGGGCTTCTTTGACGTGCAGGGTTGTAATTCCGACACTTAAGGCCTCTTTCACCGCCGCTTCGACCGCCGTTATGACATCGCTTTCATTTTCGGGCAGCAGTTTCTGAAGCACCACAGCGATGGCCGGGTCCTCGACCAATCCGGTCGGCCGGCCGGCATCGTCTTTGACATAACCCGCCATATCTGCCGGCAGGCCGATTTTTTCCAGCATCGGCGTGTTGAGCGCCGCCGAATGAACATCATAGACAAGCACCATAATCGGATGGGTTGAAGATACCTTGTCCAGTTCCGCCAGCGTGGGCAGTCTGCGCTCCTTGACGATATCGTAGTTAAAATTCAGCCCCAGGATGAAATCCCCGGCCGGCGTGCGGCTCTTTTTTTGCTCTAATTTTTCCAGAATTTCAGGGATGGAAACCGCCGACGCAAGATCCACATTTAGGATCACATTGCCGACCTGGACCGGATGGGTATGCGTGTCAATAAAGCCGGGAATAACCGTCTTGCCCTCAAGCGCCAGGCACCGCGTTTGGGGCCCGGCCTTTTTTTCCACCGCTGCGCGATCGCCGATGACGGATATCACGCCGTTTCTGACGCCCACCGCCGACGCACTCGGCCGGGCATCCGCCAGGGTCAGGATGTTTGCTTCAATTATCAGATCTAAATAATCAGGCATGTTTTCTCCTTTTCAGCCGGGTTGGCATTCGAGTCGTTCACCGGACTTTAGTTGTCGCCCATAATTTTGTCAATCCGAAATCAGCGCTTTACTAGCTTGACAGCCACGCCTCTTTTTGACATATGCTCATGTGGTCGACACGCGTTTTAAAAATGAACTTTTAAATGGTGAGGTCTAAAAAGGAGGTTGGAATGATGGGATCCAAAATGAATCTGATTAAATTCTACACGATTATTTGTATGGCGGCCTTAATTATCGGCGCGCCTTTCGCCCTGGCCGAAACGACGATTAAAGTCGGGGTTTACGGCGGCTACTTCAAAGACTCCTTCGACAAACATATTTTCCCTGATTTTACCAAGGCAACGGGCATTAAAATTGAATCCGTCGCAGAACCCACGGGCGAAGCATGGCTGCAGCAGCTGGACCAGGCTGCCCGGGCCGGCCAGGCCCCGGCCGACGTTTCCATGATGGCCCTGGGCTCCATGCTGAGAGGTCAGAAACGCAACATCTGGGCTGAACTTGATCTCAAAAAAATCCCCAACCACAAGTTTCTGCTGACCAATTTCGTCCACCGCTATCCAGACGGAAGGGTGGATGGCATCGGCGCCGTGTCCTGGTACATCACCCTGGTGTCCAACACCAACGTCTTCCCGCAGGCGCCCACATCCTGGGCGGATATGTGGCAGCCGGATAAAAAGAACAAATTGGGGCTGCTGGCGCTGGCAACCAATTCTTATTTGTTGGAGATCACCGCCACAACCTTTTTTGGGGGCACGGACATCCTGTCCACCAAGGAAGGGGTTCTCAAGGTTTTGAATAAACTGGCCGAAGTCAAGCCCAACGTCAAATTGTGGTATCGGGATGAAGGTCAATTTCAGGCCGCACTTCAGTCCGGTGAGATTCCCATGGGCGAGTATTATCACGATGTCGCCGGCTTGGCGGCGGCCGAAGGACACCCGGTGCGTTCCACTTTCCCGAAAGAAGGCGGTGTTCTCGACTCCGGATGCTGGGCCGTCTCCAAGGCCTCCAAGAACCTGGACGCCGCCCACGTGTTTATAAACTACACCAGCAGTCCCGAAATTCAGGCCAAGATGTCCCGCAATGTCGGTACAGCGCCGACCGTCAGAAGAGACGCCCTCGATCTGACCGACGCTGAATTCAACTCGGTTTCCAGTTCCATAACGCCGATTATCCCGCGCTACGATATCTACTTTGACAATGCGGAGCTCAGCGACTGGATTCCCCAGAAATGGACTGAAATGGTAACGGAATAACTGCCAAATCAGCGCACAGCTCGGAGCCCCCAGCCGGGGCTCCGACCAGTTTTAAAGACGGCATCAACCTATTTCAGCTAAGGCAGCTACCGCTTCATGTCAGGATTAACTTTCAAAGACATCGAAAAACGTTTCGGTTCGGTCGTCGCTGCGCGCGACATCAACCTGAATCTGCCCCACGGCCAGTTCGTCTGCTTTCTGGGGCCATCCGGCTGCGGCAAAACCACTCTTCTGCGTCTGGTGGCCGGATTGGAAAAACCGAGCAAAGGCCGCATCCTGCTGGATGACGAGGACATCACCCAGACCCCGGCCCATCAGCGCAACTTCGGCATGGTGTTTCAGTCGCTGGCCCTCTTTCCGCATTTAAGCGTCGGCGAAAATGTTGCCTACAGCCTGAGGGTCCGCAAGCTCGACACCGACCGCCGCCGCAAAAGGACTAAAGAGCTGCTGGAACTGGTTAAATTATCGGGCTACATGGATCGCAACATCGCGCAGCTTTCGGGGGGACAGCGCCAGCGGGTCGCGATTGCCCGGGCCTTGGCCGTCGAACCGCGATTGTTCCTGCTGGACGAACCGCTTTCGGCGCTGGATGCCAAACTGCGCGAAGACATGCAGCTGGAGCTGCGCCTGCTGCAGCAGCGCCTCGCGATCACAACCATCGTGGTGACCCATAATCAGCGGGAGGCCATGACCATGTCCGATCTGGTGGTGGTCATGGGGCCCGATAATCGGGTCCACCAGATGGGCTCCCCCCTGGAAATTTACCGCAACCCGACCGATACGTTTGTGGCGGACTTTATCGGAACCAGCAATCTGCTGGAGGCAACCTGCTCCGGCGCCGACGAGGTCACCGTGGGCGGCCGAACCTTAAAAGTTGCCGAAATGCCGGCGGGGATTTCCGCCGGCAGTAAAGTGACAATTTCCGTGCGCCCGGAAAACATCCATGTTGTCCCGGGGATTGAAAACGGCCACAACCGGATACCCGGCAAAGTGGCCTTTATTCGCGACGTTGGATCCAGCGTCGAAATTTACATCGACTGCAGCGGACTGCAGATCACCAGCCAATCCACCCCCAAAGGTCGCCCCGCTATCAGGCAGGGGAGCGATGCGACCGCAAACTTGCCGCCGGAAGCCTGTGTGGTCTTGAAATCATGATCGACGACAAACCCATAGGAATCAAAGCCCACGCGCCGATTATTTACCCCGCCCTGATGCTGGGGATCTTCTTTCTGATTCCCTTCGGCACCATGGTGGCTATCAGTTTTTTCCAGCGGCAGATCGGCGGCTTCTACAACCCGATATTCGATCTCAATAACTACCGGAACCTGTTCACCTTGTTTTTTGCGCGGGTGCTGTTATTTTCTTTGTACATCGCCGGACTTTCCGCCGCTATTTGCGTTGCCATAGGATTTCCCTTCACTTACTTCATCACCCGGTTGAGGCGCCGGGTCCAGGTACTGTGGCTGGTTTTTCTATTGTCCGTATTGTCGCTGTCCGAGGTGATCATCGGGTTTTCCTGGTCGCTGCTGCTGTCCCGCACGGCCGGTTTGTCAAATCTTTTTGTCTGGCTTGGGCTGATGGCGCAGCCGGTCAGCTGGGTGCCCGGATTCTGGGCGCTGCTGGTCGGCATCTGCTACATAGCGTTCCCATACACGGTCCTGGTGTTGTATCCCTCACTGTCACGGTTGGATCCGGCCCTGCCGGAAGCGGCCTTGACCCTGGGCGCCTCGCCGCTGCGCACCTTCTTTACGGTGGTGGTCGGATCGCTGCGCAACTCGATTGTGGCGGTTTTCATCATGGTATTTGTTTTCACTCTCGGCGCCTACCTGCTGCCCCAAATTCTGGGCCGCCCCCACCACTGGACCTTGTCCGTTTTGATCACCGACCAGGCCATTTATCAAGCCAACATGCCGATGGCGGCTGCCATGGCTATTTTCTTCATGCTGGTCAGCCTGGCTCTGGTCGGACTGACCGTGCTGGTGGGCAAGGGCAGGAAAGTTTAGCAATCATGGGAAAAATGCTGCGCAACACATATCTGAGCTTCATGGCGATGTTCTTGATTGCACCGCTGATCGTCGTGGCCGGGGTTTCGCTGAACGCCAAAAAGGTTTTGTTTTTTCCCCCGGACGGAACGTCGCTGCGCTGGTACATCGAATTGTTGACGCACAAAGAGTGGCTGGTGCCGGTTGAGAACAGTCTGATCATCGCTTCAACGTCAAGTCTGATCGCCCTTTCGATCGCCCTGCCGCTGGCATATTTTTTGTGGCGCCACAATGTTTTTTACGCCCGTATGCTGTACGCCCTGGGGATATCGCCGTTTATCCTGCCGCCGGTCATCACCGCCCTGGGGTTTCTTTCATTCTGGGTCATGGCCGGTTTGTACGGAAAAATGATCACCACCATGATCTCACATGCCGTTTTTTTCGTGACCCTGCCACTGGTAACGATCTCACTGGGATTTGAATCCATTGATTATGAAATAGTTGAAGCCGCCGAAACCATGGGAGCCGATTCGCGCACGGTCTTTAAGACGGTGATCTTTCCGATGATTCGTCCGTATATGATGTCGGGCTACGCCTTCGCCTTCGTATTGAGTCTGAATGAATACATCGTGGCCTATATGGTGACCGGCTTCACCGTTGAGACCCTGCCGATCAAAATTTTCAACGCTCTGCGCTACGGCTACACGCCGGTGATGGCATCCGTGGCGATCATGTTCGTCCTGCTCGCCGCCCTGATTTTCGGGTCGATCGGACGCTTCGGTGATTTACCGAAATTGCTGGGCGCCATGAACCCGGAGGAAGTCAGATAGAATACGCAATGGGCAATTCAGCCTTTGGCCCAAAGGAGCCATAGAACCTGCGACTCGGCGGGAAGCCGCAATTTAGGGGGCATAGTCGACGGTAGTAAGGCAAAAACGGATCTAAAGGGGGGGAATGTATAATATGCAACCTGGCTTTGAACGCCGCAAAAATGAGCGGATCGAGTGCCATGCCGCTATCCTGCATAACACGAACCCTCCTGATTTTTTTTATCGAGGCACGATGTACAACTTCAGTACCGAGGGTTTGTATTTCGAATCTGATCAAGACCTTTTACAAGGGGATGAAATTTCCATATCAATTACCAACCCGCCCCCGCAATTTGCCAAGAAAAACCATCAATATTTTGAGGTCAGGATCATGTGGTGCAGCGTATTGCAGGGTGCATCCTATCAAGTCGGCTACGGCGCGAAGCTAAAATAAATGCGGTTGCACCGCATTTATGTATCCATTAATTCGATTTTTCTGGTTATATAGAAAAAGCCAGTAAAAGGGATGTGGGAGCGGCTTGTGCTTGCATCCCGCTGTTTTTTAGCGGGGTAGCCGCGAATTCAAATGCCGCGGCTGAAAGCCGCTTCCGCTAAAATATCTCAAATGGTAATTTGGACTTTGCTCCTCAGGCAGGAGGGAGGCGTTGGAACAAATCATGAAAATAGCTATATATCAGGGTGCCGGGGTGCTCGGCCGGGTTGATGAAAACCTTGAAGTGATCCGGCGTTCCGCCCAGTCGGCCGCCCGCCAGGGTGCCGGATTCATCATCTTCCCGGAAATGTTTCTGACCGGCTACAATGCCGGCGATGCGATTTTCGAATTGGCCGAGGCGCCGGCCGGCCCCTCGGCTGAAAAAGCAGGCCGAATCGCCGCAGAGACAGACATCGCCCTGCTTTACGGCTATCCCGAGCGCTCCGGAGACCGGGTTTACAATTCGGCGGTTCTGATCGGTCGGCAGGGATCGCAGCTGGCTAACTATCGCAAGACCCATCTATTCGGCCCCGAAGAGAATCGCCTTTATCATAAGGGGGATTCGCTGCTGCTGGTAAATTTGGAAGGGCTGAAAATCGGCCTTCTGATCTGCTACGACGTCGAATTTCCCGAAGCCGTGCGGTTGTTGGCTGCGGCCGGTGCGGATTTAATCGCCGTGCCCACGGCGTTAATGAAGCCGTATTGCCGGATTGCCCGGCACGTCGTGGCTGCACGGGCTTATGAAAACGAAGTTTACGTGGCGTATGTCAATCGCTGCGGTGTGGAAGGCCATTTGGAATATTGCGGTTTGAGCTGCGTTATCGGGCCGGATGGCGACGAAATCATTCGGGCGGCCGCAGACGAGGCGCTTTTGTTCGCCGATATCGACCGGGCCGCCATCGCAAAAGCGCGCCGCGAAAATCCCGTTCTGACCGACCGCCGCCCTGAACTTTACAGCAGGTCCGTCCAGATTATCGGCGGCAGCTGACCACCGGGATTCAACCGCGGAAAACCCGGTTCCCGGGGCGCGGATGTTTTCCCGGCACTGCTACTCCGGCCAAAAAGTGAAATTGCCGGCTCAAACAAGTATTATTGGCCGTTGGCGATTTCCTTCAGCCTGCGGGTCAGCAGCGGAATAACATCAAACAAATTCGCCACCGCAAAATAATCGCAGCGCTGGGTGATCGCGGCCTCGGGGTCCGTGTTGATCGCAATGATCAGACCCGCGGTTTTCATGCCGGCAAAATGCTGAACCGATCCCGAGATGCCGCAGGCAATGTAGACTTTGGGGCTGACCGTGGCGCCGGTCTGTCCCACCTGCAAGGAGTGCGGCACCCAGCCGGCATCAACCGCCACCCGGGAAGCGCCCACTGCCGCACCGAACTGCCCGGCGCATTCCCGCAAGATACCGAAATTTTCCGAATTTTCCATCCCCCTGCCGCCCGAGATAACAACATCGGCTTCGGTGAGTTCAATGCCGCCGGCGCCGCCCGATCGAATCTCCTTGACGATCAGCGCCCTGCTGTCGGCATGGGTAAGATACCGAACCACCTCGGCGCGGCCGGACTCGGCCTGCGCCGCGACGGCATTGGGCCGCAGACCGTATATATGATGCTTGCCGTGCGTCTTAATCAAAGCGACGGTTTTGCCGGAGTACTGGGATTTTTCGACGGTTTTTGCAGCCAGATTCACGGCAACGCAGTCCATTACCAGCGGCGCATCGAGCCGCGCTGCAATTCTCGGCAGCAACTCCTTGCCCACCGCGCTGGTCAGACCCAACAGGATTTCAATGCCGAAATGCGCTATGGCGTCCATAATTGCCTTGGACCAGATGACCGGATTCCATTGAAATGGCCCCTGCTCGGAAGCAATCTCGACGACTTTGTGAACGCCGTAAGCTGCAAGCACGCTCTGATGCCCGGCCCCGCAGCCGTCCATTAAAAAAGCAAAAAGCTCGTGATCATCCCCACGCGCAGCCGTGATAACACCATAATTGGCTTTTTTAATTTCGCCGTTTTTGGTTTCGATCAGTATGGCTACTTTTTTCAAGATTCACTCCCAATTAGGATATCACCTTCGCTTCCTCCCGCAGAATCCTCACAATTTCACCGGCAATCTCCTCCGCGCTTCCCTCCAATTGCCTCGGTCGGCGCTCTTCAAGGGCCGGTTTCAGCTCAAGGATTTCCATGCGGCCAGCAGGCTTTTCGACATTCAAAGACTGCCAATCGATTTGCTTCAGCTCTTTTTTGCGGGCCTTGATAATTGCCGGAAGGGTCGGATAGCTGGGCTTGTTCAAGCCTTTGCCGCAGCCGATCACGCAGGGAAGCGGCATTTCAATCACCTCGCGGGCACCGGTCTCCAGATCACATTCCACCGTGACCCTGCCCTGCGCCAGTGAAAGTGCCTCGACGCCGGATGCCGCCGGCATATTCATAGCGGCCGCCAGCCGGTACATGGTCTGAAAACCCTCGCCGTCGATGGATTCTTTGCCGGTAAAGATGATATCCGCACGGCCGTCCTGCTCGATAGCCGCCTGCAAGGCCCGGGCGGTTGCCATGCTGTCGGGTATTTCATCGGCAACAATCAACAGTCCGCGATCCGCTCCCATGGCCAGGGCGGACTGCAGGGTGCTGGCGGCAGCCGCTTTGCCGAGCGTCACCGCGATGATCTCCGAATCGCCGCCCAACTGTTTTTTAAGGCGGACAGCCGCCTCAATCGCGTGTTCATCATAGGGATTCATCAGAAAGGTGACGGATTCATCGATCCGGTTATTTCCAATAACCGTTATCTTGGCGGCTGAATCCGGCACGTGCTTTACGCAGACATAAATCCTCATTTTTCGTTTCCTGCTTGAATAAATCGGGATCGCTTAAAAGATTATGAGTTCGTAAGCCATCAAGCTGGGAGGCTGGAAAGCTCGAAGGCTCGGAAACTCAGAGGCTCGGAGGCTGGGAAGCTTAAAGGATTTATTTCCTCTCTTAATGCTCTTGAATTTAAAAGCAGGACTTCATCTGCTAAAGACAGAGCCCTGCTGTTCACCGGTCAAATTTTAGATTCTATCACAAAGCGACTTTCAATCAATAAGCATGCAATTCGATATGATTGTAGCCTTTCGGCTATCAAGCCTCCCAGCTTTCTGGCCTCCCAGCTTTCAAGCCTCCGTGCTTTCCAGCCTTTTGCCTTTATCCTTTTACCTTTAACCTTTGACCTCTATCCATTTACCGAGAAGCTGCTGTTATAGTTGATCTCACGGTTGCGGGAGAAGAACCCCACGTTAATGGTGCGCCCTAAATGCGGCAGCCGGAACTGGAACGGCTGCTCGTCATGCTCATGGCCCTTTTGACAGGCCTGAATTAATTCCGCCATCATCCGGCCGACCACAGGGGCGTTTTTGTATTGGTTGCCGCTGGTCCCGATGGCCATGTAAAAGCCTTGCATGCTGGATTTGTCGTAGATTGGGATCCAATCGTCGGAGCAGTCGTAAAGATCGCAGACACCCCGCGGCTGGTTCGGTATCTGCATGGTCGGAACCCGCTTGGCGCAGCGGTAGGTCTGGGCCTTCCATTGGGCCTCTGAGAGTTGATTGTTCCTGCCGGTCTCTCCCTTGCCGGCATAAAATTCGTCGGGATCCATCCACTCCTGGGGGTCGCAAGCGGGATCTTCGCTGCCGATAAGGAACATGTTGCCGACTTCCGGGCGGTAATAGCAGGCGATGTCGCCATCCGAAGTGTGGTAGCCTTTATTTAAGTAATCGTATCCTTCAGGGGATGGACAGTGCATCACTTCGTGCCTCAACGCCTTGGTCTTGATGTTGCACGCCTCATATACGCCTTGCGCCATTTTGTTGATTTTATATGAGTGGGGGCCGGCCGCATTCACCACCACCGGCGCATCGATCTGGGTCCCATCCTTAAGGGTTATCCCCAGCACCCGATTATCCCGGCTGCGTATGTCCGCCACTTCCGCATTAAAGACAAATTCCCCGCCTTTGGCTTCGGTGGCACGCATGATATTGTGGGCCGACAATTCCGGGTCATTGACATAGCCCCCTTCCGGGCAAAACAGGCCCCCCTCGAGCATTTTGGTCGGCTCATCGAAGAAATTATGATCCTCAGGGCGTCTCACCGGCCAGAACTCATGCAAATCATAGACCGGGACCATTTCCTTTATTTTGTCGACGCTCCATTCTTCATAGGCAACGCCGACGGCGTCATAGTGTTTTTTGACCTTGCGCCAGTCATGCCCCTGGGACTTAAGCAGAAGCGAACCGGTGTTCATGAACTTAGCCAAACCTTTTTCATCGTTGACATGTTCCAGGTAATTTTCCCATTCCCGCCAGTATTTGAACCCTTCATAGGCGAAGGCCACCCCATCCTCGGTGGAATAGTGAGCCCGCACAATGGCACAGGAAGCGGCTGTGGAGCCCATGCCGGCGTCGCTCAACTTGTCGACATTCAGGGTTTTGAAGCCCATTTTGGTCAGTTCATAGGCAATGGGGCAGCCGATGACGCCGGCCCCAATGATGATCGCATCATACTTTTTGTTCATAATAATACCCCCTTAATTTCGGATTAATTTCGGGTTTTCGGTTGGAAGTCAGTTGATCGGTTTAGGGCATATTTCCCAATTTACATTCTATTGGTTTTTGATTATCCGAAATTAAATATTTTTAATTTTTCTGGTTATCTATAAAGAGCAAAGACAAGGAATGTGGGAGCGGTTTTCAACCGCGAATTCAAATGCCGCGGCTGAAAGCCGCTTCTGCCAAAATTTATCCAACGGCAACTTGGGCTTTCTATATAGCAAGGTTAGTTTTTTCTAAATTTATGTTTTCCCCTAAAAATCTTCTTGGCTGATACACTAAGTGCTCCTATTCGTAATTATGGCTACGTAGTGGCAATAATATTTTTCACCGCAGGCGCGAAGGGCGCAAAGAGCGATTATTTTTTTATTTGCCTTTGCTTGCATCCCGCTTCGGCGGGGCCTCTCAAAGGCAATGAAATGAAAAGTTTTCTCTGCGCTCTTTGCGCCTTTGCGGTGAAATTTAAATTACTCATATCGGCTGAGATCTATTTGGGTAGATCCGGGTCCATGTAAATCGGCAGGCTGCTGAAATGTCCGAAAGGCGGCACGCAGCCGACTTCGCAACCGATCTTCTCGCTGACCTCTTCGGGTTTGGCGAAGGATACCTTTTTCGTCCCGGCCCCTGCGGCGGCCTGCTTCCAATCCACCTTTTTGTTGCCGGGCAGAACCAGGGCGATCATCTGCCCTTCTTTGGTCTTCAATACAAGAGATTTGACCGTTTTGGACTCAGCGACATGAAGCGCCTCGGCCATCGCCGGGTTGGTGTAAACCGGTTCGTGCTCGACAACTTCATAGGATATTTTTTGTTTGTCTAACAGACCGATAATTTTTTCTTCAATCGTCATTTCATGAGCTCCGCAAGCCAGCGGTTGAAAGCCTTTTCCCCGGCGGGACGCAGACCGAATTCGGCACCGGCCTCAAGCAGCCCTTCGACCATGCTGCGGGCATAGCCCCGTGAAAAGGTATACAGAATACCGGCGCGGTCGGGCGATTTGTCAAGCATCACACACTGGCAGGGAACATGGGACAAGGGTCCCTGCTGCAAAAACGGCGCCGCATTTAAAGGGCTGTAAAAATCCAGGGATGTCAATTTTTCCAATAAGGGCGCCAGATTATTTCCGATCAGTGCCAGAAAAACGGTGGCGTCGGTCATATCGGTATAGGCGGTATCCTGAGGGGAATCCAAACGGTCTCCGGCTAATTGCCAGATGGATGCCTGCGTCCGGTTCATGCGATTGATGAGAATACCATTTTTAAACCCGCATTTTCCAGGGGCATCCGGTATGGTCAGCCCCCAGGGTTGAATCCTGTCGATGTCCCGGTCCTGCAAATCCCATCTGGCCCGATGGCTGAGATCAATGACCCAGGGCCCGGACCCCTCGTTCTCAAATTCAAGTGCAACCGCCCAACGGTCGCGCATTTCCGTTTGGGCGGGGGTGCGGTCAAATGCCACCGGGGAACGCCTGATAATATTTTCTGCCATTTCAAACCTCACATTTTCAATCTTTTTCCTTCTGGATCATAAAAGGGGCTCGGAACCACCATCGCATAAAGCAGCTGCCCCTCGCATTCGTCTTCATAAATTTTCAGCCGCCGGCCTTCTTCCGCCAGGGATGCATCCACCAGTGCCATCCCGACCGACTCGTTCAGGGAAAAACTGCGCCGGGCGGTGCAGACATGTCCCTTGATATCGTTTTCCACGATGATCGATCCGTCTTTGGGCGCCCGGGCCGGATTTTCCATTTTAAAACCGACCAGCTTCAAGCGCCCCTGCTGCTTTTCGGTCTGCTGCAGGGCAACGGACCCCACGGTTTTTGCGGCCGGCTTATGACGGGACCACAAAAACCCGAGCCCCACATCGTGCAGGGTGGTTCGAATCTCTGATTCCACGCCGATAATGATATGCCCTTTTTCCAGGCGCAGGACGTTCTGGGCCTCGAGCCCGAAGTTGCGCAGGCCGAACTCTTTACCGGCTTCCATCAGCAAATCCCAAAGCGTCTGCATATAGGAGGCAGGCACGTGCAGTTCATAGGAAAGCTCCCCTACAAACCCCAGCCGCATCGAGCGCACCGGTATTTCATTTTGAACGGTAAATTCCCGGTAGGACGCAAACGGAAAAGCTTCATTGGAGACATCGGCATCGGCGATTTTTTCCAGCACCTTGCGGGCATTGGGGCCGGCCATATTGATAACGCCCAGGGCGTCGGTAAGATTGACGATGCTATAATTCCAGCCGTCATAACGGGTGTGGTAGCGAAACCATTCCGCCGTGGAACCGGCCCGACCGGTGGAAGTCGTAAAATAATATTCCTTTTCGGCCCGCTTGACGACCACCCCGTCGTCAATGATACAGCCGTCGTCATTGCACATGGCCGAATATTTTATCTTGCCGTCCGCGATCTTCGACATGTCGCCGACATATACCCGCTGCAAGGCATTTAGCGCATCCGGACCCCAGATTTTAAATTTTCCCAGGGTGGAGGAATCCAGCAGGCCGACATTATTGCGCACGTTTTCGATTTCCTCACGGCAGGTGAAATCCTGCGAAAAATAGCGGGCGCGCTTCCAGACGCCGATGCGGCGCATGACGCCACCTGAATTTTTCTGGGATTCGTGCATCGGGGTGCGCTTGCACATATCGTGGTTGCGGCCGGCATAAGTGGCGATCAGGGTCGGCACCAGCGGGGCTCTGACCGTTGTGGGCTTGGCTGCATTCGCCGAGTCGGCGTGGTACTGGGCGACAAACAGCGGCAGGTTGTGGCCCGGAATGCCCCCCTGCCCCGGTCCCGTGCCGGCGGCCGTAAACCGTTTGATCAGCTCGGCCGCATCAAACCCCATCTCCAGGGCCTGCTTGATATTCTTGAGCGTGGTGTCTTCGTCAAAACAGATGAAGGTTTTGCGGCCCGGCACCGGTGCGGCCACCATCTTGCAGCCCTTTGGCGGTCCGTCCAGCGCGGCCAGATTCTGCCGCACCTGGTTGATTTCTCCGCCAACATCGACCCCGCAATCGGCCGCAGCCAGCAGGCCGGCCAGCGTACCGGAGGTTTCGATCGACCAGGGGTGGCTCAAGCCCAGCATGCGGCCGGCGGCGTGCATTTTAGCCGGCAGATTTTGGGGCAAAAAGAAACCCGTGTGAGAATCAAATTCCAGTTTAGCCTGGGCCATGGTCAGAGCGCCGGTTACCGGTGTCAGGCCGGCCGATGCCACCAGCAGATCACAACCAAATTCTTTCTGAAGGGTTCCCTGATTGGTGCTCACGGTAACTTTTTCAACGACGGCCTTGCCATGGGCCTCGGTTGCCACCCAGCCGCTCATATAGGGAATACTGCGTTCCCGCAGTTTTTCAACAAGGCCGGCATCCTGGCCGTCTTCACGAATGTCTGCCACGCACCCAATTTTTAAACCTTGATCATGCAGGTCGATGGCGGCTTCCAGACCCAAATCGTGGCCGATGCTGAAAACCGCCTCGCGGCCGGCAAGAATGCCATAGGTGTGCACCAGACGATGGGCACAGCCGACCTGCATGACGCCGGGCCGCTCGTTGTTTTCAAACAGCAGCGGCCGCTCGATGCAGCCGGCGGCAACGACGACGCTTTGGGCCCGAATTTCAATATAGCGCTCATCGAAATGATCCGCATCGCCGCCGGTTTGAAAGGCGGTAATCAGGTTGTTGTTGTAGGCGCCGACCACCGCCGCACTCGTAAATACGCGCAGATTGGACATTTTCCCGACGCGTTCCGCCAACTGGCGGCCGCGCTCACACAGCAGATTCTGGTCGTTGTATGGCGCGGTGCGATAGTCAAAGAAGCCGCCCAGCCACGGCCGGTTTTCTATCAGGATGACGCGCAGGCCCTTTTCCGCGGCAGCCGCGGCCGCCAGCATTCCTGCCGGTCCGCCGCCGATGACGCACACATCCGCCGCAGGATAAATTTCGTCAAAGGTTCCCGGCATGTGAAAATCGGGCGAAATTTTACCGATCCCGGCGAGCTTGCGTACTTGTTTGAGGGCTACCGGCCATACCTGGGCGGGTTTGTGCATGGTGCGGTAATAAAAGCCGGCGGGCATGGCCCAATCCATTTTGTCCATAAACCCCAGGAGGTCTCTGTCCGGAGTGCTTCTGACATTCTGGGCTTTGATCGCCATACCGCTTTTAAGCAGCGTGTTTTCGGTGCGCACATTGGGCACCCCGTTGACTTCCATGCAGGTGTTTGAGCATTCTCCATCCAGACTGTAAAGCCCGCGCGGACGGTGGTACTTGAGGCTTCTTGAAAAAATTCGGGTGCCGTTGGCATACAGCGCAGCAGCAATCGTGTCGCCCGCCAAGCCCCGGTAAGTGCTGCCGGAATAATTAAACTGAATGGGTTGCTCGGAATTTATTCGTAAGGTGGGCAGATTTTCCAGCCGACTCATGATTGCGCCTCCGATGGGTCCACTTCAAGATTGGTTGTCGTGTTACGATGGATGGTGAACCAGGCGCCGCAACCGTCCCGGTGGTACCACCACTCTTTCTGAATGCCGGCCACCGACTTGTTCAGGTGCACGAATTCGCACCAGGCTTCCGGTGTCAGTCCTTCTTCATCCGGCCGCGGACCTTTTTCTTCTCCCCCGAAACGAAATTCATATCCGTTGCGTTTGCCGCAGATGGGACATGTTATGGTCAGTGACATCGATTCCTCCTAACTCCAATAGCCTAATCGGAGGCTATTGCACGGATTGTTCAGCTAATAAGATAAATTCGAAATCCAAAGCACGAAATCCGAAACA
>CAYTBC010000064.1:0-310 GCA_964435765.1 uncultured Desulfosarcina sp.
AGATGGGTGTCGCCATTGGTGGCTTTAACTTCAAAAACACCGTCTCCGATTTCAAGTATAGATACATCGAAGGTACCCCCCCCAAGGTCGAACACCACTATTTTTTCATCTTTTTTCTTGTCCATACCATAAGCCAGTGAGGCGGCTGTCGGTTCATTAATAATTCTCAGAACATTAAGACCTGCAATTTTTCCGGCATCTCTGGTGGCCTGCCGCTGGCTGTCGCTAAAATAAGCCGGCACGGTGATGACGGCATCCGAAACCCTTTCACCCAGGTATTCCTCGGCTGCTTTCTTCAGGTTCGCCAATA
>CAYTBC010000064.1:320-22418 GCA_964435765.1 uncultured Desulfosarcina sp.
TAAAGGATGAAATTTCCGCCGGACTATACGGTTTGGAACGCAGATTAACGCGAACATCGCCGTTGGGCGCTTTTTCGATTATGTAGGGCAGCACTTTGATATCTTCCTGTACTTCTGGCGAGTTCCAGCGGCGGCCGATCAGGCGCTTGATACCAAACACCGTATTTTCGGGATTGGTGATCGCCTGCCTTTTGGCAATTTGACCCACTAGTCGTTCTCCGCTGTCGGATATCGCCACCATCGATGGCGTTGTGCGTCCGCCTTCGGAATTGGTGATGACATTGGCGTCAGCGCCCTCCATGATTGCCACACATGAATTGGTGGTTCCAAGATCTATTCCGATAATTTTACTCATAATGGTTTCCTCCTTGCTGAATTGAAACTCAGGGTGCGGTGCGTTCACCGGGAGCCGCATTCTTTGTTTGTGAAAGCAAACCCGGAATGATGCTGCCAGACCCACCCATCCGTCTCATCTCGATCTTAATTATCTACTCTAATCAGTAATTAGTTTAAAGTGGTATACAAAAACTCAGATCCCAAATTATTATTACTAAAAACTAATACATTGTTTTAGTAATGCAACAATAAAATTTTAATAATTAACTTGACATATAATTAATATTGATTAACTTTAAATTCACCAACAATCAATCGGTCAAAATTATCAGCCATTTTTAAATTGGCAAACTTCAATACCGAATCATAAGGAGGAAAATAAAATGATGAATTTGGTCAGATGGAATCCCTGGAGGGAAATGCCGGCGTTACATCAACAGTTCAACCGTTTTCTCGACGACCCTTTTTTCCGCAGCGGCCGCATGGAGGGTGAAACCGATTTGGGCATGTGGAATCCGGCGGTGGACCTCTTTGAGAAAGACGATCATTTTGTGATCAAGGCCGAACTTCCCGGTGTGAAAAAAGATGATATCAAAATTGATCTGAAGGATCGGGTTTTGACCCTGTCCGGCGAGCGTTCCTACGACAATGAGGTCAAGGAGGAAAACTATTATCGTAAAGAAAGAATTTACGGAAAGTTCCAACGGGTGTTTACCCTGCCGGCCGATGTGGACGCGGAAAAGATCCAGGCCGAATACAAGGACGGCGTGTTGAGCATCGAAGTGCCGAAGCCGGCCGAGCAAAAGACCAAACAGGTGACGATCCATTAAGCCTTGCAATGCGGCATTTCTTTTAAATGCCATTAACCCGAGGGGCGACATTTATCAGTGTCGCCCTTTTTTTTTGTTTGATTTTGACATATATTTAATTCAAAATTCATCTGAATAAGCAGGTAATTTCAGAAGGTGTTAAAAATTATGAAAACGCTAATCCAGGCCGCCCGTTATGTGATCAGTGGATTTTGGCGCGGGCTTTCGGTTTGCCGCGTCATTGCCGGTAATTTGGCATTTCTGGCGCTGATCATCCTCCTGTTCTCAATCTTTTTCTATAATACTGAAAAAGAACTTCCGGATCACGCGGCGCTGGTTTTGGCCTTGCGCGGTGATATTGTTGAGCAGAAAACCGAAACCATGCTGTCCAACCGGCTGCTTGGCGAAGCGGCCCGGGAGGAAATCCTGCTCAAAGATGTTATTGATGTGATTGATTTCGCGGCCGATGATCGACGCGTTCAAGCATTGGTGCTTGACCAGCAGGAAATGGGGCGGGTCGGAATCAGCAAGCTGGAGGATGTCGGCCAAGCGCTGCAGCGGTTTAAAGCCAGCGGCAAACCCATTTATGCATCCGGTGATTATTTCGATCAGCAGCGCTATTATTTGGCCGCTTACGCCGACCAGCTAAACTTGCACCCCATGGGCAGTGTGTTGCTTACCGGATTCGGCGTCTACCGCAACTATTTCAAGAGCGCTCTGGAAAAATTGTTGGTTCAATTTCATGTATTCAGGGTCGGTACCTACAAATCAGCCCTGGAGCCCATCCTGCGTGATGATATGTCCGAGGATGCCAGAGAAGCCAATTTATCCTGGCTCAACGTGTTGTGGGACGCTTACAAAACCAAGGTTTCCCAATTGCGCGGTTTAAAGCCGGAAGATATTGATGACTACATTAACAACAGATCCGAACTGCTGGCCCGGACCGGCGGGGATGACGCCCGGCTGGCGCTTGATTACGGGCTGGTGGATGCTTTAAAGACGCGCGATGAGGTGCGCGAGGACCTGATTCAACTGGTGGGGGAAGACGAACAGGAAAAGACATTTAACCAGATCGGATTCGACGAATACCTGGCTGATATCCGGCCGAAGATTTTGAAAATACATCCGGACAGACCCAAAGTGGGAATTGTGGTTGCCCAGGGAATTATTCTGGGCGGCAATCAGCCGACCGGCAGAATCGGGGCGGACACCCTGAGCGAACTGATTCGACAGGCGCGCCTGGACGATGACATCCAGGCTGTCGTTCTGCGCATCGACAGCCCGGGGGGCAGCGCACTGGCTTCGGAAACCATTCGGGCTGAAATCGATCTCACCCGGCAGTCGGGCAAACCGGTGCTGGTATCCATGGGCTCGGTGGCCGCCTCCGGCGGCTACTGGATCGCCGCATCAGCCAATGAGATCTGGGCTTCGTCTACGACGATCACCGGTTCGATCGGAATATACAGCGCCTTTCCAACCTTTGAAAAGAGCCTCGATACGCTGGGTATTCACAATGATGGTGTCGGAACCGCGCGCTTGGCCGATGCTTTTGACCCTGCCCGTCCGCTAAATCCGATCCTGGCGGATTCCCTGGAGCAAAGCATTCGCCACAGTTATGCCCGTTTTATCGAACTGGTATCTGAAGGCCGGAGTTTAAAACTCCAGGATGTTGAAAAAATTGCACAGGGCCGGGTGTGGGCCGGTAAAACAGCGATGGAGCTGGGATTGGTCGACGCGATCGGCAACCTGCAGGATGCTGTCCGGTCGGCAGCTAAATTGGCCGACCTCAAAAATTACGACGTTGTTTATGTTGAGCAGCCCCTGACGGCCAGGGAAAAGCTGATCCGGCGGTTGAATCAATTTCTGACGGGGGCTTTGCTTAACCTGCACGACCGTGCCGGCCACCCGGCCACTCGTTTTTATGATCATTTCGGCGCCGATTTAAAAAAGATGCTGACATTGAATGATCCTAAAGGAATCTATGCGTATTGCTTTGTCTGCGAGACGCCCTAAAAGGGACAATCAAAAAAAATCCCGGGGTGATCCCGGGATCTTTGTTAATTGATGTCCTTGGTGCGGCTATATTATGGCGGTGAGTTGCCGGCGGTTTGAAATCGGCCGTGAAACGGCGGGCTACCTCAACGCATCGTTGATGAGGCCTTCTTTGATCATTTTACCTGCAATTTTATCTGCGTCAATTTCGTAAGTGCCGTTTTCAATTTGATTTCTGAGTTGGGCAACTTTATCTTCCCGCACGTCGGGGATATCGTCCAGCTGCATTCTGGCCTCTTGAATACGCTTGGCAGCATCAGAGATCACAACCGTATCCGTCTTGGCTGCCGCTTTGTCAGGCTTGTTATCTGAAGGGTCCGCTTTGGTTTTCTCATGGACCTGATTTACATAAGCATCGATTTGGATGCCTTGATTATTTTCTATTTCCATTGTCACATCTCCTTGAACCGATTCTCTTTAGTAAGCTTAACTCAGTATCGAATGGGTGTCAAATTTGTTTTGGTTTTCGATTATACTATCGGCCCTTACGGCCGATACTTTAGCTTTTTTTTAGGCGCAGCTGCCGCCTGCCGCCCATGTTTGCTGAGTTTCGGCCGCATCCGGCGCGAATTCAGCAAACTACTGCATTCCAACCGAGCGCATAAATATTCAGCGCAGCGCTGTCATACCGGTATCCGGCAAAGCGGCATTGGCCGGGCGCCTGAAATTTGTCTTGACACTGCGGGTTAATTGCGGAGATGATCAGCGTTGTAATCGGCCATCAAAAATAAAGCATCTGCATGTTAACGCCAGAAGAGGAATCTTACATCCTGACGCACGCCTATGTGCCCGAACACACGGTCGGTTTGATGACCAGTCTTTCGGGGGGGGAGCCGTTTCTTATAGACGACCACTTTTGCTGCTGCAGGGATAATTGGGTCATTTTTGTCGGATATCCGCTGCGACAGCCGTTTGGTACAGCCAATTTTGAGGCTGTCCTGGCAAAAATCAAAAAAAAATTCAAACCCGGCCGTTTATCGCTCATTGCGCCAATAGTGCCGCCGTACCTGACGGCCGAATGCCGTGAAAGAGACAGCGACGACTACTACACGCTGGAGACCCGCCATCCGGTAATCCGCAGTTCGGTAAAACGCAATCTGAGAAAGGCCGCCGGTCAATTAACCGTCGAGCGGGCCGCGCGGATGGGGGCCGCCCACCAGGAATTGATGCGCGAATTTATGCGCAATGTCAGCCCGCCGGCCCGGGTGAAAGCGCTGTTATTTAAGATGCCGCAATACGTCGGCGCCGCGCCCTGTTCATATGTTTTAAATGCCTGGTGCGCCGGTGATAAACTTGCCGCATTCTACGTGGTCGATTTTAGGGCCCAAGATTTCGGCAATTATATTATCGGATGCTTTTCCAGAAAGAATTATGTTCTCGGGGCTTCCGACTTGTTGATGATGGAGTTGATTAAATTAAGCCGGGAAAATGCCAAAGGTTACATCCATCTCGGATTAGGGGTCAGCAGCGGTATTCGGCGGTTCAAGGAAAAATGGGGAGCCAGACCCGCTCGCCGATATGAAATGTGTGAATTGGTCTTCAAAAAGCCAATAATCCTTGAAGCCATCCGGGAGATGATATCCAAGTTTCAATAGTCCGGCAAATTCGGTTTGGAGAATTAAAGGAGGTCGCATGTTATTTGGGCGCTCCGATCAAAAAGAACTGAAAATGATCTGGCAGATTGAAAAAAACCACAAAAGATCATTGCTGGTCGGTACCGCTCACTTTTTCCCCTACAGTTTTAAAAACTCGCTGGGTCGTTATCTTCAAGACGCCCGCACCGCGATTTTTGAAGGGCCGCTGGACAAGGACAATATGGCCCGGGTCTTGAATCGAGGATTCGACCGCAGCAGCAATTATCACATATTTGATGACCTTGACCGCAATACCATCCAGAGAATCACCCGCGCAATCACGCCGCGGCCCCGGGATAAAGAAAACTTTTTAATATTTGATCTCCGGAAATTCACTATCGAAAATCCGATCCATGAAATGGTTCAAGGAATGAAGCCCTGGCTGGCGTTTTTTACGATCTGGTCGGCTTATTTGCAAAAAAACGGCTGGAAATATTCGGTTGATCTTGAAGGGTACACCCTTGCCGGCCAGTTAAATAAAGAGATCATATTGCTGGAAACCATCGAGGAGCAGATCAACGTGCTGGAAGCCCTTTCCCGGGATCGGATCATTGATTTTTTAAAGCAGATCGACCAATGGCCGCAGCTGGCCCGGGGGTATGCCGCGAGTTATCTGGCCGGCGACCTGGAAAAATTAAGGTCCAGCGGTCTGCAGTTTCCCAGCCGCCACCCTTCCGTCATCGACCGGCGGGATCATATTTTCTATGACCGCATGGACAGGTATTTACATCAGGGTGATGCGGTAGTATTTGTCGGCGCCCCCCACGTAAGCGGCTTGCGTAAGCTGCTGCAAGCGGACGGCTATCAAATTACCGGCCCGAGCCTTGCTGCAGCAGACAGAGCACATTGAAGGGGAAATCGGAATGCGGATGTGGGAAAAAGAGCGCAGAAAGTTGGAAGTGGGAAAGATCGGGCAGAGGATAATAAAGTCATAATTCGAAATAATAAACGCCATCAATTTAAAAACAAATGACCAGCACCCAACGACCCGAGAGCAGCGACAGACCCCCCGTTTCAGAGCCAGACTACCAGAAGGCGCTCAATGCCGCCCTTCGGTTGCTGACAAGACGGGACCATTCAAAGTATGAACTGGCCCGCAAACTAAAACAGCGGGGCATTCAGCCGGAAGTTATCGACAAAGTTGTCCTGGCGTGTGAAGAATTCGATTATATCAACGACGAGCGAACAGCCCGGCTGCTCATCGGCCAGCTGATCCGCAAAGGATACGGCATCAAACACATTCGAAATGAATTGAAAATGAAAGGACTCCGGGGCAGACGTATTCCGGAAATTCTGGCGGAAAGTATGTCGGAATATAACGAGCGCGAAGGCGCCGAGCGCATTGTGCAAAAGCACGCCAAAAAATTTGAACGGGAAAGTGATCCGCAAAAAAGAAAAGAAAAAGTTTATCGATTTCTTTATGCGCGAGGATTTTCGAAAGAGGTTATCCTGGAACTCCTTCGCGAATTTTTGTAGCCTTTAACCGCCGTTTGTCTCTATAATTGCAATTCTAAACATAAGTGAACCCACGGTTTTGAAGCACGACACTTTACCCGCAGAGAGGCATTATGAGAATAGCCGGAAAGAAAAACAAAAGCATCCGGTCTGATAGTTTGCTTCTAATCAGCCAGGTAATGGCCATTCTGATGCTGGCCGGTTGCGGCGCCAACTATGGCCGCCTCATCCGCGATCCGGAGGTCCAGCAAGCCTTTGAATCCCAGCGGGTGCCGTCGGAGTATATATACTATTATTACGGTTTTAGCACCCGGCCGTATGTCGTATTTGGCATCGAACCCGTGTATATAATGGATTCGCGGATGTGGAAGCAGGTCTCCCCCGATAGCGCGGAATTCAAGGAAATGATCCGCTGGATCTGGGAGGACTACGGGTATCTTAAATTCGGAGCCGATATTCTGGACCCGAGCGGCAAAAAAGCAGGAGTTATGTACACCGCCATTGATGCAACCAGCGTGAAGTTTGGACCTGACCATCATATTGCGGTCATGCCCAATTTGCCTTTTCTGGGGGGGCCGGAGGGCAACATCGAGGATTTCTAACAATTATCTATCGGGTCTAATCTCCACCAGACAGCTGTTGCAGGCAAAAGCCCCGCAGGGCGACTTTTCATCTTTTGTAAGCACATTGACACAACCGCCGTCGTCGATTCCAGCCGGGTCCGGCCGATACCAGGCGCCGGCATCCAGGCCGACAACACCGGGCATAATGTGTCCCGTGACCTTGGCAACAGTCCGTAAGCTTCCCCGGTCATTGTAAACAACCACCCGGTCGCCGTCGGCAATTCCGCGCTTGCGGGCATCCGCCGTGTTTAGCCAGACCGTATCGTCTCCTCTCCTTTTGAGCTGAGGGATGTTGTCCAGCTGGGAGTTGACCCGGGTCTTGGCATGGGGGCTGATGAGCTGGAGGGGATAGCTCCCGGCGCGGGTATCATTTGGACCCTCCCAAGGATCTATATACATGGGGATGGCCGGAATGCGTTCATTGTTCATTTCGGCAATTTGCTGGCTGTAAATTTCGATTTTGCCCGATGGGGTCGGGAACGGGTTGTTTGAGGGATCTTCTATTTGACTACGAAACGCCACCCAGGGTTGCTTTAATCCGATTCGATGAGCCTCCTGCTGCTTGAACTTATCGAATTCGGGAAGCCCCGGGGTGTTTGCCACCATCTCCTGGAGATAGGTCTCCTCCGGCTTGGGATTAAAATCGACCATTCCCAGGCGCGCTGCCAACTGCGAGAAAATTGTCAAATCCGAACAGGTTTCGGGCGCGGGTGCAACGACCTGGTTCATGAAAATATTGTAGGAGCCTCCCAGCCAGGGTTCACCGATATCTTCCTGCTCCATAAAATGGCTGACGGGCAGAACAATATCCGCGTACCTTGCCGTGGGTGTCATAAAAAGATCGTGAACCACGATACACTCAGGCCGCTTCAAGGCCCTGGCACCTTTATTGGCATTCAGAAACTGGTTTAATAGATTGCATCCCACAATATAAATCATTTTAACATCGGCTTTAAAACCCCCACTTTTTCCTTCCAGCAGCGCGTCGTAAATTTGGGTCATGTGGATCTGCGGATTGGGTCTCAGGGGCACGGAAAACGGCTGTGCCAACTTTCCCAACTGCAGGTACCCGGTTCCGCCGGCGACATGACCGCCTTGGTTGCCAATGTTTGCGGTCATGGCTGCCAGGGTGATGGCTGTCCGGTGAAATTGCTCGCCGAAGGCAGTGCGGCCGGGTGCCCATCCGGTGAAAAGAGCGGCCGGTCTGGATTCGGCATATTCTCTTGCAAGGGAAGTGATTGCATCTGCAGGAACACCGGTGATGTCAGCTGCCCATCGAGGCGATTTGGCGCTACCATCCTGATCACCTAAAACATAGGCTTTGAATTTATCAAATCCCTTGGTATGGGCCTCGATAAATTGGTGGTCGTAGATATCTTCACAGATCATGACATGGGCCATGGCCAGCAGCAAAGCAGTGTCGGTGGCAGGTTTGACGGCCAGCCACTTATCGGCCAGCTCTTTGGCCGATGGGCTGAAACGCGGGTCGATGCAGATGATTTTTGCTCCCCTTTTTTTGGCCAGAGCCAGGTAGGATGCCGTATCCGGCCCGAAGCGGGAAATCAGTGGATTCCATCCCCACATGATAATCAATTTGGAATAGAGCAGATTATCGCGGCTGTTTCCGGTAATCTTGGTGCCCAAGGTGGTTTGGGATGCAAAAACTGCAGCTTCCATGGAGGTGTTGCCGCCGATGACGCTGCATCCGCCAAACAAATTGAAAAACCGCCGAGCGGCCTTGCCGCCCGAGCCATGCAGGGCACCTTCATTGCCGGAATAATCCACCAGAAGCATTGAATCGGATCCGTATGTTTTTTTAACCCGGATTAATTCGCCGGCCACCTTGTCAAGCGCCTCATCCCATGAAATGGGCTCGAATTGTCCGCTGCCCCGCGCACCGGCTCTTTTCAAAGGCTGTTTCAAACGTTCCGGCGAATAGACGACCTGCTTTTGGAAAAGCCCCCGGACACAGGCTTTTAGGCCGGGTCCGCGGGTGCTGTCGGTGCCGATGCGGATGATCCTGCCTGCGGATACATGCACCTTTAGCAGGCAGCGCCCGCCGCAGTCATATGAGCACGTGGTGGTGATTATTTTTTCCGGTTGTTTGGATTCGGCATTTCTGATCATTTCGGCTATATTACGAAATTCGTATTGAAAAGCAAATATAATTGTCAGTTGTTTGTTGGGTGTTGATTGTCGTTTGGAGCTTCGGCAGCTTCAGACCCAATGGATAAATTATTCGCTGAGAGTTTTTTGCGTATCGGCAATGCCCTTGACATCAATTTGGATATGTTCGATACAGTAATTTGTTCATTTTAAATGGTTACAGTTCATATCCTTGTAGGAGAAATTTTGGTTATCTTCGGTTGCCTGGTGTTCGCGGCTATCAAAAGATATCGAGAAAATTGTAATAATCTATCGGGAGCTGCTATGACCTTTGACGAATTTATCAAGAGTATCGATGATGAAAAACCTCCTGCTGAACTTTCCGAGACGTTGACGTCTCTCTGGTGGGATAAAAATGGTGAATGGGATACGGCGCACTCCATTGCGCAGGAGATACCCACCGTCCAGGGCAGCGCTGTCCATGCCTACCTTCACCGCGAGGAAGGCGTTTTATGGAATGCCGACTACTGGTACTCACGTGCAGGCAGGAAGAGACCTGACATACCGCTTGAGGAAGAGTGGAAGCGGCTTGTCGCAGAGATGCTAAAACAGGAATAACGTCAATTTGGAGGATGCATTGATGGGGCAATTGCAAAATCGTATTGCAGTTATAACGGGAGCGAGTACGGGGATCGGTCAAGGCATCGCGGCTGCCTTTGCGGCCGAGGGGGCCAAAACGGTGCTGGCATCGCGCAGTCGGGAAAAGCTCGAGGCTGCGGCCAATGAGATCCGGAGCGCCGGCGGCCAGGTGCACGTTGTCCCGACGGACGTGACGGTCGAAGATGAGGTTGTCGGCCTTTTCCGGCAGACATTGGATACGTTTGGCCGGGTGGATATTCTGGTAAACAGTGCCGGCGTTTCCAAAGGTGCTCCGACCGATGAGTTGAGTCTGGCAGTTTGGCAGCAGGTGATCGATGTCAACCTGACCGCAGCATTCCTGTGCAGCCGGGAGGCGCTCAAAATTATGAAGTCCCAGCGCTCCGGCCGCATTATCAACATCGGCAGCGTTTCGGCCAAAGTGCCCCGCAGCCACTCGGCGGCTTACACCACTTCAAAGTTCGGTCTGGAGGGACTGACGCGGTCATTGGCCCTTGATGCCCGGGATTTCGGTATCGCCGCGAGCATCCTGCATCCCGGAAATACGGCCACGCCGATCTGGACCGGCCGTGAGGAAATTGCCCGCCGAGAAGGGGTGATGTCGGCCGATGATCTTGCGAGGGTTGCAGTGACGATTGCAGCGCTGCCCCCTGAGATAAACATGCTCGAAAGCATCGTGCTGCCGGTGAGCATGCCCTTTGTCGGACGGGGTTAAAAAAATGAGCTAAAATTTTGGAATTCTATCTTTTTAAATAGGCAGTTCACCCATTCACCCAATAACCAATAACTAATTCCGCCAGCTTGTTTTTTAATTAGAGCCCGATTCGCTCCGGGTAAATACCCACTCCAGCTCCGAAGATAGCTTGGGGTTCAACTGATAGCCCTCCACATTAAAAGATTTTATTTCTTCCGACTCAGAAAGCCGGCGCAATTCTTTGACAAGCATTTCGGCATCCTTTATGAATTCTGGGATGGTACGGGACAGCACGGCGTGGGATGGGTCGAAATCCAGCGTCTTAGAGGAATTCATCAGCAGAATCATTAGCAACCTCTTGTTTCTAAGCGTCGACAGGTTCAGTGTTCACGGTTCGAAATTAGCATCACAATGACATGAAGTGTGTCTGCGAAGACATTAAAGCTATAGCATCCTCCAGTGAAAGGCAATTCCATAATTCAGAACATGGCGGTCACATATTTAATGTCTTGAAAATGTTGCCCAACAATTAATTTCTTAATAACCATTGACTCGGTCTGAAAGTTCCCGTACTTGATACCCGAGACACTGCTAAGTATGATAAGGGAGAAAATCATGTCTAATATCGTCGAACAACCTGAAGACTATTTCAGAACGTTTATTCCTCCACGGGATGCATTGCTGGTTGAACTGGAAGATGAGGCCAAGCGGGAAAATATTCCAATTATTGGTCCGGTGGTCGGTGAACTGCTGCATATCCTGGTTTCCGCTGCCGGGTCACGCAAGATTTTGGAGCTTGGCACCGCCACGGGCTACTCGGCCATATATTTGGCCAGCGCCTGCAAGCCGATCGACGGACACGTAGTGACATTGGAAAATAACATTGACAGGGCCGCCAGGGCCAAACATAATTTCGCAAAGGCCGGCCTCTCGGACCGCATCGAGATCCATGTAATCGACGCGCTTGAAGTTTTGCCGCAGCTGCAAGGGGATTTTGATTTCATTTTCCTGGATATAGAGAAAAAGGACTATATCAAGGTCCTGCCGGACTGTCAGCGGCTGCTTGTCAAGGGCGGGCTTTTGATGGCCGACAATGTCGGCTTCAAGGATGCTGATGGCTTTAATCGCACCATCGCGGTTCACGATGCCTGGCGGTCGATACCGCTGTTTTCTTTTTTACCGCTGCATTCCCCGGAAAAAGATGCCCTCTGTCTGGCGCTTCGGTGTTAATCATCCGGGTAGGCTGATATTGACCTATTCTGGACCCGTTCTCTGCCTCTGAACTTCTACTTTAAAATTGCATTTCATTTCAATCCTGATAATATGCGAACATAAAATCTATTTTATATCCTAAGAAATTGTGAAGGAGGTTGTGTTGACGCTCTATTCAGCAGCTGGATTTGCGTTGGCGATGCTGGTGCTGGCAGCCAGCCCCGGACCGGGCGTTTTTGCTACGACGGCCCGGGCATTGGCTTCCGGTTTTCGGCCCTCACTGGCCGTGATTGGGGGCATCATTTTGGGCGACGTTATTTTTTTGCTGTTTGCCGCCTTCGGGCTCTCCATGGTGGCTCGGATTTTGGGCAACCTGTTTTTCATCGTGAAAGTCTGCGGCGGTGCTTATCTGGTCTGGCTGGGTATCAAAATATGGTTCCAACGACCCGAACCTGTTTTAGGCGATCAAAATCCGTCAGCCCGGTCGAGGTGGGGCAATTTTGCAAGCGGCCTGATGATCACCCTGTCCAACCCGAAGGTGATTCTTTTCTATTGTGGCTTTTTGCCGACATTTTTTGATCTGTCTGCGCTGACTCTCATCGATCTGGCCTTTGTGGCTGCGATCATCGCCGCAGTTTTAGGCGGCGTTCTGACAACCTATGCTTATTTAGCCAGCCGTGCCCGTAAAATGTTTACCAATGTGCGGAATGTCAGGCGGCTCAATCGAGCGGCCGGCGGCGTGATGGTGGCCGCCGGCGTGGTCATCGCTACCCGATCCTGAAACTCAACTGTTATTGAATGTTCGCGTGAGAATTGTAATGCTGAATCTGGTTTTTGTTGGCCTGGGCGGTTTTCTCGGGTCAATCGGACGTTATCTGTCGGCCGGCGCGGTGTATCAGATCTTTCCAAATGCTTTTTTCCCTTTGGCACAGCCGTGGTTAACATTCTGGGACTTTTTTTTGATTGGATTCATTACCGGTATGGCCGAGGTGCGCAACCTGTTAAGTCCTGAATTGCGGGTTTTTTTGTTGATCGGTTTGCTGGGAGGATTCACAACATTTTCGACTTTCGGCTATGAGACGATCGCTCTTCTGCGCGATGGTGCCTTTTTAACAGCCGTTGTCAATGTGCTGGTTCAGGTCATCATGGGATTATCGGCTGTCTGGATAGGCTTTAACGTAATCCGATATTTTTGAGGTGTGCCATGATACTACCGGAAGAAGGTCAGCTGCTCCGAATCTTCATTGGAGAAAGCGACAAGTACGAAAGAAGGCCCCTATATGAATGGATTGTCAGAAAAGCCCGTGAAACGGGTCTGGCCGGTGCCACTGTTTTCCGCGGTTTGGAAGGATACGGCGCCCGCAGTCTGCTTCACACCGCTAAAATCCTCAGACTCTCCGCGGATTTGCCGGTGGTTATCGAGATCGTCGACACCAATGAGAAGATAGCGAAATTCATACCGCTCATTGATCACGCCATTAATGATGGGCTGGCGACGCTGGAAAAAGTCACCATTCGGTTTTACCGCAGCGGCAAATCAAAATAGTGCGAGTGCGGATGCCATCTTCGGTGCGATTTTATGCAATCACCATTGAAGCCGACCCTGGCGGAAGGAGGCGAAAATGACGGACAAAAAAGCTGATCTGGCAGGACCCGGAATCGGCAACTACGAAGAACTGGATGCCATTTTACCCCGGGACTACGACTCGCTGCTGACACCCCGAGAAACCCAGCAGGCCCTGTATATCGTGAAAAACCATATCGAAGAGAATCTGTGCCGGGAGCTCAATTTGATGATGGTTTCCGTTCCTCTGATCGTGGATGTCGCAAGCGGCGTCAATGATCTGCTGGACCGCGACGGCTCGCGCACTCCGATCCAGTTTCACATCTCCAACGACTACGATAAAAATCCGGTCGATGCCCAGGTGGTCCAAGCCGCCACCAAATGGAAACGGATGGCGCTCAAGCAATTCGGCATGCAAATCGGGGAGGGCCTTTGCACCGACATGCGCGCGGTGCGCAAGGATTATTTTCTCGACCATGACCACAGCGCCTATGTCGATCAATGGGACTGGGAGCTGGCCATCACCGAGGATCAGCGCAACCTGCAATTTTTAACAGAGGTGGTCAAGAAGCTGTGGAAGGTTATCAAAGGGGCTGAAATCCATGTGCAGTCAATGTTTCCGCAGCTGAAAACGGACAAATATCCGGATCTCCCTGAAAAATTGACCTTTTTGCATGCCGAAGATATCCTGGAGCGCTATCCCGATCTACCGCGCAAACAGCGTGAAACGGCGATTTTGCAGGAATATCCGGCCGTCTTCATCTACGGTATCGGCTGGCCGCTCAAAGACGGCTACCCGCACGAAATGAGGGCTGCGGATTACGATGACTGGGTTACGGAGACTGTTTCCGCCGAAGGCCGACCCATGCATGGCCTGAACGGCGACATTTTGGTCTGGAACCCGGTCACCCGGCGCCGACATGAGCTGACATCTATGGGGGTCCGCGTGAATGCCGAATCGCTTAAAACGCAATTGGAAATGGCCGATCAGTTGAATTTTTTGAACTTTCCATACCACAAAGCCATCATCAACAATGAAATCCCACTGAGTATCGGCGGCGGCATCGGACAATCCCGCACGTACATGTCGATACTAAAAAAAGCGCATCTAGGAGAAGTGAGCGTTACCGTCTGGCCCAAAAAATTAAAGGAGATGTGTGCGGCAAAGAATATTCATGTATTGGAATGAAAGGCGTTAAAAAATATGGACAGAACCATGATTACGGTTAACCCGATCGATAGCACCACTTTTGAGGTTATTGTTGAGGCCGGCACCACGACAACTCACAAAGTTTTGTTGAATCCCGCTTATTATGAGAAATTGACCCATAAGCGTGTGACACCGGAAGTGCTGGTGAAAAAGTCATTTGAATTTCTTCTCGAGCGCGAAAGCAATACCAGCATTCTTCGCAGCTTTGATCTCCCGGTTATCGGTCAGTATTTCCCGGAATATGAACGGGTGATCAAGGGGATGCTGGAATCATAGTAAATGGCTATTGACCAATGGCGAATGACAATTGCGAAATTCCCTTCGCTCTATCATTAATAAAATTCCAGACTATAAGAAAAAGCAAGTAAAAGGAATGTCGGAGCGGTTTGTAACCGCGATATCAAATGCCGCGGCTGAAAGCCGCTCCCACTAAAATTTAACCAATGGTAACTTGTGCTTGGCATATAACCAGGTTATTTAATTTTCGACCGAAACCGTACTATTATGCAAATCCCCGCTTTTAAACTTGAACGTTATTTCGCCCAATATGAATTCAATGTGAAATATGTTTTGTGCGCCTCGGACTGTGAGTCATTTTCAATCCAGGATTTACTGGCATTTGAGCCGGGGGCAGCCGATCAGTTTCATCAGCACTGGCTCGGTTATACGGAATCCCAGGGCAGCCCTTCACTGCAAAGAGAAATCTGTAGTTTATACGAAAATATCGAACCGGAGCAGGTGCTGGTACACACCGGTGCCGAAGAGGCGATCTTTCTTTTTATGCACGCAGTTTTGGATGCAGCAGATCATATCATTGTTCACTGGCCCTGCTACCAGTCACTTTTCGAAGTCGCACGCAGTATCGGTAGTCAGATGACGCTTTGGAAAGCACACGAAGAAACCGGCTGGTCGCTTGATTTGGATGAACTGCAAGAAAACATTCGGCCCAATACGAAAGCCGTCATAATCAATACCCCCCATAACCCGACGGGCTATCTGATGCCGCCGGATGTGTTTCAGGAAATAGCTCGCATTTGCCGCGATAAGGGGATTATTTTATTTTCTGATGAAGTCTATCGGGAATCGGAGTACCGCCGGGAAGATCGGCTGCCGGCTGCCTGTGACCTGGGAGAGCGCACCGTCTCCCTCGGGGTGATGTCAAAAACCTACGGTCTGGCGGGACTGCGCATCGGCTGGATCGCAACCCATAATGCTGAAGTCTATGGCCGGATGGCGGCCCTGAAGGATTACACGACTATCTGCAACAGTGCACCGAGTGAATTTTTGGCTGAGCTGGCACTGCGACACCGGGTAAAACTGGTTGAGCGCAACCTGGCAATTATTACCGGCAATCTGGCAGTCCTCGATTCCTTTTTTGCACGGCACCCGGACCGATTCGCGTGGCAGCGGCCGCAAGCCGGCGCCATCGGATTTGTGCGTCTGGTAGGCGGCGATGTTGAACATTTCTGCCAGATCCTGTTGCAAACAGCCGGCGTTTTGCTATTGCCGGGCACCCTCTATGGTGATCGCGGCAATCATTTTCGGGTCGGCTTTGGACGCAAAAATATGCCGGATGCCCTGGCGCGCCTGGAAGAATTTTTGAACAGGCAAGGTGCAGGCTAAACCTGAATTCAAATAAGCGAGGTGTTTATGTGGGTATGGAAATATCAATAGCAGTTCCTTTTCCCGGTTCGGAATGAATTTGAAATTTGCCTTTGCAAATTTCGACGCGTTCGCGCATGCTGTGAAGCCCAAAGCCCATGAGTGACTGCGCATCCGAAATCACCTTCCCCGGATCGAATCCGCAACCGTCATCTGCAACCTGCAGCCAAATTCCGTCCTTATGGTTGGTCAGATTGACGTGCACCGCCTTGGCGGCGCTGTGTCTGCCAACATTGTTCAAGGCTTCCTGAACGACACGGTAAAGCACCGTCTGAATGGCGTCGGGAATGTCTTCGTCCGCAATATCAATTTGAGAAACGATCTCGATTTTCGGGTAAAATTGTTTGAAGTGCTGAATGTGTTCGGCAAGCGCCGCTTTAAGTCCAAAATCATCGAGGGTCAGCGAACGCAGCTGTCGTGAAATATTCCGGGTCTCCTTGATGGCCTGTGCCAAATACGTCACGATTTGATCGAGGGGCATTAAATCCGAGGACAAGCTGTCAGCCGTAGAACACAACCTGGCTTCCAGCTGCATTTTGATGGCGGCCAGCGTGCCCGCTATGCTGTCGTGGAGTTCCTTTGAGAGGGACTTGCGGTCGGTTTCCATGGCCACTATTGTTTTCCGGGAGAGCTGCCTGATGATCGCATTCAGTTCTTCGAGCTCTTTGTACTGATTTTCGATTTCAGCTGTGCGGTCCTTTACCCGCTGTTCAAGCTCGCGGTTGATTTTTCGAACTTCATCTTCAGCAGCCCTGTGTGCGTCAAACAGCCGGGCATTTGCCAATGCGGCGCCCGCGATGCTCGCCATCTGGCCGGCGAAGTTCATCTCTGTTACCTTGAACTCATGCGGCGCGTTTTGGTAGTTGAAAAAAATAACACCTACTGCTTCATCACGAGCAATTAATGGCGTTACCAGCACAGAGCGGATTTTATGGCGGCGCAAGTGCTCCCCTTTGAAGCGATCGTCATTGAACGCATCGGCCACCGCTACCGGCTGCCGTGAATTCAAGGCCAGGACAGCATGTTTTTCCTGGTCGTCTGCCATTCTTGTCCCGACCAGAACAGAGGGCATGCCATGCACATGGCTGACAATCCAGCCGCTGCCCTGGCGCAGGGAGACAGCTGCGGAATCGCAGCGCAGCAAGGCCGAGCCCTCTTCCACAATCCGCTGCATGATCTCGCTGAATTCGAGCGTTGAGTGCAACACCTCATGAATGCGGTTGAGCGCATCGCTGGTTTCCATGCTCTTTTTCAGATTTCTAAACAGCAGGTCATACGGCCGGACAAAACCGGTTTCTATGATTGCCTTATAAACAAGATAAAAAGAAATAATCTTTAAAAAATGGCCGATCAAATTGGACAACCCAAATACGCTGTCATAAAGCGTAAACGACAATTCTGAACCAACTTTTATAATGATGGATGCAATAAGAAGTGTGAAAACATGGGGGGCAAACTCTTTTCTTTTATTATACAAAAGCACGATGGAAGTTAATAGAATAGATGAGATGATATATTCACTAATCTTTTTAAATGCGGTTAATCCCTGGCCCTCGATGAAGCAGTCAGGAAAGATTCTCCATGCAAAAATCGTCAAAAACAAAAAGCAAGTTGCGGCTGAGAAGGCTGCAAATACGGGGGCTGTTTTGATTTTTCGATTAAGTAAAAACGGAGCAATTATCAGTGAAAGGCCTTCCATGTACCTTGCAGCGATCCATAGCTGGGTGGGCAGATTGGATCCGGATACGCTGAATATTCCCATTCCATTGTATGCGAGAGTATGGACTAAATCTATACCGGCGATGAAAAGATAAGCTATTCCCAGAAAGAGCAGGTAGTTGTTATCCAGGAATCTGCGCGCATTCCACGCAACCATAAAGATCCCACAGGCAACAACAATGCTGAAGATTTCTGCAAGGCTGTGAAATAAAAGGTAGCTATATAGTTTGGAAAGATATAATCCGCAAAATATTAATGTTGTGAATATCAGGATTAACCATTTATCAATAGAAGAAGATTCTGTTCTTTTGGAGCCCCAATATTCCATTTTGTCATCATTCCATGATTTATCTTCCGGCCAAGGCCGCCCCTCTGGGGTGAAGTCGCAGCCTGACCCTCTGGGTCAGGATTTTTTGCTAAACCGGTATTTCGCAGACATCCGCCCCCCCTAAATAAGCCTCCTGCATCATTTCATTTCACAGCAGGTTTTGGGCGGTGTCGGCCAGGACGATCGATCCGGTCTGAAGAACATAGCCGTGATCGGCGATGGAAAGGGCCATGTTGGCATTCTGCTCCACCATGAAGAGGTGGTGCCCTGCTGGTTAAAAGATAGGAACTTGCTTTCTGGAAGCAATTGTATAAAAGATAGGAACTTGCTTTCTGGAAGCAATTGTATGGCAAACGGCTACTTGTTAGTCAAGCAAAAAAACACCGCAACATCATGAAATAGATTCGCAATCTTTTTGGAATGCTGAACACCCATTGCCGATGCGGCACATATTTTAGCACCTCTGTGCATAACCATTCACCGAATTCCAACACCCGCTTCTGATGGCAGGATGGGCAAAAATGCCGGCGCTTGTCCCGCTGAAGCGGGATTTCCGCTTCGCTTCAACCCAAATGCCAGCAAATATTCGTGGCCACAATCTTCACATAAAACGCGTGCAACCCCAAAATGTAAATCCCCACAATCCAAATAGCGATGAATGACATCGGTCACATAAGGCCGCCAAAAGCCGAAGCGGCGCTGATAGCGTTCGTCCCACACAGTTTCCAACTGTTCAAAATGATTAACAATAAAAGCCGACACCGACAAAGGAATTTCGCCGGTTTCGATCAATGCCTCGATTTTTTTTTCCGATTAATCCAGGAAGCAGCGGAGAATCAAATGATTGGATGTAAGTAACGGCGACCAGATCGGGAAAAAGGTACGATGGGTCATTATTAGTCGGGATATTTCTGAATATTATCGTAACACCTTATTGGTTTTTAATGATTTGGGCGGGAAACGGTGCGCGCTTAAAACAGTTGTTTGACCTCTTCTTTCAACACCTTGCCCATGGTGTTGCGGGGCAGTTCTTTTACAAAAGTAATTACCTTGGGGCATTTCCAGTCGTGCAGGTGTTTTTTGCAATACGCCTGAATTTCATCTTCGTTGACATCGGCACCGGGCATTTTTACGACGGCCGCCACAATCTTTTCGCCCCATTTTTCATCGGCGACCCCCACCACTGATGATTCCATCACGCCTGCCATCCGGTTGATGACCGCTTCTACTTCTTTGGGTGATATATTCTCGCCGCCGGAGATTATGATGTGTTTAATTCGATCGGTCAGGTAATAATAGCCATCCCCATCCCGATTGCCCAGATCGCCGGTTTTAAACCAGCGCCCATCGAATGCCCTGACGGTTTCTTCCGGTTTGCGCCAGTAGCCTGGGGTTATGGCCGGACCCTTCAGCCAGAATTCTCCGGTTTCTCCAGGTGTCACTTGCCTGCCGGTCAGCGGATCCACAACCTTGACGGCCAGCCCGGGCAGGGCGATACCGATGGATCCCGGTTTTTTTGTGCCGTGCAAGGGATTTGAAAAGTTCATCCCGGTCTCCGACATCCCTTCCCTTTCCACCGGCTCTTGGCCGAATATCCGACGGATGCGCTCAAAATCGGCGGGCAGCAGCGGAGCAGACCCGGAAGTCCACAGGCGCATATGATTAAAGTCCGGCCGTTCGGCACCTATGGTGGCCATCAATTTGGCGTACATGGCCGGCACCGCCATAAACACAGTGCAGACACCGGGGCTGTCTTTGCGGCTCAAGGTTTGAATAATCCTTCGCGGTGAAAACTGATCGAGCATGACCACATGCGCTCCGGCCAACAGTGCGGTGTGCAGGGCAAAACAAAGCCCGTGGACATGAAACAGCGGCAGGGCATGACAGAGCACGTCGGTTGGGCCGATTTCCCAGATCGTGATAATATTGCGGGCGTCATGGATCAGATTCGAATGTGTCAGAACTGCTCCTTTGGGTTTGCCGGTGGTGCCTGAGGTGTAAATGATGAGTCCGGGATCCCCGGCGTCGATTTGGCGGGGGCTGAAATCTTCAGAAGCCTTTTGCACGATGTCGATATCCTGATAGGGTTTGCGGGTGTCAATGACCAACTGGTTCAGACCGGAATCTATTTCTTGGATGAGGGCTTCTGCGCCGGGCTCCGTCAGAATTACTTTTGGATCCGCATCCTGAAGCAAATACGACATTTCGGATTTTTTAAAACCCGGATTCAAAGGCACGGCAATGGCACCAATCTTTTGCAGCGCCAGATGGGCCACCACAAAAATCAATGATTTTGGGATAAAAAGTATGACCCGGTCGCCCTTTTCAACGCCTAGTTCGAGAAAAGTGTTGGCCATGCGGTTGGAATGCTGATGCAATTCGATATAGGAAATTTGAGTTTCGACGACTCCATCCCGCAGAAAAGAAATCGCCGGCTTATTATTGCGGGCTAAAAAGGTTTCCGTAAAGTATTCCGCAAGTGAAATATTATTCATTTTTCGTCCTCATCAAAAGACATATTATCCGATCATAACAAAAAACTAAAATTCTTATCTGATAAGTTTTAATGCAATGTCAATCTAAAATTTAGCGGTCTTCGTTCAACGGTGTAAGCTAAATATGTATTCGATATCAGCGCGGATGCCGGATACAGCCCATCTAAAAGTCTCTTGATCGATCTGATTTCATGATTAATCTTGAATGAAGTTGATATGATAAACAAATAGGTGGTATCTTGGTCGACGGCCCTGCATGGATCTCAACCATTGTAAACGAAGCGGGCGGGTCAGCGACTCTGAATAGATGTCCGATTTCCTGAAACTTGTCGGCATAGGGAGGTGCCGAGATGACCGTGCCTTTAATTGAATTTAAAAATGTGACCAAAAGATTCGGAAACCGTGCGGTACTCGAGCGGGTGAATCTTAAAATCTATGAAGGTGAGGTCACCACCATCATTGGCAAAAGCGGCGCTGGTAAAAGCTTAATTCTCAAGCACATCATCGGTTTGCTGCAACCGGATCAAGGCAGTGTGCTCTTCCGCGGCAAACCCCTTGAAAAAATGAGCAGATCCGAGTGGAATGAATACCTCTCCCGGATCAGTTACATGTTTCAAAGCAACGCGCTTTTAGATTCTCTGACGGTGTTTGAAAATATTGCTTTGCCGCTGCAGGAAAACACGCGGCTGAGCAAGCAGGCCATCACGGACAAAGTGATGGCCAGAATAGAGCAAATCGAACTTACCGATGTGATCCACCTGCATCCTTCCGAACTTTCCGGTGGTATGCAAAAGCGGGTCGCATTGGCACGGGCCCTGGTGACCGACCCCGAAATTGTTCTGTTCGATGAGCTGACCACCGGCCAGGACCCTGTTCGACGCAACGCCATCCTTGGAATGATTGTCGAATACAAAAAAAAATTCGGATTTACCGCAATCTTAATCAGCCACGATATTCCGGATGTCTTCTTTATTTCCAATCGTATTCTTGCGCTGTATGGCAAACAGATTGTTTTTGAAGGGACACCGGAGCAACTCGAGAATTTTAACCACCCCTTTCATGATGAAATCATTCAAAGTATTGAAAGCTTCCAGGATGAGCTAACCGGACTATATTCCAGGCGGCAATTTAAAGTGCGGTATCAGACCGACTTAAGCCGCAGAAGTATAAATGAAACCTATGCCGTCATTCTTTTCACGCTGGCGGATCCTGATGCCATCATCGAAAATTTAGGCCACACGGCCCTCCAGGAAGGTATCAGGACCATGGGACGGTACATCAACAAGCATTTCGGTGCCGTGGGTGGGTTTTCCGCTCGGCGCAGCATTAATCAATTTGAGACGGTGCTACCCTTTTCGAATATAGAGGAAGCTGAGCAGCTACTGAAAAATTTCATTCGGGATTTCCAAAAGCAGGGAATGAAAGAAATCAAGGATGCTGTCAGAGCTGCCAATCCGAAGGTCGATTGTTTTGAATTTTCCATTTTGGCCGGCCTGGCAAAAGGAAATCCACATGTTGAGTTGGAATCCGAATTGGAAATTG
>CAYTBC010000065.1:0-22280 GCA_964435765.1 uncultured Desulfosarcina sp.
CGAATCCCATTGTAAAACCAAAAACAATTTACCCATCGGCCCCCGGTTGACCCAGATAATTTCGGTGGGCCCGCGCAAAATCAATAACCTTCCGCGCATGGCTTATGTGTTTATGCCCTGTTTCCACTGCCAAGACCCATGGTGCGTGGCCGCCTGCCCTACCGGGGCGATGCAAAAGCGGCCCAAGGACGGTATCGTCTTTGTGGACGATAGACTTTGCGTGGGCTGCAAGGCGTGCATCACGGCCTGCCCCTGGGGAACCCCCCAGTTCAACCCGAAGACCGGCAAGGCGGTCAAATGCGATTTCTGCATGGACCGCGTCGATCAGGGTTTGGAACCGGCCTGTGTAGCCAAGTGCATTACCAAATGTCTTCACTTTGGTGAAACCTCAGCGAAAAGCCAAACGGCGCGAGAAAGACACGCTCAGCTGGTTGCTGACTTTGAGTAACTTGCAACGATTGAATATTTTCGAGTGAAGATTGAATTTGCAATTTTCAATCCTCCGCCTCTGACGGAATTGGGTTCCGATAAGGAAAGAAACATGCCCGAGAAAACTTGTCCGGTCAACGATCTCATCAAACGTTTAGACACGGCCATTGATTCCGGTCAGCTGGCAGATCCCCGGAGCAGGCGCCGAGCCGAAGACATATTGGCCCTGCTCAGAGATGTTGCCTGGGGCAGAGCCGACATTGAGCACCTGCCCGCAATGCTGACCCTGGCCCAAAAGATAGCCGAACAGGGTAGAAGCGCCGCTTCCCAAAGCACCGGTAAAATGGTTCTCGAGGGGTTGAGCCGGGACCGGGAGGTATTTAACAGCCATATCGTCACCCGCAACTGCTCCACCGGAGATTGTGTCAAGCTGGCCCCGGCCCCCTGCCAGATGACCTGTCCCGCCGGGCTGGATATTCCGACCTATGTCACCCTTGTCGGCCTGGGGCGTGATGCCGAGGCCGTCGACGTGATCCGCAAGGACTGCCCCTTTCCCTGGGTCTGCGGCCTGGTGTGCACGCGGCCCTGTGAATTCATGTGCGTGCGCGCGCGCATTGACGCCCCGATCTCGATCAAAACCCTCAAGGGGTTTGCCGCCGAAAGGGCCATGTCGGAGCGCAGTTACACAAACCCTCCGAAAGAGCCGGATAAAAACACGAAGGTATGTATCATCGGCGCCGGACCCGGCGGTATGAGCGCAGCCTATTACCTGGCATTAAAAGGCTATGGTGTGAGGATTATCGAACAGCAGCCGGTGGCCGGCGGCATGCTCCTGCTGGGCATCCCCCGTTATCGCCTACCCCGTGAAGTTATCGACCGCGAGGTTGCCATGCTGAAAAATTTGGGTGTTGAATTCAAATTCAACACCCGCTTCGGACGGGACATTACCCTTGAACAGTTAAAGAAGGAGGGATACGCGGCTTTTTTCTTCGCCATTGGCGCCCATAAGTCCTTCAAACTGGGGGTGCCGGGCGAGACCGATTTTTCACAGGTGGTCGACGCTATTAATTTTTTGCGAAAGGTGGCGCTGGGAGATCGGCAGGTTCCCGGCCAAAATGCAGTGATTATCGGCGGCGGCAATGTAGCCATTGATGCCGCTCGGACCTGTCTGCGGCTGGGATGTGAATCAGTCACCCTGGCTTACCGTCGAACACGCTCGGAAATGCCGGCCGACAAAGAAGAAGTCGAGCAGGCCGAAGAGGAAGGGGTCCGATTTGAATTTTTAAACATCCCCGAAGCGATCGTCGGTGAAAACGACCGGTTGCAAGGCTTGAAATGCCTGCGCGCCAAACTGGTGACCAAAGAAGGCCAGAATCGCAAATACCCGGTGCCGATCGAAGACAGTGAATTTATGATCGAGGCCGATGTGATCATCTGCGCCATCGGCCAGCAGGTCGATGCCGATTGCCTGGCAGCGGTCCATGGCCTTGATTGGACCCGCCGCAAGACGGTCAACGCCAACATGGTGACTATGGAAACCTCCCTGGAAGGCATCTTCGCAGCCGGGGATGCCGTCACCGGGCCGGCAACGGTCATTGAAGCCATCGGCGCCGGCAAGCGTGCAGCCGAATCCATCGACCGCTACCTGGAAGGTATCCCGCAGCCCAAAATGCCTCCGGTACCGACGCGTCGCGGAAGGATCGAATACCTGGAGGTCCCGGCCAGCAGCAAAATGACCATCAAGCGGCCGGAGATGCCGCTGCTGAATATTTACCGCCGGCGCACTACTTTCCAGCAGGTCGAACTCGGGTATCCGGAAGATCTGGTCCGGCAGGAAGCCCGCCGCTGTTTGCGCTGCGATATCTGCCTGCGGTGCGGCAAATGCATCGAGGTCTGCCGCGACAAAATGAAGGTGGATGCTTTGCAGATGGGCTATTTCGATTTTGACCACCCGGTGCCCACCGATTTCAGAAAGAGCGAGGAACGCTGTATCCTGTGCGGCGCCTGCGCCACCAATTGTCCCACCGGTGCCATGCAGATCGAGGACAAAGGCGGAGAAAGAATTCTCTCCCTCTGCGGAACCGTCCTCAACCGAAAAAAATTGCTGTATTGTGAAGGTTGCGGGACGGTCCTCGGCCCGGAGCGCTATCTGGAATTTGTGCAGAAACGAACGCACGCCGTCGCCAAAGTCGCCGGCGACCGCCGGCTCTGTGAAGTCTGCGCCCGCAAATCCACGGCCAAGTTCGGGGGGGAGGATGCACCGGTAGTCAAGGGCTGAAGGCATGGCGCATATATACACAGCGTAATGTAAACAAGCCCGGATATGGCGGTTTTTCATATCGATGACGAATAAGGATAATGCGCTAATTATTATGACGCTGTGTATAACAACTGACATTGAGCCTAACCGCTCAAATTACGTTAAAGTCGGAGAATCTGTCTGAATCTTATCTATAAGAAACAAGGCAACAGTTGGAGGCTCAATCATGGTTTTTCGTCGCGGCCAGAAAGTTGAAGTGTATCAAAAGTCGGAGGACGAGAGCTGGGAAAACTACATGGATGCATACGTCGGATTGCATGGCATCATCACCGATCCGGATGCCTCCATCAACGATCCGGACGCCCTGGTGGAGGTGAGCCTGGAAGGCAAGGGCACCCATCGTTTTCCCCAGGATTGTCTGCGTCGGCTGGAAGAGTAAATTTTCCGACGAACCGCAAGCGGTGAATAAGGATCGGCTTCATGGAAGTGCGTGCCCTGTTGAAGGAAATAACCCGCCCGGTATATACCATCGCAAGCGATCAAAGCGTCGAGGATGCCGTCCGTCTTATGAACGGCCTGAATGCAAGCGCAGTGGTCGTAACTGAAAACAGCCGACCGGTCGGCATATTTGCGGAAAGGGATGTATTTCGATTTTTTCAAAGAGGCCCGAAATCAAAGATTTCTGAATTGGAACTGCACCATACCCTGGCCAACCGGTTGATTGTGGCTCGGCCCGAAGATGAAGTCGGCCATGTCATCAACAAGATGATGAAGGCCGACATCGATCATTTAGCGGTGATCGAAAACGAGCAAATCATCGGAATGCTGGCGCTGAACGATTTGACCGCGCACCAGCTTGGATCCCTCAGAGAGGAAGTTCGGCAGTTAAAAGATTATATTGATGCTCTGCATGATGCGGGCAGAGACTAATGGGTCGCTTCGCTCCCGATGCTGGATGCTGGATATTCAGGAAGGCACTGGGAATGAAATCCAGAATCATCCAGTATCCAGGATCAGTCAATATTGCCAATGGTTTTCGTCGAAACAGCGTAAGTCCAATGCAATACTTTATGCAATTCTAGGGTTTATACTGATACGAACAACACTCAAAAAATCCCCTCTAACTCCCCTTTAAAAAAGGGGAGGACTTCTTTCCCCCCTTTTTTAAAGGGGGATCAAGGGGGATTTCATAAATGGAATTTCATCGGAGATAATAAATGGTTACGATCACCATCGACGACCGGGAATATCAGGCCGAAGAGGGCATGAGCGTCCTTGACGTGGCCAGAGCCCATGGCATCCCCATTCCGACTTTATGCTATCACCCATCGCTGAGGCCTTCGGGCTCCTGTCGCCTGTGCGCCGTGGAGGTGCCGGGCCGAGCCACCGGCCGGCAAGTCACGATGCTGGCCTGCATTTTGAAGGTCAAAGATAAATTGGCCATCCAGACCCACAGTGAGGCCGTTCAACGCGCCCGCACCCGGGCTTTCAGGAACCTGCTGCAGATGGCGCCGCAGGCGAAAAGCATCATCGCGCTGGCGAAGTCCTACGGCATCGATCCGGGGCCGCCTCCCGACGGCTGTGTCCGCTGTCGCCTCTGTGTGCGCGTCTGCAAGGAAATTGTCGGTCCCGGCGCGCTTAAAGTGGAAAAAAGAGAGGGGATGAATTATGTCGTTCCCATCGAAGGGCTGTGCATTGGTTGCGGAACCTGCGCCAATATCTGTCCGACAAACGTGATTCTGGTAAAAGATCAGGATGACGTGCGAACCATCTCGATTCGTGACGAAATCATCGGCCGGCACCCCCTGGAAAGATGTGAAGGCTGCGGCAAACTATTTGCGACACCTAAGTTTTTGGAACATATTCACCAAAGAACTTCCGCCCACACGGACGTAAAGTCGCACCACAAATACTGCCCGACGTGCGCCAAACTTTTTTCGGACCGCATCAAATCATTCAGCGACCGGGCCCAGCGGTAAAGGCGCCATAGCTGTTGGCTACACCTCGGTCGAGCAAAAAGACGGCCTTTGGACGCCCGGCGCTCGTTGTCGAAATCCGCAGCCAGTTGGCTGAATCGGTCGCACAGCGGTGCCAAGGCATCTGCGCGGGGTTTCATCTCCTCTATAATCGTGCCGACCTGCATGACATCTCCCATTTCAGCAGCCTCCCGCAGACGATCCACCATTTCGTTAATCAAATCCGGCGGGACTGTTGCCAACGCATGCGCGGTCATGGCAATTATGGAAACTCGCTTCGCTCGAGCTGAAGGCTGAAAGCTGAAAGTTGAAAGTTCATCGGCATCCTTTTTATTAAGCTTTGAGCCTTGAGCTATCAGCTCCTTTCCTGCTTCCAGCTTTGAGCTTTGAGTTCCTCTCCCCACTTCCGAATTTCCCTCGTGGCGGCATACCCATCCATCACCGGCATCTGGCCATCAACACGGCATCGTATTGGGTTTCTTTTACAGCTGCGACCGCCTCCTGCCCGTTGCCGGCAATCGTCACGATTAGGCCGCCACCTTCCAAAATCTCTTTGCCCACGTGAAACTTTTATCCTCATCCAATCACGGAAAAACTGGAGTCGGGGTTGATTTCACGCAGACGTGAGAAAAAACCGATGTTAAGATTTCTTTTGACATACCTGAACGGGTAGTGGATCGGTTCTTGGTCATGGTCGTGTCCGGCTTCGACACGTTCGATCAGATGGGCCAGCATGGCGCCTGCCACCGGCGCATTTTTGTATTGGTTGCCCGATGTCCCGACCGCCATATAAAAACCCGGCAAATCCGACTTGTCGTAAATCGGAAGCCAATCGTCGGTGCAGTCATAAAGATCCACCACACCCTGCATTTGGTTCGGTACCGGCAGGCCCGCCAGGCGCTGGGCTTCCCGCATAACCTGCGTTCGCCACTGGTCCGTGAAGCTTCGGTTGAAATTATCCGGGTCAGCGACCCAATCCAGCGCATCACAGTCCGGATCTTCCGAACCGACCAGGACATGGTTGCCCACCTCCGGCCGGGAATAGCATCCGATGTCTCCGTCGGATATGAGCGGCGCAACCGCTTCGTAATCCAGCCCCGGCGGCGGGGGAACATGGGCCACCTCCTGCCGCAGGGCGCGCGTCTTAATTTTCATGCCTTTCTCGACCCCTGCCAGCCGGTTAATGATAAATGAGTGCGGCCCGGCCACGTTGACCAGGATCGGGGCCTTGATTCGGGAACCATCTTTTAATTCGATCCCCGCCGCCCGATGATCCTGTTTTAAAATATCCACCACCTCGGCATTAAAAAGAAATTCACTTCCCCTGGCTTCAGCCGCGACCTGCACATTGTGAGCAGAAAGCATCGGATCGGAGATATATCCGGATTCCGGAATGTAGACGGCCCCCGCGACGGCATCCCCGGTGGGCTCGCCGAACCCCTGATGATCGGGTAATTTGGGGGGACCGTATTTGCGGGTGTCCAAAAAAGGAAATTTCCGCTTGATGCCGCCAACGTCCAATTCTTCATACGCAACCCCCAGTTCGTCCAGGCTGGCCATGACGTTTTTTAGATATTTGTTTTTTTCGGTCTTGGTGACCAGGCATCCGTGATTAATGTATTTGATCATGCCTTTGGCGTCTTTGACGCCAAGATACTTTTCCCAGTTCAGCCAGTAAAAATAACTCTCCCGGGCCATGGCCACCCCGTCCGGAGTTGAATAGTGCAGTCGAATGACCGCACAGGAATTGGAAGTCGAACCGGAGCCCGCCTCGGCAAGTTTGTCGACGTTCAGGGTTTTATAGCCTTTTTGGGCAAGTTCAAAAGCCACACAGCACCCGATAACGCCGGCGCCGATAATAATCGCATCGTACTTTTGGGTCATGTTTGGATCTCCTTGATTAAACTAGGCGTTTGGGAACTTTTACTGGATAATCTTTGCTTATCTCATTTCTCTTGCCAGACAGGCTTGCGTTTTTCGAAAAACGCCTGGACGCCCTCTTTGGCATCGTCGGCGGTGCACAATCGTGCAAAGGCCTCATTCATGTAGGCGAACTGCTTCTCATAGGCCATGTCTTCACTGGTGTAAAAAGCGCTCTTGGAAATTTGGACCGCAATGGGGCTCTTTTGGGCCAACTCCTCCGCCCAGCGGCGGGCCTCGGTTTCGAGCTGATCCTTGGGTACGAGCCGGTTGATCAAACCGAGGGTGAGGGCTTCTGAAGCCGGAATTAAATTCCCGTAAAGCAGCAACTCCAGCGCCTTCTTGCGACCGACACACCGCGCCACCGGAATGACCGGCCCGACGCAATTGAGGCCCACGTTGATCGCTGTCAGACCCATGCGGGCATTTTCCGCGGCAATCACCAGATCCGCAGCGGCGATCAGCCCCATGCCGTTGGCGGCTGCAACACCCTGCAGCTGCGCAATGACCGGCTTTTTCATATTCGAAATAGCCACCAGGGGACGTTCCATCCGCTCGATCCACGCGCGGTATTCCAGGGCCGATTTGCCGGCCAGCTCATTGACATCGATGCCGGCGCAAAAAGCCTTGCCGGCTCCTTTAAGGAGAACAACCCGGACATTTTTCAGACCATCCAGTTCTCTAAGGGCATCATAAAGTTCCCCGGCCATTGTGCTGTCGAAGGTATTTAAATGTTCCGGCCGGTTTAACGTGACCTCAGCCACATATTTTTCGCCTTTCTCGACAATTACTTTTTCATATTTCATGCTCACATATCTCCTTTTGAGGCGGGTTCAGAGGTTTGGGGTTCAACATTTACGGTTGCCGTGATCAATGAATCCCCGAGCCTGAAACCTTTGATCAAGTGAATGCTTTTTTGTTATTTATGTTCACACGGAAGGGCAATGTAGCAGTTCGCAGGCCGGTTTGGCAAGGCCATCTCCAAAAAATCTCCGCCAACTATGAATCTAATCTAGGAATGCACCGACATGACCCGCGAAAAACGGATCAGGCTCGGGAAATGCGCAAACAGTCCTTTGACCTTGAGCCGGCCGCTTCGCAGGGCTGCCAAAATTTCCCTGCCGGTTTCATCAAAATAATCCGGCAGGCCCCATTTTATCTTCTGATTGGACAGGTTCATGAGGGTTTGGGAATCGGCTCTGATATTGAGTTTTGCCTGCTTTTCAATATTCGGGCGAATGGTTAGCCAGCTGTCTGCAAATTCAAGCGTCAGCTGTATTTCAACATCAAAAACTTCAAGCCCGATCGTAATATTGAGCTTTTTAAAATCGGTGAGTTTGTGGGGATTTTGCTCGATATTCTGGACAATCAAATCCTGCAGCATGACCGCCAGGCCGATTTCCTGCGCACCTTCCGCCAAATTGATTTTCATAGCCACTCTCTTATAAACCGGATCATAAACCATTTTAGAAAAAGCTGCGCTTGTTTCAGGCAACCTTGGAGTGGTGGAGTATTGGAGTGTTGGAGGGATGAAAAAAATCCATTACTGCAGCACGCCAACGCTCCATTGCCCCGGTTTCTGTCAGTAAGCCTTCAGATAGACATTCAAAACCTCCTGGGCATCCGTTACAATTTTGGGGTTGTAAACGATGGAGCCGTCACTCATGGACAGCGCGGCGCAGTCCTTCAGCAAATTCGCGTCTACCCCCAAATCCCGCAGGCGTTGATTTAGACCGATGCTTTTGGCAAAGGTTTGCATGGTATCAACAGCTGCCTTGGCGGCACTGAAGGTATCCATGTCTTGGATCGGCACGCCCATGGCTTCGGCGATATCCGCCGTAAGCTCGGGAATTTCATCCAGGTTGTAACTCATCACGTGCGGCAGCAGAATACCGTTGGCCAAACCATGGGGAATTCTGCAAATGGCCCCCAAAGAATGGGCCATGGCATGGACCAGGCCCACCATGGCATTGGAGAAGGCCCAGCCGGCCAGCAGGGCCGCAATCTGCATCTGCCCCCGCGCCATAAGGTTTGCACCGTTTTCCACCGCTGCGGGCAGATATTTAACAATCAATTTTATGGCGTGTAAGGCGGCCGAATCCGATATGGGATTGCGCGCCTGGGCCACGTAACTTTCGACGGCATGGGTCATGGCGTCCATTCCCGTCGAGGCCGTCAGACCCGCCGGCAGCTTCACAGTCATGCGGGGATCGAGAATGGCTGTCCTGGGTGTATTGAAATACTCAAATATAATGATTTTCTGCCCTTGCTCCGGATCCAACACCACCGCGCCGGATGTCACCTCCGAGCCGGTGCCGGCCGTTGTGGGGATCACCACATGCGGGGTTTGCGGCCGCGTGAGCATCTGCATGCCCTGAAAATCCCTCAAGCTGCTGCCCTCCTTCATGACGATGCACATGCCCTTGGCGGTGTCGATAACACTGCCGCCGCCCAGGCTGACCAGCACATCCGCCCCGGCCGCCAGCGCGCGCTCGGCCCCTTTATCGACCACCGTCATGCCGCTGTCCTGGGGCACATCCGCATAAAGGCCGACCAGCAAATCCCCCAGCGTTTCCTTGACCTGGTCCACCAGCCCGGTTTCTATGAGCCCCGGGTCGGTTACGAGAAAGGCCTTGCTGCCCAGCGCTTTGACTTCCATGGGCAGCTCGGCGACCGATCCCTCACCGAAGATGACTTTGGTGGGTGCAAAATAATTAAAATTCAAACCCGCATCGTACCGCATGGTGATGCCTCCTAAACTTTAATTGGGGATGATGAATGGACTCCATGCCGAAACTTCAGCGAAGGTAGATAAATCCTGTCTGATAAAAAAACTTAAAGTGCGCAGCACAAATTAATTATTTCGCCGGATTTTCTATCAAATAAAATTCTTCAGTTTTTGAAAGAAGAATTTAAAACCCTCAATGTATTATTGTTGAGGGCGGAATAATTAGTCATCTGGGAATTTGGAATCCACTTCCGTCAGGCACCGGATGGATTCCTGCACCCCCTTGAGATATTTAACCACATAGGGCAGATTGCCTTTGAGTTTGAGCTTGCCCTGCATCATGCCCTTGACGGCGTCCAGTTCTTTTTTGGCCACCTGCTTCCAGCGCACATAGGGACCGGAAATCACAAACTTGGCATTTTCGGCCGTCTCTTTGCCAACCATGCGGATGCCTCTAACCACACCGTCTTCAAAGTCGAGATAGAGGTATTGGTCCTCGGGTAGCTTGGCCGCCGGATCTTTAAATATGACACAGCCGATATCGCCCTGCCAGCCCTTATTGTAGGCAGCAAACGTTTTACTGGCTTTGACCTTGTCCTCCCACGCCCGGCACCACTCGTCGCTAAACACATCCAGCTTGGCCATGTTCAACCTCCTTAAGATTCTTTCCGGATTCCAGATTTAAAATTATCGGCACTAATTACAAAATTAAGGAAAGATTAATCACGAAAGCACGAAAGGAAGGCAACACGAAAAGCAAACAAGATAAATTTCGTGCTTTCAGGATTTCGTATTTTCGTGATGAAAATGATTTTGCATAAAATGTTGTACATGAACCGGCAGGGCGGGTCATGACTCGGCTGAGCTCTTCGAGGTCCGTGCCCCCCGAGCTTTCTCCAGGCGCTCCTTAATGAATTCAAGGCTTAAGGAATCCAGCAGTTGCGGCGCAGGGATTCCTTTTTCGTCCAGGCCGCGAAGTTCGTAATAGTCTCTGCGCAAAAGATCTTCATCCGGAACACTTCCGGCCGCGGCGCCGTCAACCAAAGCCGTCAATATTTTCTTCGGCAGCCGGTCACCTTCAGCAGCGACTCCCATAATATTATTCAGGGCTCTTTTTAAAACCCAGGCTCTTTGACCCACCTTCATAAAAGTCTGCATGTCAAATCCCAGGCCGGTGACGGAGTTGAATCCATCCAGAAAACAGTTCGGCCCCATGGCCCAGTAAACAAAATGGCAAATGCAGACCGTGTTTGCCATCTGGCCGATGTCTTCGCAGATGATTACCATTTTGGCCTTGCCCCTGCTGGCAGTCGCCGGATAATCTTCTTCCAGCCCAATTTCCGGCCAGGCCACCATGCCCTGCTCCACCGCCTGAACCGTGTGCTGCAGATGACAGGCGCCGCGGTTGGAAGTCATGTAGGCCAACCCCAGACCGTGAAAAGCCCGGGGGTCGTGCATGGGAACTTCCAGTCCTTTGACGGTAACGGCATAATCACCCGCTGAACCGCCGATTTGGGCAGCCAGCGCCCGGCTGCCTTCAGCCGCGCGGTCTCCGAATCCTTGGCGCGCGGCGATGCGGTTGACCATTTCGACAACGGCATCCACACTGCTCCAGGTTAATTCCAGGCCGTCCAGGTCGTCCCGGCCCAACAGACCTTTCTCAAAGCATTCCATCACAAAGGCAACGGTTGCACCGCAGGTGATGGTGTCCAGGCCCAGCCGGTTGCAGCATTCGTTGAGATAAGCAACCGCTTCCAGATCAGCGTTCATGATCAGGGTGCCGAAGGCTGCGCAGCTTTCGTATTCGGGTCCCGGCCCTTTGGCAATGCCGTATTTGGAATGGTTGACTTCTACGACCGGCTTGCAGCCGATGGGACAGGCCGAACAGGCGGCCCTCCCCTTGAGAATGGTCTCATGGATAGCCGGTCCGCCCAGGGCGTCCGACATCGTGTAATCTTCACCGATGGTCCAGTTTTTGATGGGCACATCGCCGGTCATCATCCCCATATCCATGGCCGCCGCCGTTCCAAGATCGTGCATCGAGGCGGCAATCATGGATTCTTTGATTGTTTGCAGGGCCGCTTTGCGGGCGGCCCGGTAAGCCGCCGGATCGGCAAGCGGTACCCTGCCGGTTCCTCTAACGACCAGCGCTTTCAGGTTTTTGCTGCCCATGACCGCGCCCATGCCGGTGCGGCCGAAATAGTGCGCCTTGTCGTTGCAGACGGAGGCAAACTTCACCATCTTCTCGCCGGCCGGTCCGATGGTAAGTATCCGCGCCGGTCCACGCCCTTGGTGCCGCTTCTTGAGGGCCTCAACCGTCGCATAGGTATCTGAGCCCCACAAATCTTCAGCACCCAGAAGAGATGCTTCGGCGTTTTCCACCAGAAGGTAGCAGGGACGGTGGGCGCGGCCTGCAATGATAATCCCGTCGAATCCGGCTTTTTTCAGTTCTGCGCCGAAAAATCCCCCGGAAGCAGACTCGCCCCAGATGCCTGTCAGCGGCGACCGGGCGCAGATGACAAACCGCGAACTCCCGGGAAAGCCCGTCCCGACCATCGGCCCGGTCATCAGAATCAAAGGATTTTGCGGTGACAGCGAATCGGCGGTGGTTGCATCCGTATCTGAAAACAGCCTGGCAGCCAGCGCACTCCCGCCGATAAAGTTTTGCCGGTGATCCTCATCGACCTTGATCACGGTCTGCTTTCCCGAGCCTAGATCAACATGCAATATTCGGTTATGAAATCCTGTCATTTTCGCCCCTGAAAAAAACGATCGTGTTGGCAAAAAGCACCCCCAACCAGATGCTGGGGAACATTAAAATTGCGCTGCGGTTTGAAAGAATGAAATGCAGGGTGTGGTTCTGAATTCGGCGGGAAAAGTCATAGGCGTTGATGGACAGTATCATAACGCCCAGAACGAGAGCGATGGGAAACACCATCCTGCGAAAAAAGCTCCGGCGTTCCATAGATTGGTTCCTCCCCCTGTTAAAATCCCCCTCGATCCCCCTTTACGAAAGGGGGAGGTCCGTAATCCCCCTCGATCCCCTTTTAGAAAAAGGGGGAGGTTTTCGTTTCCCCCCTTTACCCAACTAATCTTAACCCATACGTTGGGCTGGACACAGGGGGAATGAGCCAGCAACCCAATTTGGCTTGGATTGACAAATTCGAAATTCAAATAAAAAATGACCAAAACATACGCCGGCCTAAATTCAAATCAAAGTTTAGCATTGTTCCACAGCCCTCAGATATTTTCTGTTCAATGCCGTCACCGGCCTGAGGCAATCGGCTGAAATTGACGCCAGGCGGATTCTGGTGAGACGACTGTTTTGGATTTGGATCATTGGCTATTAGAGTTTGTTTCGAATTTCGTGCTTCGAGATTCGAATTTTATATCCAGGGACGACTCCCATGGACCCCGGTTTCCCTCTGTGTCCAGCAAAAATGTGGGACACGCTGAGTTTCTAAAAGGGGGGTAGGGGGGATTTTTTATTTAAAGTCAACAACTGGTCTCAACGCCACCTCCGGATATATCTGCCCATGGGCCGGCGGCATGGAGTTGTACACCCACTGGATATCTATGATCCCCAGTTTCAGTCCGGCCTTTCTCGCATAGCCTCTAAACGGGCCGCGAATGAGCACATCTTCCATTTTCATGGTCAAACCGAATACGGCGACCGTCGTTTCTTTGGGAATGCACAGGAGTTCATCCTTAAACGCAAAAGGCGAAAACGCCAGCCGCCGGCTGTCCGCCGCCTGGCATTGGATCACCGGCACAATCGCCGGAAAGCCGTCGTTTTGGACATAGGCTAAAAATTTTAAGGCGCCGAGCTGATTGAACAGATCCTCGGCAAAGGGCTTGAGAATGCGGTCTCCAATCTTCGTTGAGAGGGCGCCCTTTGCCAGTTTGGTCAGCAGGGCGGCCAGAACGATTCCGCGCATGGGAAGATCCCGGCCTTCGGACGTCCCGATAAGATCCAGATAGTGAACGGTATTGATGCCGAAATAGGTGTTGTAGCGGAACATGGGAATTTCATTGTAATGCTCGTATTCCGGGCCTTCGTTTTTCAGATGGGTCCATTTGGCCCGGCCCCGCCACATTTTTTTATCCATGGTCATGATTAAAAAGGCGACATGCGGATTTTGCTGGATATACTGCTTGCTCAAGCCTTTGCAGAACTGCCCCAGGGTCAGCCGGTCCGGTTCGGAGGCCATGATCGACGTAATCAGGGAAATATGCGGCTGTCCCTCCGGATTGACACAGGCCACCAGGCCGATCTTTTCCGCCGGCGCAAATGCTTGCATTTCCTGTTCAGAGAAGAATGTCTTCATCAACTCACTCCCAATTTGAACTTCTCAGCAATAGCTCAAAGCGTTATATAGCTCAAAGCTCAATATAGCTCAAAGCTGAAAGCTCATAGCTCAAAGCAAAGAAAAATTCAGAGTATTAGGACACGATACATATTACTTTAAATAGGCTTAGGCGACTTTTTTTATTACTTTCAGCTTTCACCTTTGAGCTTCCGGCTCGCACCTTTCAGCTTTCAGCTTTTTTTGCTTTGAGCTTTCACCATTCAGCTTTGAGCCTTCAGCTATCAGCTTTGAGCTTCTTTGCTTCCAGCTTCGTTGACCCGCTCCAGCAGACGATATTCGGATCTACACCGGAGCTGCGGGCAACGGCCGCCATTTTTTCCATCACGCGTCTGCTCAACAGCCCGCAGTCTTTGTAGGCCCAGTCAAGATCCAGGCGCAGGTACTTGTCTTTGCAAAGATTGTTGAAGGCACACAGCTCCCAGCGTTTCACCAGACCATCCAGGTTGGCGGCCATAAACTTTCCGATCCCCAGGATGTTTTCATCGTCAGCCGTTGCATTCGGAATAATCGGTGTTCTGATCCACAGCTGGCCGGAATACCCCGTGGATTGCATCCAATCGCGCACGCTGAGAAGATTTTCCAAAATCCTTTCATTGGTGCTGCCGGTAAATTTCCGGTGTTTTGGGGGATCAATTTCTTTTATGTCAAAAAGCAGCAAGTCCGTATACGGCAGTAGGTCTTCCATGGCATTGCGGGAGCACATGCCGCAGGTATCCAGCGCCGTGTGAAGGCCGCCTGCTTTTAATCTTTTCAGAAGTTGTCCGCTAAACAGGGCCTGTTGAGTGGGTTCTCCTCCGCCCAAGGTCACACCGCCGCCGGATTTCTCAAAATAAATGCGGTCCTTGATCACTTCGGCCACCAGATCATCCAGTTCCCAAGGCCACCCTAAAATTTCCAGAGCGGTCGCCGGACACGCTTCGGCGCACAGACCGCAGCCCGTGCACCGGCTGCGATCCACGCGATTGCCGTCAGCCGTAAATGCCAGCGCCCCTTCCGGACACACTTCCAGGCAGGTTTTACAGCCGATGCACTGATTCGCGACCCAGTGGATCTGGGGGTGGGGGGAAATGCTTTCAGGATTGTGGCACCAGCTGCAGTGCAAACTGCAACCTTTGAAAAATACAGTGGTGCGGATGCCGGGACCGTCCTCGGTGGACATCCGCTGAATTTCAAGAATGGTGGCTTTTAAATTTGGAGTGCTGCTAATGTTCATTATAAAGATTAATCTCAGATGTAAACGGACAACTCCAACAGGTAGAGCTCAAAGCTGAAGGCTCAAAGCTCAAAGCAAAGTTGGGTCCAAAGCTCAATATAGCTCAGAGCTCAAAGATAATAATTAAATGAAACCGTAGATATGGATCACTATGATCTTTTGAGCGATTTTATAAGGCCCATAATCATGGACGCGATTTCTTTACCGTTCGTTTCAAGATTTGAATATTCTGATTCACTAATCCAATTTATTCTTTTGAAAATTACACGCAGGGTCATTGTTTCATAAAGCGAACCGCGTGCGATATAACAGAATTGAATAAATTCCTTTTTAGAGTACCGCCCCTTTCCTTCAGCCAAATTCATAGATACACTTGTGGAACATGATTCTATTTGCTCTAATAAACGATAGTGTTTTCGATCAGTCGATATTCTTTCAACCGTCTCTATAACCTGCACCGCAAAATCCACCGCTCTGTTCCAAACCTCTAAATCCTCATAACCAAATTTCATATCGACCCCCTCCTATCCTTTTCCCTTTAGCTTTGAGCTTTCACCTTTGAGCTTTGAGCCTTCAGCTTTGAGCTTTCCCCTTTCAGCTTTGAGCTTTTAGCCTACAGCTTTGAGCTTTCAGCTTTGAGCTCATCATCTCCGTGGTGAATAAAATCTAGAATCGCCCATGACTTACCCGCTGGATGACTTCATCCTGCAATTCTTTGCCCACCGCCGTAAAGTAGGCATTGTATCCGGTTATTCGGACCAGCAGGTGGCGGTAGTTTTGCGGATGTTTCTGGGCATCGCGCAATACATCCGGGTCAAGCATGTTGATCTGCAGGGCGCTGCCGCCGTTTTCGCAGTAACCCCGCAAGAAGGCTTTGAACTTTTCCTTGTGCTCGGAGTCCCGCACCATCGAAGGATTAAAGGTGATGGTGTGGCTGGCACCATTGGGCAGACAATTTAAAAACTCGCCCCAATCCCCGTTGCCGTCGGCAGCCTTGCCGCCCATTACCTTGCCAACCGAGTTGGCATTGGATGTCGGGCCGTTGATATCCGCACCGTTGGAAGGACAAATGGCGTTTGACAGAAATTGTCCTTTGGGCCGACCGTCGGCGCTGGCGGCCATGATGAAGCCATCGCCGGCCCAGTAATTCCAGCTGAGCATGCCGGGCCTGAACTGACGGCCGGTTGATCCGGTTTTGTGTTTCCAGGTCTCGTTGCACCACAGATTCATCACCTTTTGGGCCATGGCGTCGGCCTCGTCATCATCGCGTCCGTATTTGGGTGCTTTATTCTTGGCGATGGCCTGAAGCACTTCGTATCCCTGCCAGTTTTCTCTCAGGGCCTGGATGAGTTCGGCCATGGTGCATTTCTTTTGGTCAAAAACCAAATATTTGATGGCCAGCAGGGAATCGACCGTGGTGGCGTAGGTGACGGTTTCAAGGGTTGTCAGATTAATTTCAGCACCCCCCCGGGTGATATCCAGGCCTTGCGCAGCACAGCCTCTGACCAGGCAGGAAAGATAGGGCGTGGGAAAATACCTGGCCCTTAGGGATTCCGACGCTTCATAGACTTCGACACTTTTTTGGATTATATATTCCGTCTGCCTGACATAAGCCTCCCAGAATTCTTGCCAGGTATTGAAGCCGGTCGCCTCGCCGGTATCCGGTCCGTCCCGGGTGATGGTTTCTTGCCTGCCGGTCAGGGGATTATGGAAAGCAATTAGATCCTTGCCGCCGGTCAGTGCCAGTTCAACCGCCTTGAGCAGGTTGAGATTGACATCCACCGTGCCGGACCGGTCGTTTCCGACCATGGTATTTTCAAGGCAGCCCACCGGAGCATATTCATGCACATTATGCTCGTTGATCAGATGGCTGATACCCGCCTTTTGGGCCTCGCGCATCAGGCCGGCCATTGAACGCTCATCAAAGTTTAACAGGAAGGGAGATCCCTGGCTGACCGATATCATATCAACCACTTTGTCCAGCAAATCGTCGGGAGAATTGCGGTGCAAACGCACATTCGGCTTGGGCTCCAGAATCGGGCTCATTTCGTCGATAACTTCGAGCATGACATACGTCAGAGCATTGGTCATATCCCGGCCGTCTGGCCCCATGCCCGACAGTGTGATCAGCTGACCGAACCCGGAAGTGATGCCCTGGTTGCCGTTGCGAATCATGGCATCATAAACGGTGTTGCAGTGAATCCAGAAGCATTTTAAAATTTCTTTGCCGAATTCGCGCTCCATACCATGGGACAACGAATACTCCCAATATGGCAGCAGGTATTGGTCAATGCGGCCGAATGAGACTCCTGGACCGGGGTAATTTTCGTCACTCATGATCAGCATATGATTGAGCCACAGTGCCTGCAAAGCTTCCCAGAAGGTTCGGGCCGGCTCCCAGGGGACCCGGACCAGGACATGCGCCATCTGCAGAAGTTCCTGCCGGCGGTGGATGTCGGTTTGGTCGGCTGCCAGATCCAGGCAAAGATCCGCATACCCGGCTGCCAGATCTCGCGGCAGGGTCGCAGCCGTCATCATGGCCCTTAGCTGGGTACCTTTGGATCCGTTTTGATCCCGGTTGCTCAGTTGATCGAATCTGGTTTCCAGGTCGGCTAAAATCCCTTTCCACCCGATTTTCAAGACCCGCTCATGGTCTGGAATCAGATGCCCGCTGGTGGCCCCGGCATTGCCGTAGCCGTGGTCATGAAACCATTTCATTCGGGCCCGGGCCCCTTTTTTGCCGAGCAGCGCCCTGTCAAACGCTTTCTGCTCTCTTTCGTCCAGGCACAGGGACGACTGGATATTAAAGCGGCCGCCGGCAATCAGATCACCCGGCAGGATTTCTTTGGGCATGTACCGGACCATGACCTCCTTGACAAACCAGGCCCGCCGCTCGATCTGGGGCCAAAACCAGAAATCTTTGTGCAGTTCAATCGCCCGGGCCGCCTGGCGATAAGATCCCCTCAGCGTCTGCAGCAGGGCATACGTCTCGGGGACGATATAAAAATTCATTTCGTTGAACTGCACATCCCAGGCCGTTCCGGTGGTCCAGGCCATAAACTCGTTGTTCCAGGCCCGCTCAGAACCCTTAAAATAGTAATCCCGCAGCCATTGAATGCGCGGGGACAGGCCCCGTGGTTCTTTGATGCAGTAATCATATTTTGGGAGGGCTGCAGTCGTCATAATATTCAACCTCCTTGCATAAGGGCATTGGGCATAGAGCCGAGCGCCATGTTAGCTCAAAGCTGAAAGCTCAAGGCTCAAAGCAAAGTGAAAATAGCTCAAAGCTGAAAGCTCATAGCTCAAAGCAAAGAAAAAATTCAAAGTATTAGGACTCGATAGATATTACTTTTGCTATGCTTATGCGACTCTTTTATTCCTTTCAGCCTTGAGCTTTTATCCTTTAACTTTGAGCTTTCACCTTTGAGCTTTCATCTATGAGCTTTGAGCTTGGGCCTTTCAGCTTTGAGCTATGAGCTATGAGCTTTCAGCTTTGAGCTTCCACCTTTCACCTTTCGCCTTTGACCTTTGAGCTTTCAGCTTTGAGCTTCCCGCTTTTTTCAGGTGCTCTGTCCCGTGATTCAACATACGTTTCATAATTTTGGCTGAATTTTCAGCATCTTTATCTTCCAGGGCGTTGACCAACGCTTCGTGAAAAGCGAACACCTCCGGCACGACGCTCGCATGCGAAAAAAACTGGTCGGCCAGGTTGAGGTAACAGTTTTTGAAAGAATTCAACAGCAACGGATAGACGTGATTACCCGATGCCAGGGCCACGAGATGGTGAAAGTCAAAATCCAATGCGCTGATTCCGCCGGCATTCTGATGATGGATAGCTTCTTCCTGCTGAAGCAAGCGTCGAAAGGATTTAAGCTGATCTTGAGTGCGATGCAGGGCGGCCAGCCTGGCCGTTTCAACTTCAAACAGCAATCGCATTTCCAGCAGACTGGTGAAAAGTTCGGGTTCCAGATCGCCCTGATGGTAATTGACCAGGGAGGTCAGAAGAGACAGCGAGCCTTCCTTGCGATAATCGTTGATTATCGTTCCGACCCTGGGAATCAACGTGACCAAACCCTTGGCGGCCAGATCGACCAGCCCCTCGTGGACGACGGGCCGACTGACACTCAACTGCAGGGCAAGTTCGCGTTCGGAGGGAAGTTTCTGTCCGATGGGAAAGGCTCCGGAAAGGATCAGTTTTTCGAAGCGCCTGATAAACGCGTCTTTAAGGCTTTCAATGCGGATAGGTTTGAGAAGTTCCTGCATGATACTTCCCTTTAATGGCAGGTGGTATTACCAGCTGCCACGTTATGCAATTCAGACCCTTGTGTCAAGGTTTGTTTTTACAAATTTGAGACGGCTGTTTACCAAAATTAAACGGCTACCGTCATCCGATTCCCTCAAGATGGGAAAAAGAACTCAATCATGCAGTTCATCTGTTGACATTTGCCGTGCGCTGAGGATATCTAAATTGATTATCAAATTATTTCGTCCGTTGGCAGGCAACCCTATAATATTCATTCAAACATAAGGGGGCTTATGATGTTTAGAAAAATGGTTTTTTTAATCTGTATGATAAGCCTATGTGTGCATGCAAGTTCAGGCTGGGGTGAAAATTTCAACTTCAGATATTGCAATTGGGGTATGGCTGCGCAAGACGTCATCGCCTCGGAAAAAAAACTGGATCCGGTCGAATCCAATAAAAATATTATCAGGTATAAAACTGAAATTTTAGGCAGGCACGTCGAACTCGCCTATCTGTTTTCTCAAAACAAACTCATCGGATCATTTTACAAATTAGATGACAACTACTTGAATTCAAACCACTTTTTTACAACATACAATAAATTTAAAGCGGCTCTGACCGAAAAATACGGTTCCCCCGCCGATGAAACAACCCATTGGACCAACGATACCTTTAGAAACGTGAGTCAAAAAAAGGGGTTGGCACTTAGCCTGGGACAGGTGGAATATTTCTCCGACTGGGAGACTCCAAGCACAAGAATAAGCCTGAGTCTGAAAGAAGAAAATTATTACGTTTTATGCGTGATTGAATATTGGAGCAAGGAGTTCGCTTATTTGTCCGAGGAAGCTAAAAAAGAGGATGCCATCGATCCGTTTTAGTACCTGAATTTTGCACGCAAAAAGTTCGAGACAAAATTACCGCAATGGGTGGTTCAAATGGCCAAAAAGATCGGCGGAATAGCCGTTGTTGTCGTGCTGATGGCGTATTCCGTTACGCTGATATTGCACATATCCGCCAATTCCGATCAATACCTGTGGGATTTTCGCACCCATCGCCAAGCCGGCCAAATCCTTGCATCCGGTTCAAACCCGTATGATGCCAGTATCCTGTTTCCCAAAGCCCGCACAAATTTTTTATACACCTATCCGCCCGCCACCCTGTTTTTTTATCGCCTGTTGGCGCTGCCGGAATATGAAACCGCCTTTCATATTTTTCTGATTGCTAAATTTATTTTGCTGATCGGACTGGTTTATTTTTGGAAAAGAACATTTCTGCGAGACGACGGCGGCACCCTTTTTTACGTTTTTTGCCTGCTGGCATTTAACAGTACCGTCTTTTTGGACATGATCGCCGGCAACATCAACCTGGTGCAGCAGGCCCTGTTGTGGCTTGGCTTCAGCTACTATATCCGGCACAGGTACAAGCTCTTTTGCTTCTTTATCCTGCTCGCCGCCAGTTTCAAAATGACCCCCGTTTTCTTTTTGGTTCTGCTGCTGCTTTGTGACGATAAAGGCAAATACAAATATTTTTTCGGCGCAGCAGCGATCTTTCTCGCGTACCTGCTGGTTCAATATTTGATCGTACCGGAGCTGTTTACCGGGTTTATCAAAAATGCGCTGGTAGTGGTGGGTGAAAAAGGCGGCGTGGTGCCGTCAACCAACAAACTGATCGGCGGAATATTTGATTCCATCACCAAAATTGCGGGAGTGAAGATTCCGCAGTTTTTTACTTACGCAATTTTTATTTGCGGCGCCGCCGCGGTAGTCTTTTTCTCCTATAAAGCCTGCCGAGGATTAAAGCTGACAAAAGCCGCCAACCGGGAAACCCTGGAAGTCTTTATGGTCTGCCTGGTGTACGCCTTGATCCATCCCCGATTCAAGGATTACGGGTATATCCTGCTGCTGGTGCCCAGCTACTACATCATTAAAAACATTCGGCACACCCAAATTGCGCCGTTTCTGTTTCTGCTGTTTATTCTGTCCAACCGCATGATGCTGCCCATCGCCGCTTCCGTGTATGACCTCTTGTGGGCTTATTACCCGCTGCTGGTTGCATATTGCGTCTGGGGACTTTATTTACACGAAATTTTTGCCCGGCCAGAAAACCGGGAGCCAGGCCCTCGGCCGGCCGGCAACTAAACCCAAGCGTTGCAAAAGCCGGCGGGCATCAGAGCCTTGGCATCAGAGGTGAAGCTTTGGTAGCCAACCAGAAGATGAAAATATCATCCACCTCAAAAACCTGCGATAAGTCTGACGTTTGACTGTTTTTACGAAAATTCAGACAGTTATCATTTTGTGTCGTACAGATTTGAGAAATCGGCACTCTTTACGAAGATTTTTTATTCCAAGCTGGCACGAAGCTATATTCAATGAAACTCTCTTTTGATGGAGGCTCCTCTGGTGGGCGACCCCATTTTGAATGATGCTCACACATCCGTTTTAAACAGTTTGACGCCTAGCATAACTTGGTCTATTTTAGGACATAATTATGACAACATTGAGACAATTTACAGATACATCCGAAAGACCGGCAGCAAAACTACAGCTAAGGATATGGTCGATAGTATACGAAAGGCCTGCGACAGCCTTTCAGAAAATCCCGAACGCGGGCTTATCCCCCAATGAGCTCTCTAAGTAGGATTTTGTTTACCTGGAAGATATTAGGTGGCTCTTGAAAACCAGTAATGGCAAAACTATCGTCCCGATTGTTGGTGAAAATGTACCCAAAAAGAAAAATTATTTTTTGCGGTGGATTGGTATATTTATATTTGCAATATTCGGATGGGGTTTCAAAAATGAATTTCCCAATATTCCCAAGTTTGTGATTATTTTTGGACCACATACATCCAATTGGGATTTTGTTTTTGGGATAGCCGCTATTTTTATATTAGGCGCCAAAATTTCATGGATGGGGAAACAACCACTCTTTCGAAAACCGTTTGGTGGTATAGAAGATATGCAGTTATTTTTTGAAAATATTAGGAGGAAGAAATCTCAATAGATAAATGAGAATGGATACTGAAATCGAGGAGGCTGGAAAGCCGGGATGCTGGAAGGCAAAAGATAAAAGGATAAACGAGAAAGGATCAAGAGGCATCTCCGATACCGGCCAGTGAGAAGATAGGGTCGTATCTTGATTTGT
>CAYTBC010000066.1:0-22209 GCA_964435765.1 uncultured Desulfosarcina sp.
CTCCTATCGGTCAAGCGGCACAGGTCGGCATCTGGCGGGACGGTAAAAAACAGGAGATTTCGATTACCGTGGGCAACCTGAATGATGAACGCAAAGCACTCGCTGCAGTCGTGAAGGAGCGATTGGGCGTCGTGGTAAGGCCGCTGACCGTTAAAGAGGCTGAAGATTACGGGCTGTCGCTGCCCAAAGGCGTGGCTGTTAAGTGGGTCGACCCCAAAGGATCGATCGGCCAGGCCGGATTCGAGGTGGGAGACGTTATTCTGGCCCTCGACAATCAGCCGGTCCAGGGAGTGGACAGTTTCAATGAGATGATGATGGCCATGCCTCATCATCAGAAGGCGGTCTTGCTTGCAATCAGCCATAAAACCGGGCAGTCCGGCTACGTCCGGGTCGAATTATCATAGCCCGGATACACCGACCGCCGGCCCCGCTTCCAGCCCCTATCGCTTGCAGGCCGGAGGAAAGAGCCTACGACTCGGTGAGAACTGAAAAAGCCTCTCGCCAAGTCGCAAAGACGCCAAGTTTAACCAAACAAATTACCTTTGCGCGCTTTGCGGCTTTGCGGGAAAATTTAATATCGCCGTGTGCAAAAACTTTGCTTTTAGGCGCCTACATTTGGGATGAAATTTAAAAAGCAAAAATGCGCAGCATTAAGTAATTAATCCGCCGGACTTTGGATTTAACCACATTCTTCATTTGTCAAAGAGCAAATTTAAACCCTGAATATACTGTTTTCAGGGCGGAGTAATTAGAGGAAATCGATGAGTGGTTTTACCGCAGAACATTATCTGGGTTTGGTTGCTTTAGGGATTGGCGTGGGTTGCTATGGAACCTTGATCGGCGCCGGCGGAGGCTTCGTGTTGATGCCGTTGCTTCTGCTGCTTTATCCGGAGCAAAGCGCCGATCTGCTGACAAGCATCTCGCTGGCCGTGGTTTTTTTCAACGCCCTCTCGGGGTCGGAAGCTTATGCGTTGCTTAAACGCATTGACTATCGTTCCGGCTTAATGTTTTCGGCGGCGACTATACCGGGTGCCGTCCTGGGGGCCTTGAACACGGCGTATGTGCCCCGCCGCCTGTTTGACCTTATTTTTAGCATACTGTTATTGGGGGCCGCCGCTTTTTTGGCTTGGCGGCCGCGCAAAGCCGGGAACGGGCGAAAATCCATGAGCGCGGCGCATCATAGGATGATACGTCGGCTGGTCGATGCCCATGGCATAGAGTACGAGTATGATTTCAACTGGCTGCTGGGTATGACGATAAGCATAGTCGTCGGATATGTTTCAAGCTTTTTAGGGATTGGTGGAGGCATTATTCATGTCCCGGCACTCAGCTACCTCTTGAATTTCCCGGTTCACATCGCCACCGCCACCTCCCATTTTATTCTGGCCATCATGGCGCTAACCGGCACCGTGGTCCACATTTTGACCGGAACCTTCGCCCACGGCGTACATCGAACGATTGCCCTGGCCATTGGCGTGGTGCTGGGCGCCCAAATAGGAGCGCGCCTATCCGAGAGGTTGCGGGGGAGTTGGATCATACGAGGATTGGCCGTTGCCCTGGGAGTTGTGGGGCTGCGGATTTTAGCCTTGGCCTGGTAGGCGCGGATCGCGGCGTTCGAGCACTGGCAGGATATTCTGCAATCGGCATACCTGTACCGCTCGCAAAGAGGTTCTCATGGAACAGAAATATAACGAGGGTGTAGACAATCTTATTGTGGAAGGAATTCTTGTCTTACTGCAGGAAAAAAGGACTGCCCTTAGAATGGTACGAATTGGTATCACAGCGGTAATCGCACAGATATCCATCCTGGGTTTTCTGATTGCCACCTCCAAATACTATGAGTGGATTCAGGTCATGCATCTGTGGATTCCATTTGCACTGCTCAACTTGGTCGTCCTGGGGGTTGCCGGCTATTTTATTTTTGGATCGCTCATCCAAATGCGCCAATTGGATCGTCAGATTCTCAGGTACAAAAATAGCCACAGCAAAATCGCCGATGTCATGACCTGCGAGTGATAGATTGGCGGGTTGGATAAATCTCAAAAAAATAGCTCGAATTTCTTCAATCTGTGCATTCACGGCGCCGATCGGAAGAAATTCCCGGAAAGTCTGTCCGGCCTCCAGGGAATCCTAATCCTGCTTATCCAATTTTTTATGATTCTGATAGTATTGCGGCTCATCTTCATAGCCTTGACTCCGCATGCCCCGGCCCATGCCAAGATCCTGAGAGCCTCCGTAATGCATCATTCCCGGGCCCATACCGTAGCCGCGATAGCCGCCGGAATCCATCATGCCGCTATCCATCGCCTGTCGGTGATTGTCCTACATCAAACAATGCAGTTTCATCACTCCAGCTTCTCCCATACCAGCAACACCCTACCATTCCAGTGCAGTCGGCGATGCTCACGGTCGACTTGAATCTCATCGGCAGTCCAGCTGACCGATTTGGTAGCGAATCGATCATGGATCTCCTGTTCCAGTGCGGCCAGGGAACGGTCATACTCGCCCGTGTCCCCTGCCGCCGTAATCAACCCGGTCAGGTGACGGCGTTTCTGCGTTTCTACCGTCCCCACGAAAAGGGGCGCATTGTTTCCGGCAATCTTGACATCCGCAGGCCACAGGCGCAGCACCCAGCGCCGAAGCTGGACCTGATGAACAAGGCACAGGCGGTCGATCCGACCGCTGTGAAGACGCGGCAAAACGGGCAGTGCTTCAATCGGCGTGTCCGGCGCAAGCATGGCGAGGCAATTTTTCAGATTCAATGACGGCGGGTGCTGCCACCCCTTTGTTAAGAGATATTTTGCCAAGACTTCGGGTGGCCCGGCCCACTGGATGGTAAGGGGTTGTTCCCGTTCACCCGCCATGTCGATCCGCCAGGCGGGCAGTGTGCGCCAGCCGCCGGCCAGCCATGTTGCAAGAGGCATGGATTGGACGCTGTGTCGGGGAGCATAAAACGCGAAATCCGTATCGTGGCGTTGGGCCACGTGCCAACCACCGACGATCACGATGACCAGGATGGTCACCAGCCCCAGCAAGCGGCGGGGCACGTTCTCTTCAGGGCTTTTCAGGTAGGCGATTCCAAGCAGTGCGGTCCAGCTTGCGCCGATGAAAAATCCACCCAGGACATCGGAGAGCCAGTGGGCGCCCAGGTAAAGGCGGGAGATCGCGATAATAAAAGAAATCAGCAAGACGCTGATCAATAATCCCCAACGCCAGGTGCCGGCAAGACCCCTGGCAAGCAGGATACCGAGAAATCCAAATAGGATCACACTCATGGTCGTGTGGCCGCTGGGAAATCCAAAAGCCGAGGCCCCATGGTAGAGGGCCACCGGTCGTGGCAAATGGATCAGCATTTTGAGCAATTGAACAACCACTAAACCACCGAGCACGGTCATTGCCCAAAAGGCTGCGGTGCGGTAACAGCGTTTGCCGAGCAGCACGAGCAGAAGCGCGCCGGACAGGCAAATAGTGACAGACGTGTCGCCGAGTTCCGTTGCGGCCACAAAGACGCGGTCCGCCCACGGGGTTCGAAGGGACTGAAAAAAGTGGTAGACGGCCTGATCGGCCAGCACCAGAGGATCTTTGGCCAAAACATCCTGCATAACGCCCAAGAATCCCCATCCTGCCGCAAAAAGCGCCAGCACCAGAAAGATAAAGAACAATTCCTCTCCCGGTTGACGGCGGAACAGGTAGGAGAGAAAGCGTTTTACAGGGAGCACCGCCCCATGCGCCGGCGTGTCTCCGGCGCTCCATTCTTTCAATGCCGAAAGCCAGATCGATCCTCGCCGGCCCACCAGCAATGCCAGCTTGCGGCCAAGCCAGATGAAAATCCAGCCGGCGCCCAGGATGACAACGATGAGCACGGCCAGGCGCGTGCTGACCGCTCCGGCGACAGCCAGCGAGGTCCCAAAAAATACCCCCGGCAGAATATAGACGAAGGCCCAACCGATGGCCGAGAACACATTGACGACGCTGAAATGCAGCGGGCCCATGCCCAGCATTCCGGCCACGACCGGTATTACCGGGCGTACCGGGCCCACAAAGCGCCCAAACAGAACACTTTTGCCGCCATGGCGGCGAAAAAAGGCCTCCCCATTCTTCAACATACCGGGATAACAGGAAAACGGCCACATCCGCCGCAGGCCGTCCTGGTAGTGGCGCCCCAGCCAGTAGCTGATGCCGTCTCCGGCCACAGCCCCGGCCGCGGCCAGCAGTAATACGGGCTTCAGCCCCAGGCTGCCCGTGGCCACAACCGCCCCGACACCGAACATGATCACCGTTCCGGGGACAATCAACCCGATCAGCGCCAGGGATTCGGAAAGGGAAATCAGAAAGATCGCCCCATAGGCCAAGGCGGGGTGATGGGTGATAAAAGCCAAAAATGCTTTAATGTAAAGCATCGGCGGGGTTACCCTTTCCTTGCGGCATGGCTTTGCGACCGGGCGATACGGCCCGTCATCGGCTGATGACCGGCGCCGGCCTGAATCCACTGGAAGATTTGCATATTCAGCTCCGTTTTCATGACCCTATCCTATTTCCCCCATAACCCTTGAACGGCTGCTCCTTTTTCGTCAATAGTTGAAAACAGCCCCCAAACAAAAAAGCAGAATGAAGTCGGCGGTATAGTATATATATTTGCCGTATTTAATCAATCACGAATCAACTCGGCGGGGCATCATGGCGGCATCCTATTATTCTCATGCCGAAAAAGGAATGAGCGCAGCCAGCCGGGCTCCGGCGGCCGCAGGCTAGATCGTGTGAACGGCCGGCAATGGTTTGATGAAATTTTGTTTTAGGCTGTAGGTATAGGCTCCCTGGGTGGGGATCATCAAAATGTCGCCCGCTTGGATGTCCTCGCCGAAGTACAGGTAACCCCAAACGTCATGGGGGGTGCACAGCGAACCGAGGATATGGCAGGGCTTTTCATGCAGGGACGGACGCGTCAAGTTCAGGATGGGGAAGTAGTCGCTTTCAAAACGCTCCCAACCGACGGTATTGGTGCCGGCATCGGTGATCACCAAATCCGGGGCCTTCTTGTCGACCACCGACAGGAGCAGGTGCACGGCATCATTGCAGATCCAGCGGCCCGGCTCCAGACAGATCCGGCACGGCACCACGCTGAAAATATGTTCGTGAATGGCGGCCCCGAGCTTTTCGGCGAACTCCTCAATGGGGGCGGCCGGCAGGCGATAATGGGCTTCAACCGGGCCCGCCGGCTGCCCCAATGCCTCACGCACCCTGCCCCCCGGTGTGCCGGCCGGTTGCAGCCATTCACCCTGCGTGGGCCAGTAGCCGCCGCCGATATCGATAAACTCGAGTTGAGTTTTAAACGACGTGGGCATATCGGCCAGTACCTTGCCTAGGGTGCGAATAAAGTCGATCTGTTTGTCCGGTGACAGGTTCCAGCTGGAATGAAACTGCAGCCCGATCAACAGCACGTGGCGCCCGCGGTCGGTCTGCTCCCAGAAAGCCGGCAGGTTACCGACGGGGATGCCGAATTTGCGCCATAGGCCGGCGGAGTTGGCGGACAGGCGCACCCCGCAGCGAACTCGTGTATTCAGCTGCGCGGCAATGGCTTCCAGCCGGCTCAACTCGCCGAAGCTGTCCATGAGGATCACAACCTGATCGGCGTGGGCGGCCGCCAACTGAAGCTCTGCCGAGGTTTTCCCGGGTCCGCTGAAGACAATGTCCCGAGCCCCGAGTTTTAAGGCCGTTTCCAGCTCGAGTCCGCTGGAAACATCCAGGCCGAATCCGGACTCCAGCAGCGCTGCGGCAATGTCGGGATGGTTATTGCTTTTGACGGCGAAATAGAATGCCGACGACGGTAACACCGCCTGGAAGGCTTTCTTTAACTGCGAGGCCCTGGCTTTGAGAACCGCTGAATCCTGCAGATATAACGGCGCCGGATGCTCGGCTAAAATCTGCAGATAACGCTCCCGCCGGTCAAAATAATGGGCCACGAAAGCGCGCAGTTCTTCCTCCGGCAGCAGGGGGCTGCTCTGGGAGAGCACCGCCTGCAGCGCGGACCGGCAATCGGATGGTTTAGTTGGCATTCATCATTTCCTTAATGTTGCATAACTAGGGTTTATTCAACCTCCACGACCAGTTTTTCAAGCAGTTCCCGGCATTGCGCCTGCGGTTCGCTTTGCTCGTCAGGTTCAAAGATGACATGCCCCAGAAGCCAGGCGTCATAGTCTTCCGGAGGCATCTTGATGCGGTGTCCCGGCCGGCGGGTCAAATGCACCTCGGTCACCCTGCGGTCCTGCCGCATTTGATTGGCATCGATTTTTCTCAATATGCCGCCTCGGCGGGCGTGAAGCCGCAATCCGATGCAGGGCCGCGCATCCGATCTTTGGGGCAGGCGCAGCGGCTGGCCCTGGGAAAAATCCAAAAACAGCTTCAATACATCCAGGTTCCAGCACCGCCGCAAAAGAAACGGCAGACAGTCGCCGCCGGGCCGCGGTGCCAGTTCCAGCAAAATGATCCGGCCCTGATGAATGATAAAATCCAGCATGCAGACCGCCCGCTCGAGCCCCAGGGCATTTGCGCTCCGGACAAGGGTTTGCAGCAAGTCCGCTTCATCCATTGCGGCCGGCAATGCAGCCGGCAGCAGATAGCCCAGGGCGGTTCCAAAAGGCCCGTGGGAAGATAGGATCTTGCGGGTCAGCCGGATGATTTCCGCCCGACCGTTTTCGATCACAAAATCGCAGCTGTACTCGTCGCCGTCCACCAGGGCTTCTGCCAGGATCACGGGATCATCGGAAAAAAAGGACTTGTAAAGACGGTTTTCCCGTCGCTGCTGCAGCCCCTGACGGATATCGTTAAAATTTTTTTCGCAGGCCCGAGCGTCTTCGCAGCGAAAGATTAATTCACTGCCGCTGCCGCTCAGCGGTTTGAGCACACAGGCACCGCCCAACTCCCGGTAAAAATCAGCGGCCTCGCCGGCCGATCTGATTTGTTTAACCTGCGGGGTGTGCAGGCCATGTTCTTGCCAGAGGGTTTTTGAAAGGTATTTATCGCGGCAGTTTTTGACCGCCTGAACCGACGGATAGGCCACCCCCAATTCCGGGGCAAGATAAGCGGCCAGTTCCATCGATTCGCAATCATAGCAGGCCACACCGTCCACCTGCAGCCCTTCGCTGTCAAGGTGCTGCTGCAGTGCCTGGCGGGACCGGCCAAAATCGCATAGATTGCTCAAGATCTCTTCAGCGGGTGACGGGCAAGGCTCCTGAGCCTCGCGGCGCACTGCGGGGTCGGTCAAAAACAGGGCGCGCCCGGGACTGCTGGTGCGGATCCAGTCGATGTAGTCTGCGGTGGTACCGACGACCAGGACTCTTGGGTCAGACCGCACAAGCGACCCTCAGATCCGCGACGGGGTCCTGCCAACCGACGACAGCCGGCAGATTGGCAACCCGGTATAACGGCCGGGCCGTCAGATGAAATCTATTTTTCCAGTTAAACTCGCCGCACAGAAAGTCGACGGCCTTGAACTGCTGCTGACAGGCCCATTCGATATGATGAAAATTGATCAATTTGGCAACGCCCGGAAAATCCGGTTGGGTGCCGCCGGCCAGGACCGTATAGGTCTGGTTCCAGACGGCGCCGACATCCACGGCCGCCATTCGGCCGCCGATAAGAACGGTTGTCACCCGCAGCATCTTGTTGGCATGCAGCCAGGCGACCAGATTTTCAAAGGCCCTTAAAAAGCGCACGTCATCGAAATAAGACTCCTCCTTGAAGCTTTCCAGGTTCATACGAAACATATGCGCCACATCTTCGAAACAGTCATAGCGGTAGGATACGCCCCCGGCTGTCAGGCGGTTGAGTTCGCTGCGCATTTTCTTGCGCGTCTTTCCCGAAAAGCACTGCAGGTAAGCCTCAAAAGAGTAGCCATACTGCTGCGGGTAAAACAGATACCCGATCTCATCGATGACGGCCGCGGAGCCGCCCGCCAGATGCGGATCATCGGTCAGATAGCGAAGCTTGGACGCCGCCGGAATGTGGTTTACCAGAATACTGAATACTTCCGGATCGCTGGCCAGGATTTTATTTTGCTCCAGCCATGTTTTTCCGTGCCAGACTTCCCCCGGAAAATGCCCGAAGTACTGCTCCTCATCAATCCAGCTGAGTGCCAGCATTCCGCGAAATTGGCGATTTTCGCTGGCTACCAGAAAATAGGGCTTGTGGTTGAATTGCGATTGAAAGCAATTGCGCACCGGCCACAAATCGAACAAACATTCATGCGGCCAGTGGCGCTGCCAGATTCGCCGGGCCTCTTCGAGGTCTTTACAGACGTCAACTTTGAGCATTATGGGTCTCCTATCGACGCAAAGTTACGTTAAGGTTGCTGTGGGTTCCGCCGAAATAGGCTTGTGAAAATCCCTTGACAATTTCCGGGTTGTAGTCCTTGCAGCTAAAAACGTCCAAATAGGTGGTGTTGGTTAAATTGGCGAAATGGGCCGATATCAGAGAAGTTTCGATAAGCTGGACCATGGAGTAGCCGGCAACGCGTTCTTCTTCACCGAAATGGACCACCTGGGTTTCACCGAACCGCTTCATACCGATAAGTTCGCAAAGCTCGACCACGAAGCGCCGGATGGCATCCGCATTGCGAATTATTTCAGGATCACAGTCATAAATATCAATCGAGGAGGCAATTCCCCAAACCTCTTGAGCCAAAGACAAGTTTAAAATCGGCGGGCCAACTGCCCGTGAACTATTTTCGACCTGTTGTGCAATGTGCATAGTTGTCTCCAATTTATAAAATCGACGCGATTATTGCCACCTTCCGTTGCGCGGGAAGGACATGGGGGGGCTGCATTTTAAAGCGTGGAACACCCCGCAACGACCGGGAAGATCCTTCCGGTTTTCAACCGCCGGATCTTGAATTTCTACCATGCCGGTTTGAGCTTGTACGATCATCTTCCGGCCAAAATTCGTCTTTATGGTTTTTTTTGCGATGAAAGCGTTTGCCGGACCGTTTTTGTTTGAAAGCACCGCGGTCCTCATCCTCATCAAATCGTTTCCGTCTCCTGCGGCCATCCTGCTTCGATCTACCGGGATCTTTATTACCATCCAATTCCGCATCATCAAAAGCCGACCAACCCATATTTTGCATGCTCCCAGAAAATTGTGTTGATGTGGTAAATTTCAGCCAGTCATGAGCAGATTCCGTGCCATATGGTGCGAAAATTTATAACTGACTAATATGTTGACAAATTACTTAATTTTGAAGCTATTATTCGCCGTATTTTCGGACAATAAAAAAGTAACTTTATACCGATTTTTATTGATAATTGTATAAAAATACCGTATTTTAGAAATGTCACCGCCAAAACTCGACCCGCCGGCCCGCTGAAACCGGTCGATTATTGATATGCCAAAATATGATGAAATTATATTAATATAAAATATTTTTAGATAGTTATCGTATTTTTTATCCGGCGGTCGGCTGGAAGTAAATTACCCAAAATGAATCAATCCGGGTTTATCCGAATAATTCGGTATTATTTTACCGGTAAGGGAGGTATCGATGCTCATTCGAGTGGGTTTAAGCGTTAAAAATAAAAACATGCAAAGCCATCTGGAGAAGGCGCTTTCATACTTCGACGTCAGAATGGAGTCATTCGGGCACCTGCATTCCGCCTGGCAAAAGGTGGTTCGCAGCGGGTGCGATGTCATTGTGATCAGCGAGGCACTCATTCCCCGCCCAACGGTTAACAGCATCGCGATCCTGAATGAATTACCTGAAAACCCGACCACTGTCATTATCCACGATAGTGACTCTGCCGAAGAACATGCCCAGTTGACGGCCGCCGGCGCCGATGTCGTTCTTTTTGCAGGTATTTCCAAAAAAAGCATGGTGGAAGCCCTTGAAACAACCCTGGAATCCCGCCGCCAATTCATCCGCAGGAAGCGGTTTGACCGCCGGGGTCTGTCCGAGCCTAAAATCGCCGACTTCGTCTCCGAAAGCCATGTCATGCAGCTCTTTATGGAGGAAGTTCGCCTGGTAATCCCGAGTGATTCCCCCATTTTGCTGCTGGGGGATACCGGTGTCGGCAAAGAGCATCTGGCCAAAGCCATCCATGCCGAAAGCCCGCGCTCCGCCGGCCCCTTTATTTCGGTCAACATGGCAGGCATGCCGGAGCAGCTGCTTGAAAGTGAACTGTTCGGGCATGAGCAGGGCGCTTTTACCGGTGCCATACGGTATCGGCGCGGTGCATTCGAACTGGCCCACGGCGGCACTATTTTCTTGGATGAAATCGGCGATATGCCGCTGCACATGCAGGTCAAGCTGCTTCGCGTACTGCAAAATTATGAGATCAAGCCGGTGGGCGGGGAAAATACGCTGGAGTTGGATGTGCGCGTCATCGCAGCAACCAACCAGAAGCTGGAAGACGAAATCGCACGGGGCAATTTTAGACAGGACCTTTATTACCGTCTCAGTGTTTTGATGCTGACCATTCCGCCCCTGCGGAATCGGAGGGAAGACATCCCAACAATGGTCAGGCGTTTTATGGCGTATTACCGCTACAAAATCGGGCGGGAAGTCAACACCATTTCCGATCAGGCCCTTCAGGCGCTCTGCAGCTATGACTGGCCGGGCAACGTGCGCGAACTGATGAATGTCATCGAACGCGCCATATTGCTTTGCAAAACCGATTCAATCAGCATGGTGGAACTGCCCAATTTTTTTCACGGCAACGCCGCCGCTTCAAACGCGATTCTGCCGGGAGTGAGTTTTGACCATACCGCATGGACAGACAAGACCCTGCCCGAGGTACAGCAAGAGATTATGGATCAGGTCGAAAAACTATATCTTAAACAAGTGCTCAAAAAGACACGCGGGCGTGTCGGCCAGGCCGCCCGAATTGCCGGCATCCATCCCAGGGGATTATTCGACAAGATGAAGCGGCTCGGGCTCAGCAAAGAGGATTTTAAAAAAACAGACGCAACCGCATCCTAATCGAGCCATAAAGCTCGACTCTGGTGTCGGTTGGATGTTGTAAGTTGTCCGTTGGATGTTGTCTGTGAGAAAAGGAGTACCTCGAATTTATATCGCACTCGTTTAAGAGATGTAGGTTGCCCACCGCCCCCCTTCTCAAATCCCTACAAACTACTCCCAACATACATTGAGCGTTTTTTCTCAATGATTTTTCACCCGGCATTGTCCTCACTAAGAGACTTATATTCTTGGGTTAAGGAACGATAATAAGCCGGTGTCGTCCAGATCGGGTCAGTATTGTCCGGAACCTGTTCGACGACTTCTTTTTTGTCATATATTGAAAAGCCCCTGGCCAAATAATTATTCAGCGCATACTTATGGTCCAGGGTGCAGGTGTGAACCCATACCCTGGCAGGTTCAAGCGCCCAGGCGAGCCTGATGGCCTCCGACAACAGGAAGCCGCCCAGGCCCATGCCGATGTATTGGGGTAAAAGACCGAAAAAAGCAATCTCGACACTTTCATCCTGCTGCACGAGTTCGATATAACCGCAGGGCGACCCCTTGATATAGCCGATCCAGGTAGTCAACGTTTCTTTTCCAACCAGCGCTTTCCATTCTGCGAAGGTCCAGCTTAAGCGGCTGTACCACTTCCAGGGTCGTCCGACATTGACGAAGAAAAAATGATTTACGGCCGGTGTCGGGATTTCGACTTTGTTGACACAGACACCATCCCTGTTAAAAATTTTGGGTCGAAAATTCTCTGACGACCGCATTTCAAGGTAGGTGGTGGTGACTTTTTTTTGCATTCAATTTCCCCGATCCGGATCAGCCGGAACCCAAGATACTCGATCCTTGATGCTGGATACTTGATCCGGGGCTATTGGTTTGAGGTGCCAGCGGTAACGGTCGTATTAAACTACACAAAGAAAATAGTCTCGCCAAAGGCTTTCTTTGGCGAGACTACCATTAACACAAAATGCTCCCATAGCGCTTTTTTAAACCGCGGGAACATTCACTTTTTTCAGATCCGCAATCAGAAACCCCAGGTCGAGTTTTTGCAGGGTCTCACTGGCCGGCACGGTGGTTGCGGTATCCCAGCCGATGTGGGTCAGAAATTCGTTTAGCATCAACTTATAGTCCACGGTGATATCTTTAACATTGCCCTCCTTGAGAGGCGGATCGCCCACTATCCGGCCGGGAACGTTGCGGGTCAGGGGATTGAGCCCCTCGCGCAGGTTAAACGCATGGCGCATGGTGTAAATTCGCATCCCGACCTCGTAAATTTTCTCCATATCATAATCCTGGCCGGTCACCGCAGAAAGCTGCTCGGGCAGGGACTGTATCGGGTAACAAAGGGTGCCGAACATACATAGCCCGGCGGCATTCACCACTTCGTGGATCGCCACCAGCTTCGAATGTATCTCCGCCTGGCCGGAATAAGTGTACTTATCCGGCTGCGGTTCATCAAATCCGACCGGAAGGAGCAATTCTCCGCCCTGGGTGTGACGCGCCGGGGTAGCTGTCACCAGATAGGTTGTCGCAAGCCCCGGCGTAAATTTGGGGTCATGCGCCGGTATTTCTTCACCCTGAATATGCACCGCATATTCGGTGCCGATTTTACCCAATTTTTCCCAGGCCGCGGCAATGCCGTCGGCAAGAACATCTCCAAACCCTTCGCGTTTGCCCATTTTTTCCGTCAAAGCCACAATGGCCTCCGCGTTGCCCCAGGTCAGCTCCAACCCATCCGTTTGCGCTTTGCTGAGAAGCCCGTTCTCATAGCACTCAATCGCATATCCGATGGTGGCGCCGGCCGCGATCGTGTCCAGCCCCAGGTTGTTGCAAATCTCGTTAACTTTGATAATCGACGGAAGGTCATCATTCAGAAGGTTGGAGCCGTACATAGCGAGGGTCTCGTATTCGGGTTTATGGCCGACTCCGTCGTTGAACTCGAGGGCGAATTTGCCGCTCTTTTGAGCCAACCGGCCGCCGCAGGCAACCGGACAGCGCCAGCAACCATATGCTTTGTAGCCTTCCACACCGACAACGGCATCATCACTGATTTTTCTGGCCTGCTTGGAGGGAAAATCCGAAGTCCCGGCACCGCCCCAGTTCTTAACAGGTCCATCGCCGCTGATGACCGAATCATGGGTTATTCCGGCCGTACCATATTTATGAAACCCTTCATAACCGGGGCCCGGCTGCTTTAATATTTTCTTTTTGAGTTCCTTCATCCCGGCTTCGTCATGCAACGGCACCTTCAGGTTTCCTTTGACTACCACGGCTTTTAATCTTTTTGAACCCATGACTGCCCCGAGTCCGGAGCGCCCGGCGGCTCTTTCCTTGTCGTTCATAATGCAGGCGGTCAATGCCAGCTTTTCACCGGCCGGCCCGATTGAACACACCTCACAATCGGATCCATGCCGCTTCTTGAGCAAATCTTCAAGCGGCGATACCCCCATTCCCACAAGATCAGTTGCGTCCAGCAGTTCAGCCTTGCCCTCATCGATTAGCAAGTAAACAAGCTTGGGGGCAATCCCGCTGAACAAGATGCCGTCGTAGCCGGCAAATTTCAGATTAGGGCCAAAATAGCCTCCGCAGTTGGCATCGCCCCAACCGCCGGCCGTCTTGGGAGACTTGGCAACCACGACAAAGCGCGACCCGATAACGGCCGGTGTACCGGTTAAAGGGCCGGTCAAAATTCCCAGGATGTTGTCGGGTCCCAACGGATCGGCCCCGGCCGGTATGCGCTCATACAGAAGTCTGGCGCCCAGGCCGTAGCCGCCGATAAATTTATGGCACAATTCGTCGCTGAGTTTTTCCTCCGAAATTTTACCTTCCGTCAAATTAACATTCAAAAGATGTCCCATGTATCCGTTCGCCATGATTACCTCCTTGGTTGTTGTGAATATGCATTAATTCAAATAATAAACTGACTTCATCTAACCCACGCCGTGCACCGTGAGCCTTTCGACATCTACCTTTCACCTTCCTCCCTCTGCCATCTTGCTTCCACCTTCCACATTCTGCCCTCCGCCTTCAACTTTATCCTCCCGTGATCAGCGGAATGATGTAAATTTCGTCCCCTTCTGCAAGCATGCTCTCCAGACCGCTGCGATAGCGAATATGTTCGCCATTGATGAAAATGTTGAGCGTTGGGCGCAGGTGCCCCTCCGCATCGCACCACCGCTGGTATATTTCCGGATGAGCGCTTTTAACGGAAAGCATCACCTGTCTGACACTCACCCGTTCGGCACCCGGCAACTGCGAAAGCAATTCTTTTTGACCATATGACAATTTTAGACGCATTGTTGAATCTGCTCAATATGCTTCTTTGTAAATTGAAACAACATCCGCCTCGTTCAGGTCCCGCGGGTTGGGCACGAACAGTCGGGCCTGCTTCATCCCGCCGGCGACCAGTTTGGGCAGATCCGCCTCAGATATGCCGTAGTCTCTGATTTGACAGGAAACATTGACGGTATCCAGCAGTTCCTGGATGGCGACCACCGCCAGTTCGGCCGCTTCCAGCGGCGAATATCCCGCGGTGTCCTGGCCCATCAACTCGGCAATCCAGGCGTATTTCTCAGGGCTGCCGGCGAGGTTGTAGCGCATGACGTGCGGCAGCATGATCGCGTTGGTGCGCCCGTGGGTCATGTGATACTCGGTGCCCAGTGGATACGCCAGGGCGTGCACGGCGCCCAGACCGCCGCTGCCGAAAGCCATGCCGGCCAGCGTCGCCGCCAGGGACATGTTGTAGCGGGCTTCGGTATTGGATCCTTTGGACCAGGCAACCGGAAGGTATGCGGCAATCAATTGGATGGCCTTTTCCGCCAGGATGTCGGAAAATACGGTCGCGTTCATGGACACGTAGGTCTCCACGGCGTGGACCATGGCGTCCATGCCGGTGTCGGCCGTCACCGTGGGCGGCATGCTGACGGTCATAGATGGATCGACAATGGCCGCGTTCGCAAGAGCATAGGGCGTGAAGACGACGTTTTTGGTGTTTTGCTCCTCATCGGTCAACACCAGCACCCGGGTCACTTCACTGCCGGTGCCGGCCGTGGTGGGCATGAGGATCAACGGCGCCCCGTTTTGGGGCACCTGATCGACACCGCAGTAGTCCAAAATCTTGCCCTTGTTGACGGCGAGAATGGATATGCCTTTGGCGACGTCCAGGGAGCTTCCGCCCCCGACGCCCAGAACCAGATCACAGCCTTCGGACTGGAAGATCTCAGCCCCGCGATCGATCACCCTGGAAGGCGGTTCGGGTTCAACCCCATCGTAGATCACGTAGTCAATCTTGCCGGATTTTAAGGATGACGCAATCGGTGCGATCAAATCCGCGGCAACCACGCCTGGATCGGTCACCACCAGAACGCGGCCGCCGCCGAACTGCTTGACCTCGGCAGCCACCAGGGCGGCCGAATTCAGGCCGACGACAATTTTAGTGGGCGAATAAAACACATGGGTTTTTGATTGTTGATTTTCATTCATTGCGCATTCTCCTTAAATCTCCGGGCTATAATGGTGAAATCGTGCAAACGGATGTAATCTTCTGAATAATATAAATACGGGACGTTATCAACGATTTTCATATCTTCGACACCGATTTAAACCTCCACACCCGCAGGAGCCGATTGACAAGGATCAAGGGGCTTGTTAGAAGGGATAAAATCTGAAATAGGCCGCCGGCCCTTATTCCGGCGCGTGGCCAGGGGGTGGACAAGCATGCAAAAAAAAATGGAAGATACCGGGATCAACCGTAACCTGACAACCTACGGGGATACGGAGTTCAGCAAATACATGCGCCGGGCTTTTCTGGCTTCAGCCGGCTACGACCGCGTAGATTTACAGCGGCCTGTGGTCGGCATCGTTAACACCAGCTCGGATTACAATGTGTGCCATCGCCAGATGCCTGAAATGATCAGCGCCGTCAAAAGGGGCGTTTTGGAAGCCGGGGGGCTGCCGCTGGTGTTTCCGACCATATCGCTCAACGAAATCCTGACATCGCCGACCACCATGCTGTTTCGCAACCTGCAGGCCATGGAAACCGAGGAAATGATTCGCGCCCAGCCCATGGATGCCGTTGTTCTGCTGGGCGGCTGCGACAAAACCGTGCCGGCCCAAATCATGGCGGCGGTGTCGGCCAACATACCGGCTGTCAGCGTTGTCGCAGGCTCCATGCTGACAGGCAGCTGGCGCGGAGAACGGCTGGGCGCCTGCACGGACTGCCGGCGCTTTTGGGCGCAGTATCGCGGCGGGGAACTGGATCCGCAGGCGATAAACGAGGTGGAGGAATCCCTTTGCTTTACGGGGGGAACCTGCATGGTTATGGGCACGGCTTCGACTATGGCCTGCCTGGCGGAAGCCCTGGGCCTGATGCTGCCGGGCGGGGCCGCCCCACCCCATGCATCCGGTGCGCGCTTGAAAAACTGCGTAATGTCCGGCCGCCGCGCGGTCTATCTGGCGCAAAACAACCTGCGACCCCAAAATATCCTGACCCGGGCCTCCTTTTTAAATGCCCTGCGGGTATTGGCGGCCCTCAGCGGCTCGACCAACGCCATCATTCATTTGCTGGCCATCGCCCGGCGCGCACACATCGAGCTGACTTTAAATGATTTCGATGAAAGCTCCCGGCAGGTCCCGGTTCTGGTTGACTGCAAGCCAGCCGGCAAAGGCTACATGCAGGATTTTTATCACGCCGGCGGGATGCCGGTGCTCCTTAAAACCCTGGAACCACTGCTGGACACCTCGGCCATGACCGTCACCGGCCGCACCATGGCCGAAGAGTTGAGTGATATCGCCGCGACCGCCGGATGGCAGAGCACCATCCGGCCGCTTGAATCCCCGCTTGCAGCCGCCGGCGCTTTGGCGGTCGTCAACGGGTCGTTGGCGCCCGACGGCGCCGTCATCAAGACGGCCGCCGCCAACCCCGCCCTGATGACACACCGGGGACCGGCGGTTGTGTTTGAATCACCCCAGGATGTCGCCGACCGCATCGATGATCCGCGTCTGCAGATCACCTCCGATCACGTGATGGTATTGCGCAACGCCGGCCCCGTAGGCTCCGGCATGCCGGAGGCGGGCTCGATGCCGATTCCTAAATATCTCTCCGCCCAGGGCGTCAAGGACATGGTGCGGGTTTCGGATGCGCGCATGAGCGGAACGGCTTACGGTGCGGTCGTATTGCATTGCTCGCCCGAGGCCGCCGTCGGCGGACCGCTGGCCCTGGTGCAAAACGGCGATTTCATCGAGCTCGATGTCCCGCACCGCCGGCTGGAATTGCTCGTGGATGAAAATGAGCTGGCAAGGCGCAGAGCCGGCTTTAAAATAAAACCTGCACCGCCACGGGGATATCTTAAACTGCACGCAACCCACGTGCTCCAGGCCCATCTGGGGGCGGACCTGGATTTTCTTTAAGGAGGAAAAACGATGGCCAAAATTGCTGAACCGATTCTAGAGGCCCGGGCCATTTTGGGCGAAGGTTCCCTGTGGGACTCTGTGTAAAACTGCCTTTACTGGGTGGACATTGTGGGGCGGACGGTAAATATCTACAATCCCGCCACCGGCCGCAACCGAGTCTTGCAGGTGAGCCAGGATGTCGGCACGGTGGTACCCTGCAAATCCGGCGACTTAATGATCGCACAACGGGATGGATTTGCCCGCCTGCACGTGGAATCAGGCAAGGTCGTAATGGTGGCGGAAAAAAAAAGCGAAGGTATCCGATTCAACGACGGCAAGTGTGATCCGGCCGGACGATTCTGGGCTGGCACAATGGCCGATGAAGCGACGGAAGGGGCCGGCGCGCTCTATTGTCTGGACGCCGACCTGACGGTGCGCACCATGATCGATCAGGTTTCGATTTCAAATGGGTTGGTGTGGACCTCGGATGCGAAGCGTTTTTACTTTATCGACTCTCCAACCTATGAGGTTGCGGCCTTCGACTATGATGCCGATACCGGGGATATCGCCAACCGCAAAACGGCGATTCAGATCGATAAGAGCCTGGGGCTGCCGGACGGCATGGCAATCGATGAGGAAGACATGGTCTGGATTGCCCACTGGGGCGGCGGCAAGGTGACCCGCTGGGATCCGCAAACCGGCAAACTGCTGGACCGAATTAATGTCCCGGGAGCTAGCCTGGTGACCTCCTGCGCCTTTGGCGGGCCCAACCTGGATGATCTTTTCATCACCTCTGCATCGGTCGGACTGAACGACGAACAAAAAAAAGTCCAGACCCTGGCCGGCGGAATTTTCCGGATAAAGTTGAATGTAAAGGGGGTGCCGGCGCATCCGTTCGGCGGTTGACCGCCATGTGAAAGCAAAAGCTTCGTACCACACAAAGGCAAAAATCTATCCCGGCGTTGACAAAAGATCAGAATTCGTCCTTTCTTCCATTCTTCTGATCTTCTATTCTTCCAAAGGTATTTTAGAGTTACTTGCTTAGCTCTGCTTTGTCAAATTATTTTTTATTGCAACCCATTGTTATAACAAGCTGATATTGCATCATAAACAAATGCCTAAAGTGACCTGAATTGCCTAAAATCCCAAACCGACTTTGATTTTTCCGCGCCCCAAGATCGGCCGCTTTAACTGCCGCAATATGGCATTTTTAGATTGGGGTTTACACCGAGATGGATCCTTTCCTGAAATCCGTATTGCCGATCAGCGCATTGATCAAAACCGGGTGTCCGGCTTTAGCGGCCAGTTTTGCTTCCTGAAAGATGGAGTCGATGTCTTCCGCTTTTTCAAGGAGAAAACCTTTGCCGCCGAACCCTTCGGCCACGCGATGATAATCCGACCTTCGCAATACTGTGGCCACATCGTCGCCGAATATATTCACCTGATCCCGGGCGATCTGGGTCCAGCCGGCATCGTTGCCGACGACGGCGATCACCGGCACCCCATGGCGTACAAAGGTGTCGAATTCCTGCAGACTGAACCCCGCCGCCCCATCCCCATAAATCAACCACACCTCTGAATCCGGGTGCATCAACCCGGATCCCAGAGCAAACCCGGCACCGACCCCGAGGGTGCCGAAAACGCCCGGGTCCAGCCAGGTCAAAGGTCCCGGCGGCCGCAATATATAGGCAGCGGTAGCCACAAAATCGCCGCCGTCGGCCACAATGATACTTTTTTCATTCAGCACCGCGTCGAGTCTTTTCAGCAGAAAAAGCGGATTAATGAATTCGGTCTCTTGGCCGGCCGTCTCGGATATAAACGCTTCACGCGCGTCATCATTTTTCTTAAGTGTCCGGATCCAGGATTCCCGGGGGCTTGAGTTCGGACCAAACTCTTGGGCCAGCGCGCATAAAAACAGAAACGGGTCGGATAAAACTGCCAGATCGGGCCGGCAATTCAAGCGCAGATCCTTTCGGCTGCGGTTCACGGAAATGATCCGGGTCCCGGCGCCGAAGGAGCGCCCGTAGTTCAAACGGAAGTCACAAGGCATCCCGGCAATGATCACCAGATCCGCTTCTTTGAGCGCTTTTTTTCTTTGATGCCGCATCTGCAGGGGATGGGATCTTCCCAGCAGCCCGCGGGCCATGCCGGCCAGAAACACGGGAATCCCTAAAGATCCGACAGCGGCGGCAAGCCTTTCGATGTCAGCAGGATGGAGCATGGCCTGACTGCCGATGAGGAGCACCGGTTTGAGGGCCTCGGCAATCAATTCAGCGGCCCTGGACACCTTCCCGGCATCCAGCTCCGGCGATGACAGCCCGGGCTTGCCGGGTTCCATTTCCTTGAACTCACAGGCAAACATTTGATCCACGTGGCGCTTCAAATAAAAATCCAGCATCCGGCTTCGCAGGCCGCCCTCCCGCTTTGAATCGGACTCCACGCCATACCACTGACGTACTATCGACTCACTGTAAAGCAGGTCTATCGGGCATTCGATAAATACCGGACCGGGAACCCCTGAGCGGCAAACGTCGAAAGCATTTTCCAGCACGGATATAATATCGCAATTGCGGCGGATGGTGACGGCCATTTTGACAATCGACTTGACCAAAGCGAGCTGGTCGATGTCCTGCAAAGCCCCCCGGTTTTTCAAAACCGTGGGCGCCGCCCCGCCCAGCAGGATGACCGGAGATTGGGCCATCTGGGCATTTTTAAGGGCTGTAATCGAATTGGTCAGCCCCGGCCCGGCGGTGACAGCCGCCACTCCGGGGGTGCCGGAGATACGGCCGACGGCGTCGGCTGCAAACACCGCGTTGACTTCATCCCGGACGTCGACGATCCGGATCCGTTCTTTTTTGGCCCCGCTCAGAATTGGGGAAATATGTCCGCCGCACAGGGTGAATAAAAACTTGACGCCCTGCCGCCGCAGCACCTGTCCGATGATATCGCCGCTGTTTATTTCCATGGTAACACCTGTTGGTTGAATGGTTAATTTTATCAGATGACAGAAGTTATGAGGCTGGGAAGCTGGAAGGCTTGGATGCTGGGAGGCTCGGAAGTCGGAATTATCCGATTTCGGGTTTTAGATTTAAAGTTTCACCATTAACTTGCAGACTATGCCCTCTACACCATTCCTTGAGCCTTGCGCCTTTTACCTTCCACTTTCAACCTTATACCTTTCGCCACCTACCTCCTATGAAACTACACGAAATTAAAAAGCGAACCGCAGAACAGCAGAATATTGAATGTCGAAGGGTGGTTTCGCTACGCTCTGTCATTTTTAAATTAGACAGGATACATTTATTCGATGTTCGACGTTCATTAGTTTCTTTTTCGACTAACCTGTCTGCTTTTCAGTTAAGCGGCTGAGCTGCCTGCCCTCCGAAGCCTAGAAGGCGAAGGGGGGACACCGGAATACTGAAACCTGAAACCAATATACCTTAACAAACATCCAGCATCAATTAATCCGCGGAAGCTTCAACCTAACAACTTTCTTCCATGTTCGAAGAACCATTTAAACCTTTGAAGGTGCTGTTTTTCAGGGCGGATTAATGCGTGCCAAACCTCTCCAGACGATATTCTTCCAGCGGGAAATTCGTTCTAGTGTCCGCGATCATTTCGGCAATGATCTCACCGGTGATCGGCGCCAGCGCGATTCCATCGCCTTCATGTCCGGCCGCCATAACAAAGCCGTCCAGTCCTTCAACGGGGCCGAGTATCGGCCGCCCGTCCGGGGTAAATGGCCTCAGCCCCGCGAATACCCGAATGATTTTCATTTTTTTAAGCGCCGGCAGGATCGATGAAGCTTTTCTGGCGATATGATCGATTCCGGCCAAAGTTACCCTCTTATCGAAACCGACAAATTCGCGGGTCGATCCTAAAATGAAATTGCCGCGAGCGGTGGGTTCAATCGACACGCCGCCGCCTTTGCGAGCCAGATCGGGGTTGAATTTCGCAGCGATATATTGAGCCGACAGCATGCACCGTCTGATCGGCGGACCGGCTGCTTCGGTAACGACGAGTTGTCCCCTCCGGGGCTTGATCGGAACAATCAAACCCGCCAGAGAGCCGATTTGTGCGGCATAAACGCCGCCGGCGTTTACTACCGTCCCGGTTTGGATTTCCCCTTTATCCGTTCTCACGGACTTTATGCGGTGGGATGTTCTGCCGAATCCCGTTACCAGGGTGTGCGTAAAAAATTTGGCACCGCGATTTCGGGCAGCTTTAATGAAGGCAAACGTCAAAAAGATGGGGTTAACCTGAGCGTCCATCGGTGAAAATGTGGCGCCCAATATGCCTTCACTCAAGGAGGGTTCCAGCTCCCTGGCCTGTTTGGCGTCCAGCAAAGATACGTCCAGACCGGTTTGGTTTTGCTTTTCCAAGACCGGCTCCAGAGTTCGAAGTTCCGCTTCGCTTTCAATCACGATCAGGCCGCCGTTGCGCTGATATTCAAAGCCGGCACCCAGCTCCTGCTCCAAATGAAGAAATCGCCTGGAACTCTCCAGGGCCATTTCCAGGTGTTTTCCGGGGGTTTTGGATTGCAGGAAAAGGGTTCCGCCGCAGGCACCGGAACTGCCGGAAGCCGCATCGCCCTTTTCAAGCAAAACAACGCTTATCTTTCGCCCGGCCAGATGATAAGCGACGGAGGCTCCGATTACTCCCCCCCCAATCACAACAACGTCGGCGGAATCCGGCAGCAAGATATTCTCCTTCTATTCTTTGGCCATTAACGACACCTTGATAATTTCCCGGATGTCCTCTTCAAAATCCCTTTTGTCGCCCCCCTGTTTAACCTGCCCCATTTCGAGCAGGTACATATAATCCGATACATCGAGGGCCTTCATAATGTTCTGGTCCACAATTAG